>CAZQEN010000514.1:0-3849 GCA_964591605.1 uncultured Planctomycetales bacterium
CCCGGCGTGGCGCGGACGGCCCGTCCGCGCGTGATCCGGCCGGGGGGGTTCTCGATCAGGGTGGCTGCGTCAGGGGCGTTGTTTGGCGGGGGCGGGGGTTCTACAATCGCGCCTGATGCGGCTGATGCGGGAGATCCGGTTTGCGGTGGGGGCGGGGGAGAGCGGGCCTGTGCTCAATTCGTGGGCCGGGTGGCCGTCGGCGGGCGGCGGGGGGGCCTATCTGATCCTGCGCGCCCGGATCGAGGGTGAGCCGGACCCGGTGACCGGGTACATCTGCAACATCAGCGCCATCGACCGCGTGCTCCGCGAGTATGCGATCCCGCTGTGCAACCAGGCGTGGGCGGGTCGGACGGATGAGGGGGGCCGTGCACTCCAGGCGGGAGGGACGGCACCTGCGGCGCCGGAGCGGCTTCTGCGGTCGATCGGGGCGGCGCTGGGGCCGCACACCCCGGCCGGCACCCGCTGGGTCGACTGGGAACTGCGGCTGACGCCCTATCTGCACTACACGCTGTCGGCAGGAGCAAGCCACATGGTTCTGATGACCGAGGCATTCGAATTCGCGGCCGCACATCGGCTGCACTGCCCATCGCTGTCGGAGGAGGAGAACCGCCGGACGTTCGGCAAGTGCAACAATCCGAGCGGGCACGGCCACAATTACCAGGTGGAGGTCACCATCAGCGGCGAGCCGGATCCGGTGACCGGGGTGGTGCTGCCGATCGCGCAGCTCGAGCGGACGGTCAAAGAGCGGGTGATCGACCGGCTGGACCACAAGCACCTCAACCTGGACTGCGAGGAGTTCCGGAATCTCAATCCCTCCGTAGAGAACATCTCGCGGGTCATCTGGTCGCTGCTGGACCGGCAGTTCGGCGCGGCCCGGCTGGCACGGGTGCGGGTGTGGGAGACGGGCAAGACATATGCGGAGTGCGCGGGGTGACCGGAAGCGGCCGTGGTCCTTCCTGGGCTTCATATTGGAGATCGCGGGGGGATCGGGTATCGTATGGGGCGCAAGGCTGGAGACAGTGCCCATGGCCGGAGGCACTCACATCCCCGTTTGGACAGGACGCGTGGGGGCGACGCTGGTGGTGCGTCCTGAAGGGGCGTGCACGGTCGCCATCTGCGAAACACTGGAGGCCGGGCTGAAGCGTCTGGTGGACGCTTCGATTCAGCAGGTGTGCTTTGATCTGTCGGGCGCCGAGTGGCTGGACAGCACGTTCACGGGCTTTCTGGTGGGGCTGGCGACGCGCGGCCGGCGGGGCGGGCCGCAGATTCACCTGCTGCGGCCGAGCGAGCGGGTGCGCAAATGCCTGCAGGACATGCATGTGCTCAAACTGTTCCGCATCGAGGATGCTCTCGAAGCCCAGCCGGCGGGCTGGGAGCAGCTTCCGCAGATTGAGGCAGATGCTCCCGGGACGGCCAGACGGGTGGTCGACACCCACGAAGAACTGATCCGGGCGGATGAGCGGAACGAGGCGGTTTTCGCCCCGGTGGTGAAGCTGTTCCGCGAGCGCGGTCAGGGTGCGCCCTGATGGCGGTCAGAAGATCGCGATGAGCGATCGGCGGGTTGCATCGGGCTTGCCCACCAGGAGCCACGCACGCCGGCCGAGCAGGGCACTGAGCAGGTCGCCGCCGCGGGCGTTGACCAGGCGGGTGACGATCAGGAGCAGAGCGACGGCCATGCCGGTCAGAAAGCCGCCCAGGTGCGCCCAGTGGGCGACATTGTCTTCGATGCCGAAGACCGTGTAGAGCACGTCGAAGCTGATGTAAAACAGCAGCACCCAGAAGCCGCGGGCGGCCCACATCTTGTAGTTGAGCTGGAACTTTCCGACGAACCAGGGCCGCCACCACCAGACCATGTGGACCTTGTTGATGGGCACCAGGACAAAGTACATGCCGGCGAGCCCCATGATGGCGCCCGACGCGCCGATGAGGGGATGGGGGAGCTGGGCGGCGGCGGTGGTCATGTAAATGAGGCCGGCGGCCGCCGCCAGAAGCGGATAGAGGATAATCGTTGCCAGATTGCCGATCATGGCGTTGACCCGGCCGCCGATCACCAGGAGAAAAATCATGTTGCCGACGAGATGCATGATACCGCCGTGGAGGAAGGCGCTGGTGATGAGCTGAGCGGGCTCGTACTGGCCGTAACAGCGGTCCTTGATGGGCAACTGGCGGAGGGCTTCGAGCGCGATCTCGTCGTCGGAGATGTTCTTGCGTTTGGCCGGATGGATGCGGGACTCGATCTCCAGCTTTTTGGCCTCGTAGGCGGTGTCATCCCCATAGTTGGTGAGCCAGTACTGCATCTCGATGTCTTCGGCGGTGGGGACGGCGTTGCCGCACCAGAGCATGTACTGCTTGATGACGCGATCGCGGAGCGGGTCCTTGATCTCGGCGATGTAGACACCCATGCTGATGAAAATGGTGACGGCCGTGATGCCCCAGGTGACGTAGGGTCGCCGCACGCCGAGGGCTTCGGAGGCGATCGGGAAGAAGCCCATCCAGAGGGGCCAGCTCACGACGTGAAGGATGGACTCGACGGTCGCGTAGATCTCATCGAGGTTTTCCTCGCTGGCAGTGAGGATGGCGCGGCCGGTCTTGAGGTTGATTCCGCAGTTGACGCAGATCTTGGCGGTTTTGGGAAGTCTTCTTCGGCATCCGGGGCACTCGGGTCCGTCCTGCGTGTCGGGCGGCTTGGGTTCCGGTTCGTCGATGGGCGTCGGGGTGTCGATGAGTTCGCCTGAGCTGAGGCCGTAGAGGTGGTCATCGGGCGGCGGGGCATCCGCCTGGGTCTCCCCGTCATTCTCGGCTGGGGCCAGGGCGACAGTCTGGGCGGCGGGGGAGGCGGGGTTCGGAGCGACGGGGGTGGCCGGCGTGACCGGCCTGGGATGCACGGGCGGCGGAGGGGGCGGGGGCTGCGGCGCAGGAGAGGCCGGTTTGTCGGGATCGGCCAGGAACTGGAGCAGGAACTCGCCGACCTGCAGGACGTCGCCGTCCTGGAGAGCCCGGCGGGTGATGCGCTGGCCGTTGACCTGGGTGCCGTTCTTGCTTCCCTGATCCTCTATAGACCAGGTTCCATTCGCCCGGACGAGGCGGCAGTGCGACCGGGAGACCTTGTTGCCCGCGAGCAGGATCGGCTTGCCGGGGAGTTTCCCGATCTCGATGGGTCCCGGGCCGCCCAGGACGAGCTGGTCACCGGCGTGAATGGGGCCGCTGGAGATGACGAGGCGGTCGGAGAACGGGCCGTTGCCGGCCTCGTAGTTCGGACCGATCAGCCGGACGCCGACATGGCAATAGGGGCATTTGCCCGAGTGTCCGATGGCGGACTCGGGGACCTTGAGCTGCCGGCCGCATTGACAGCGGATGTTGAGCAAGCGGTTACCCCAGGCGGTGCGTTGCATCCGTCAGCCGATGTCTGACTCCCTATATTCTGAAGCTCGTGAGGAGGCGAGGCAAGCGGGACGGCGGGGGCGGGGGTGTCGGGGGCGATTGCCGGGTGAGAAAGGCCCTGGTGAGGGGTGGATGAGGCGCCCGAGGCGGAAGGAAGGACTGAATGACGAAACCCGGATGACGAATGAATGACGAAGCTCGAACGACGACCCGGCCAGACTTCCGGCGTTCATCGTTCGGATTTTGGGCTTCGTTCGCCTTCCGTCCGCCCGTGGTCTGCCTTGGGCGGGTGGTTCGGGTTTGCCGCGGGGGGCTTTCTCCGGACCGGACGGGCCCAGGGGGTGTTCACTTGGATGTGGCCGGAGCTGTTCCCAAAATCGCTTTCAGGCGACGCGGTGGATGGGCAGGGGCCGGCCGGAGAGGATCGCTTCGACGGTGGCGGCGACGCCGCAGTCGTCCTGGGCGGGG
>CAZQEN010000515.1:0-3797 GCA_964591605.1 uncultured Planctomycetales bacterium
GAAGGCCGGGCCTAGCGCAGACAACCGAAACCGTGTTACCGAAAAGGGCACTAGACTCGTGAAGTGACGGTGTGTGACGAGTTGACCGCAGGACGATTTCGATCATGCCCAGATTCGCTTACATGGTTCGAACCGGCGCCGGCGCCGCCCTCAGCGGCGAACTGGTGGCGCGCTCGAATGCGGATGCCCTGCGGATGCTGCGGGCCGAGGGCAAGTACGTGGTCCGGCTTCAGGAGGTCGACGAGGCGGCCAACGCGGCCGGCATGACGCGGGGCGCGGGCCGCCGCGTCAGGACCGACGACGTCATCTATTTCGCCAATCAGCTCGCGGCCATGGTCGACAGCGGCGTGCCGCTGGCCGAGGCCCTCGAAGCAACCATCGACAAGTCGCCGCCCGGCGCGTTCCGGCGGACGGTCGAGGACATCATCCAGCGCGTGCAGGGCGGCTGCGATCTTTCCGCCGCCCTGGCCGCACATCCCAGGGTCTTCTCGCCGCTCATGATCCACATGGTGCGGGCGTCGGAGGCCACCGGCGCGCTGGGCGCCATGCTCGTGCGCGTGGCCGACTACCTGCGCCACCAGCGCGACCTGCGCAAGCGGGTCAAAGGGGCGCTGCTTTATCCGGTCACCCTCGTGTGTTTTTCGATCGGCGCGACCGTCTTTCTGCTGACCTTCGTGCTCCCGAAATTCGCCAGCATCTACGCGGGCAAACAGGCGGTTCTGCCGCTGCCCACCCGTATCCTCATGGGAACCAGTTCATACCTCTACGCACACTGGATCACCTTCGCCGTCGGGACGGCCGTCGTGACTCTCGGGACGGTGGTGTTCTTCCGCTCCTCGCGCGGGAGGCTGGCCGCCGACTGGCTACGGCTGCATCTGCCGGTGCTCGGCGGGCTGTACCGCAAGGCGTGCCTGGTCCGCTGCCTGCGGACGCTCGGCTCGATGATCACCGCGGGCGTGTCCATGCTCGACGCCGTGCTCATCACGCGCGATGTCGTCGGGAACCAGGTCTTCGGGCGGACCCTCGAGGACGCCCACCGGCGGCTCCAGCACGGCGACCAGCTCAGTCAGGCGCTTCTGGATGCCCCGTTCATCCCGCGCCCGGTCTGGCAGATGCTGCAGGCGGGCGAGCGTACGGGCAGTCTCGGGCCGGCCATGGACCGCGTCTGCGAGCTGTGCGAGGCCGACCTCAAGCAGACCATCCAGACCATGACGCAGTTCATCGAGCCGCTCATGATCGTGATCGTCGGCTCGCTCATCGGCGGTATCGCGCTGGCCATGCTCCTGCCCATTTTCCAGATCTCCAGAATCATGGCCCAGTGACGGCTTGTTGATTGTCCAACCGGCTCAGGATATAGAATCCGCGAATCTCCGGGGCGTCGGCGTTCTTCCCCCCTGACGAGATGGGTTCTCCGCATGAAACGCATCACACCTGGCGGTCTGGCGGTTCCAGGCAGGAGCGCCGAAAGGTTTACCCGGGGTGGCATGGGCAATGTACTCATTGCCCGTGCGCATAAAACCCGGGCAGCGAGTCCGCTGCCCACGCCGTCCTGCTCGACAGTATCAATCATTCTGCGTTCCTGCCTGGTCTGCCTGGTTCTGACGGGCTGCGCGGGTCCGGCGCCGAAACTCTTCCCCATCGCACCGATCGAAGTGAAGCACCTGCCCGGCGGCGTCACCGAGCGCTGGTACAACACGCTGGAGGGCGGCCGGGGCGACCGCTGCGAGCAGCTCGGCCCCGACGGCCGCGTGACCCGCATCGGCTATGCCGACGCCGCGGGTCAGGTCGAGTATGTCACGCTTGACGAGGTACCCGCCGACCAGCAGCGGCACCTCATGGTGCTGCTCGACAGCGTTCCGTTCAGCATGGTGAAGGACGCCTATGCCGGCGGCCGATTCCGCTATTGCCACCCGCCCGGCCGCACCATCGCACCGTTCCCGGTGATGACCGACCTGAGCATCTCCGATTTCTTCGGGAACTCGCCCTCGCCCGGCGTGGAGTCGGAGTATTTCGACGGCGAGCGGCTCGCCGGCGGCTACGACACCTACGCCTCCAGCGGTAACGTGACGTGGGAGAAGTACGTCGATTATCGCCTGTCGCCGCTGCTCCATGCCGAGGCGTATCTGGACCCCTATCCGTGGCTTGACCACGAGCTGCGCGCGATCCGCGAGGGTTTCCTGAAGACGGCGGGGACACGCTACGCCGCCTACGTGGTGGGCACGTCGGCGGTGGGGGCCAAGTACGGCCGCAACGGGCATCAGGTCGCGATCGTGCGCGTGGACCGGCTGTGTCAGGATCTGCTCTTCGCCACCCGCGGGCGGGCCCGCATCACGCTGCTGTCGGACCACGGCCACGCGTTCCACGAGGACAGCCGGCGGATTCCCCTGCGCGACGTTCTCGAGTCGATGGGCTACCGCGTGGGCACGCGTCTGCGCACGCCTGTCGATCTGATCGTGCCGGAGTTCGGCATGGTGAGCTGCGCGGTGATTCATACGCGCACCCCCGCTCCGGCGGCGCGGGATGCGGTGGCGATCGCCGGGGTCGAGATCGCCGCGTACATGGACGGCCCGGAGATGGTGGTCCGCAGCCGCGACGGTCTGGCGCGGGTCGCGCGGTCGGGCGACCGCTTCCACTACCAGGCGGAGCGCGGCGACCCGCTCCAGCTCGGCGGGGCGGCCGAGACGCTCGTGCGGCAGGGACTCATCGACGCCCAGGGGTATGCCGACGACGACGACTGGTTTCGAGCCAGCGCCGACGGCGTATTTCCCGACGCCCTCCAGCGGCTCTGGCACGCCTTCCACGGGCTGGTCGAGCACCCGCCGGACGTGGTGCTCTCGCTTCAGGAGAGTTACTTCGTCGGGGCCATCTCGATGACCCGCCTGATCGACCTGGTCGGCATCCACGGCAATCTGCGGCCCGACAGCTCGTGCGGCTTCGCGATGACCATGGCCGGCCCGCTGCCGCCGGTCCAGCGCATGCCCGACCTGCGGACCTCGCTCCTGCGGCTGCATGTCCCCGTCGGTGGGGAGGACAACGCCCAGCTACTGCGCACCGTCGGCCGGCCGTGACCCGCCCCTCTCCCCGTACCATTCACCGCCGGGTGAGTTTGCGCCGGGTGGCCCACCCATCAGCCGCCCGCAAAGTCCTTTTCAGAGATTAGCGTAAACCCCTTTATTTGCAGGGCTTATAGAACTGCCTCGAAATGACGGTTAACCGACCAAAAGGGGATAACCGCCAGCATTGAAACCCCATAACCGCCAATCAGAAACCGCCATAAGTCTTTATTTCTCAGTCAGAAGCAACCGACCGCCAGAATGGGGCAGAAACCATTGATTGAATTCTGTAAGCTTCCCAGTACAATCTCAGCAGAGCGGCATAACGGATTGCTGCCCGTCCAGTTTGCGTATTGAGTTTTTGAAAACTTATTCCCGTAACGCTGCCTTTGGCAATGCTAATTCTTGATGGGAGTAACAACATTGGACGAAAGAAACTTTCTTAAAATTGTTGTTGGCGGTGCGGCAGCAGCCGTTTTAATTATTCTGCTCACTGCTTTTGCGGTTTATTACAACAACCAAAGGAAACTTCAGAAAATTGTCAGCAATGCGGAGCTTGCTATTAAGCTTTCCCAACAACAATCAAAAAGCAATCAATGGGATGATGCCATAAAAACGGCAACCGAAGCCCAGAAGGAATTTCTGGCGAGCGGCTATGCTCATAAGTTGCAGCCAATACAAAGAAAACTGGTAATTGATTAGCGGGTCGGCCGTTTTGCCCGCGATGTTTCCTTTCGTTTCCCG
>CAZQEN010000516.1:0-3762 GCA_964591605.1 uncultured Planctomycetales bacterium
GGGGTGCGGGTGCGCCGGGGGGGGGGGGGAGGAGGTGGGGGTGTGGGGAGTCTTTCGTATTCGCATCATCGGGACCCCACCCATCGCTGCGCGAGGGATGGGGCACCCTGCGGGTTTTTCAGGGGGTGGGGACGGCGATATACTCAGGGGTCTGTGTTGGAGTGAGGTGCATGACGTCTTTGCCGGTCTTACCTGCCTGGGAGCCGTCGAGGCGGCGGTTGCCGTCGTGGCTCAAGCGGCCGATGCCGACGGCCGTGATGGCCACCACCCGCCGCGTGGTGAATACGAGCGGCGTGGCGACGGTGTGCGAGGAGGCCCGCTGTCCGAACATCACGGAGTGCTGGTCGCACAAGACGGCGACGTTCATGATCCTGGGCGATCGATGCACGCGGCGCTGCCATTACTGTTCGGTGGCGACGGCCCGCCCGGAGCCGCCGGCGGCGGATGAGCCCGAGCGGCTGGCGGAGGCGGTGGTGGAGCTGGGCCTGCGTCATGTGGTGATCACGGCGGTGGCCCGGGACGATCTGGAGGATGAGGGGGCCGGCCAGTTTGCCGCGTGTATCCGCGCGGTGCGCGAGCGGATGCCAGAGGGCACGATTGAAGTGCTCCCGGCCGACTTTCACGCGCGGCGCGAGTGCATCGCGACGGTGTGCGATGCGGAGCCGGACGTATTCAACCATAATCTCGAGACGGTGGCCCGGCTCACGCCGGTGGTGCGGCCGCAGGGGAAGTATCGGCGGTCGCTGGACGTGCTGCGGATCGCCAAGGAACTGCGGCCGTCGATGCCGACCAAGAGCGGGCTGATGGTGGGGCTCGGGGAGGAGCTGCAGGAGGTTCATCAGGCGCTGGAGGACCTGCGCGCGGTCGGCTGCGACGTGGTGACGATCGGACAGTATCTGCAGCCGACGCCGCAGCATGCGCCGGTCGCGCGTTTTTACGCACCGCCGGAGTTCGAGGCGCTGGCCGAGACGGCCCGGTCGCTGGGCTTCCCCGGCGTGGCGTCGGGTCCGTTTGTGCGGAGCAGCTACAACGCGGCCGAGGTGTACGAACGGGTGCGAGCCGGCGCGGGGTGAGATTCGCTGAATGGAGTCAGTTTTGAACGGTCAACTCTCCGGCAAGTTCATTGTGCTCGACGGACCGGACGGATGCGGGAAGGGCACGCAGCTTCGGTTGCTGGCGGAGGAGCTCACAAGCCAGGGACTGAGCGTGGTGATGGCGAAGGACCCGGGCGGGACGGACATCGGCAACCGGATCCGCTCGGTGCTGCTGGACTTCGATCTCTCGCGGATGGATGTCCGCTGTGAGACTTTCCTGTTCATGGCGTCGCGGGCACAACTGGTGGGGGAAGTGGTCGAGCCGGCAGTGCGCAGCGGCCAGGTGGTGCTGTGCGACCGGTTCATCTCGTCGACGTGTGCATACCAGGGAGCGGCGGGTTACGACCCGCGGCGGGTGATCGAGGTGGGGCGATATGCGGTGGGCGATACGTGGCCCGACCTGACGTTCATCCTCGACGTTCCGCCGGAGGAGGGTTTTCGCCGCACCGGCCGCAAGCCGCACCATGCGGGGCGTCATCGAAACCGCGTCGATGAAGGGCAACCGATGCTGCTGAGTGACGCTCGGGTTGATGCCATGGAGGCCCGGCCGCTGGAGTATCACCGCCGGGTGCACAAGATGTTTCTGTCGCTTCCGGCGGAGTACCCGGGGCGGGTTGAGGTGCTGGATGGGATGGGTACGCCCGAGCAGGTGCATGCCCGCATCATGGAGTTGATCCGGCGTGTTGATGCGTGATGTGAAGCACCAGGAGCGGGCGCAGCGCATGCTGCAGCGGGCATTGGCCAGCCGGCGGATGCCGCATGCATACCTTTTCGCCGGACCGGAGGGGGTGGGCAAGGAGATGCTGGCCGCCGGGCTGGCCCAGACGCTGCTGTGCGAGCGGGGTGGGGGCGGAGAGCCGGGACTGCTGCACGGCATGGAAGGCCGGGCCACGGAGGGGGGGACGGGGGCGGACGCGTGCGGGCAGTGCGGGGAGTGCCGGATGGTGGAGGCGGGGACTCACCCGGACCTGCAGATCATCTATCGGCAGCTCAACCGCCAGCACCCGGATTCGAAGATCCGCCAGCAGAAGGCACTGTTCGTGACGGTCGATGTGATCCGGCAATTCCTCGTGGACAAGGCGGGGACGTGCCCCGTTCGAGGGCGGGCGAAGATCTTCATCGTTCGCGAGGCCGAACGCATGAACGACGCGGCGCAGAACTGCCTGCTCAAGACGCTGGAGGAGCCGCCGCGATCGACGTTCATCATTCTGGTGACCTCGGCTCTGGAGAAGATGCTGCCGACGACGCGGTCGCGGTGCCAGCCGGTGCATTTTGCGGCACTGCCCGACACGTTTGTGATCGACCGGCTGCGGCAGCTCTGTCCGGATGCGCCGGCGGGGGAGCTCGAGTACGCGGGGCGGCGGTCGGGCGGGAGCCTGGGGGCGGCGCTGCGGCAGGTGGAGGAGGGGGTGTTCCGGTTGAAGCAGCCGTGGGGTGAGCGGCTGGTTCAGTTGGCGCGGGGCGGGCGGGGGTTTGCGCCGCATGCGCTGGCCAAGCCGTTCGCCGAGGATGCGAAGGTGCTTGCCAAGTTCGTGTCGGACCGGGATCCGGACGTGTCGGATACCGACGCGACGCGGGCGGGGCTGCAAACGCTGCTGGGGATGCTGGGGGATTTCTACCTGGACGCGCTGCGGCAGGCGACGGGGGCGACGCTGGCCCCGATCAATGCCGATCAGGGCGACATCGTGGCACAACTGGCCCGGCAATCTCCGGCGGCGCTGGCGCGGGCGCTGGGCGAGGTGTCCGAGGCCGAGGCCAATCTGGTTCGGAATGCGAACATCGAACTGACGCTCGAGAGCCTCTTCATTTCTCTGGCCGGGGCGGGGACGGCGGCCATCCTGGTGTGACGATCACCCCGAGTCGGCCCGGACCGGGGCGCGGGGTAAAAACTTTCTCGATTTTTTTCAACTGCGTGCCACCTGCGCGCGAATTGCGTGCTATATTTGGAGCGTCGCCCTCACGGAAGAGATTTCTGGTTCAAGGAGTGGACCATGTTCCTCGCGGCGCGCTGTCCCCGCCGGTTGTCGGTTGCCCTTTTCCTTTTGAACGTGGCCGGGATCGTCTGGATCCATCATGACCTGACGGCGGACCGGTCGGGACGGCTCCGCGTCCTGACGGCGCTGCCGGTCCGGGATGTGGAGAAGGCCGACCGGCTGAGCCTGGTGTTTGAGGAGCCGGTGGTGCCGGCGAGCGCGGTGGGGTCGCCCGTGCTGGAGTCACCCTTTGCGGTGGTGCCGCCGGTGGCTGGGCGGTGGACGTGGTCGGCTCCGGACAAGCTGGAATACCAGTTGGAGGCACCACTTCCGCCGGGCCGCCGCTTCGTGGTCAAGGCGTCGCCTTCGCTGGAGCGGCTCACCGGCCGGCGGCTGGCAGGGCCCGGCGAGTTCCGGTTTGAGACGCGGCCGCTTCGGTTCGAGGGCCTCGAGGCGGCGGTTGCCGACCGCACGCATGTTCATCTGCGACTGCGGTTCGACCAGCCGGTCAACCCGGCGGACCTGCTCAAGCATCTGGAGGTGGCGGCGGCGGACGGGTCGGCGGTCCGGGACGTGACCTGCCTGAACGCGGGTCCGGGGGAGAAGTTGACGGTGCGTGTCGCGCGGCCGATATCGGACAGCCTCCGCATCCGCATTTCGGGCCGTCTGGCAGGCCACGGGGCCGAACTGCCGCT
>CAZQEN010000517.1:0-2235 GCA_964591605.1 uncultured Planctomycetales bacterium
TGAACATCGAGTCGATGATGTGGATGAAGGCCTCGTAGCACGAGAAGAAGCCGTGCCGGCCGGTAAGCAGGTACCCTTCGAGCCAGCCCTGACACTGGTGCTCGCTGAGGACCTCCATCACGCGGCCGTCGGGACTGAGTTTGTCGTCCTCCGGGTAGATCTCGGCCATGTAGCAGCGCGTGGTGACTTCCAGGACGTCCTGCCAGCGGTTGGAGTTGTTCTCGTCGGGGCTGAAGAGGCGGAAGTTGCGGCTCTCCAGGTTTGCTTTCATCACATCGCGCAGGAAAGTGCCCATGACGCGCGTGGATTCGGCGGTGGCGGCGCCGGGGCTGGGCACTTTTACCTCATAGTCGCGGAAATCGGGCATTTTCAGGTCGCGCAGCAGCAGGCCGCCGTTGGCGTGGGGGTTGTCGCTCATCCGGCGGCGGCCTTGGGGCGCGAGTTCGGCCAGTTCGGGCCTCAGCCGGCCCCGAGCATCGAAAAGCTCCTCCGGACGGTAGCTCTTCATCCACTTTTCCAGGATTTTGACGTGCCCGGGCCTGTCCATGTCTCCCATCGGGACCTGATGGCTCCGCCAGTAGTCCTCGCACTTCTTCCCGTCGATTTCCGGCGGGCAGGTCCAGCCCTTGGGCGTGCGGAAGACGATCATGGGCCAGGCGGGGCGGGGGGATTGTCGATTTCCGATTGCCGATTTCCGATTGGAGGAATCAGGAGCCGTTCGTGCCTGCTCCCAGATTTCCCGGATTTCGGCGACGACTGTGTCGAGGACGCCGGCGAGTTGCTGGTGGACCGACTCGGGGTCGTGGCCTTCGACGAAGTAGGGCCTGTAGCCCATGCCCTCGAAGAACTTCTGAAGTTCGTCTTTCGGGATGCGGGCGAGGAAGCAGGGATTGGCGATCTTGTAGCCGTTCAGGTGGAGGATGGGCAGCACGCAGCCGTCGCGGGCGGGGTTGAGGAACTTGTTGCCGTGCCAGCCGGTGGCCAGCGGGCCGGTTTCGGCTTCTCCGTCGCCGACGATGCACGCGACGATCAGATCCGGGTTATCGAACGCAGCGCCGTACGCGTGGCTGAGGGCGTAGCCCAGTTCGCCGCCCTCGTGGATGCTGCCCGGCGTTTCGGGCGCGACATGGCTGGGGATGCCGCCCGGGAAGCTGAACTGCTTGAACAGGTTCTTCATCCCCTCGGCATCCTGGCTGATGTTCGGATAGAACTCGCTGTACGTGCCTTCGAGGTAGGCGTGGGCGACGAGCGACGGCCCGCCGTGGCCGGGGCCGATGATGTAGATCATGTTCAGGTCATCGCGTCGGATCACGCGGTTGAGGTGAACACAGAGCATGTTCAGGCCCGGCGACGTGCCCCAGTGGCCCAGGAGGCGCGGCTTGATGTGCTCGCGCCTCAGCGGCTCTCGCAACAGCGGATTGTCGAGCAGGTAGATCTGGCCGACGGACAGGTAATTGAGCGCCCGCCAGTAGGCGTCCAGCTTGCGGAGTTCGTCGGAGGACAACGGGGCGGTTTCGGACGTTCGCCGGCGGGCTGGCGTTGCGGACCGGCGGCCGTCCCTGCTGGCCGGCTTTATATCGATCGTCTTCCTGGGCAAGGGTGTTCTCCTTCATGTGCGTGTCTGGTCTACGGTGGCTTTCACGCGGGCTCGAGACATCAGCTCCCGGGCGAAACGGGTGTGAAGGGCGTCACTTCCACGTCTCCTGCAGATACCCGCAAGCATGATGACTGTGGCACCGAAACCCAACAGTCTTCATGCTGGCCCGCCGTTTCCGAGACCACAAACCGGGTTTTCGGGCTGAAACGGCCTCGCAGATCGGGATGATCCCTGTATACGTCCTCAGGGCTGCGGCTGTAATAGAGCGTGGGGGCGTTCCCGTCGCTCGCGTAGCGTACTGCATATAGGTTTTTGCCATCACTGGCGCCGAGCGTCATCCACAGCGTTTCCTGAATCCCCTTGCGGCGCCCGGCCTGCTCGACAAAGCCCGCCATCCGGGCCAGCGCGCCGAGTGGGTCAGACTCGAGCCCCAGCGTCAGCGCCAGATAGAACATGACCTCCGAATCGGTTGTCCCAAGGACCTGGGGGAAGAGATCATCGGAGATGGCGGTGATCAACTGCTTGCGTATCAGCTCGATGCCATCGACCTCGCCGTTGTGCACGAACAGCCAGTTCCCGTGGCGGAACGGGTGGCAGTTGGTCTCCTGCACGGTCGCCAGAGAGGTGGCCCGAACGTG
>CAZQEN010000517.1:2335-3750 GCA_964591605.1 uncultured Planctomycetales bacterium
CGATGAACTCGACATCGACGCGATGCAGCAGGCAATTCAGAAACCAGTTGTAGACGCCGCGGAAACCCTCGGACTTCCCCCTGAGGAGATATTCGTCAACTCCCACCGCCGAGACTTCGACGTTCTTGTCGTAGAATCGATCAAGGGCCGGAATGAGATTGCCGGCGGCCAGCATGTCCGCCATCTCACTGACAAGTGCCCTGGTATCCATTCCGATGCTCCCGCCCGGCGCGTTTGAGGTCAACGCCGGCGCACGGCCATCCGGCAGCGCGCGTAGATCCGGCAACCGTGGTGAATTGACTGGCCTGCCGCTCTGGCCAGCGGGCCTGTTCGCGCACACCACCCTGAGCGGGGTTTCTCATCATCTCTCGATCGCCGCGCGCCGGCGTGATCGCTTCACGGATGTCACGGAGCGCCACCAGGGGTACAGGCAGAGTCCATGGCCCACCATCAGAACTCCACCTGGTAGCGTTGCGTCATCTCAATGCGAATCTTATCCGCCTCGGCCTTGGCACCCTTGAAGATCTCACCCGCCTGGACGATCGCCCTGGTCCGCTCCTCTTCCGTAGCCTGCCGGCGCTGGGCCTGGGCCTGGCCGAGCGCGGCCCTGCGGTCAGCGGCGTTGTCGGCTTTGCCAACGGCGTCCCAACTGTAGGTATGGCGTTCCACGTACCCGCTTCGGATTCCGCTGGTGCGGGCCTGAGCCTGCACCGTCCCTTCGCTCATCACTCGCGCCGCGTCGTTCAGCCGCGAGCTCACGTCGGCCGCGAACTTGACCAGGTCGGGATCGACGTTCAGGATGGGCAGGCGGCTGATCGCGGCCGCATCACGCTTCATCCAGATGGCGAATGCGGACAGCGGCACGGTCGCACGTCCGCTCTGAAGCTGTTTGTCGAGTTTCTGGAGGATTTCCCTGGCGGCAGTGAAGTATTGCTGCGAAGCCGCCGACACGACGTCTTTCTCACTGGCACCGGCTTTTCCGGATGCGGACGGATCGGTCCCGCCCGGTGCCGGTGGTTCGATGACGCTCAACAGGCGTCGAAGCCCGTCGGTCGACAGTTTTCCTTCGAATGAAACCTGCTTGCCTTTTGCCGCGACTTCCCAGGTCCCGAAATCGTCGATGAATGCGCCCATGCTCGAAAGCAGTTCCAGCAGCAGAGGTTTGGCGACGCCGGCGAGGACGGCCGTATCGCCCTCGAAGTCGACAGTGCCTTTACCTGTGATCTCGTCGCCGATCGCCACCCGGAGCGTTACCCCCCGGATACCCCCCAGCACCTGGCTCAGGGCATCCAGGTCAAGGTTCTTGCCTTCGAGCGACTCGAACTTTTCGTCCGCGAGCCGCCTGCGGACCTTCGTCGCGCACGTGATATCCTGCAGGTCGATCGCCATGACGATCGGGGTCTGTGCCCCCACCG
>CAZQEN010000518.1:0-3745 GCA_964591605.1 uncultured Planctomycetales bacterium
GTTTCCTCGATCTCCTGGCCGCTCCACGTGCCCATCCCCACGCGCGAATTGCCGATGTCGAGCAGGATCAGCGATGGCATCCTGTCGGAGTCTCTCTTCCGCTGTCCGTTCGGCGAGGCGGTGCTCATGGGGAAGTTTCTCGTTGTGGTACCGTGCAGACCTTGGCTTCTGAAGCAGCGGCTCATGTCAGAGAACGGCCGAGCAGGTCGTCCCAGCCTTGGGCATCCGGAATGGCCTCGGACATGGACTCGAGGGCGGACAGCTCAGCAATGGCGTTGAGTCGGGCGAGCTGGCTGGTCGAAGGTTCGCCGAACTGCCGCCGGCCCAGGGTCAGGATCGTTCGACGAAGAGCACCGCGCCCCTGTTCAATCCCCTTCTGGATTCCCTTCTCGATTCCCTTCTCGATCCCCTCCTCCAGCCAGATCTGGGCGATGGATTTGCTCATGGTCATCAACTCCGTCTGTGCGTCCGAGTCTCGACCGGCCGCCTGCAGCGCCTCCTGCAGATCTTCCAGCTCGTCAGGCCGGCGGTGCGTGATCAGCAGCATCAGGAAGCGGGCCAGCTCCCTCCACTGGTCGGGCAACAACGGCCGCAGCGGTTGGAGAGCGTGCGCCGCCCGTTCGAGCACCGCCTTGAACTCCGGATGATCGGCCTCGACCCGCTGGACTGCCCGCAATGCCCAACCCAGCGGCCCGATCGCCTCCAGCTTCGCCGGATCGGTCTCTGGCAGGCCCACATACAGTATATCAAACCTCGGTACGAATGGCCTGAGCTCCTCCGGCCCGTTAACCAGGGCCTGCAACTCGCGCGAGGCAGACCACGGGCCGCTCCCGGTATAGAACACGGCCGGCACAATGGGCGAGAGCCTTACCGACGGCGCCCCTGCACCGGTGGCCTGCACGCGCTTGCGCTCGTCTTCCCAGATCTGCAGCATGTAGAACAGGAGCCGAAAGGGCATCCAGGGGTCGATGGTCGACTGATGCTCCAGGAGCACATACACGATCACGTCCTGCTGACCTGCGGCGGACTGGTACGGCACGCGCACGAGAAGATCCGCCTCGCGCTGGCGGTAGTCGTCGAGGATGAACGAGCGGTCGATGGTCTCGAGCCGATTGAAATCGAGCCGTCCCGCCAGTTCCGGCTGGCACAGACTGATGATGGCTTTCAGATGCGCCGGGCGCCGGAGAAGGAACCGAATGGAACGGTCCCAGAAGGGGTGGAGGATTCCGGATGACACCGATTCGGTGGACATGGCGGGCGTACTATATGGCATCCTCGGCAGGCCTACCAGCCAGGAGTGCAATCAGCCACCCGGAAACCGTTCAGATCGCATCGCCTCCGGCGATCCGCTCGGCGGCAGCATCTCCGTAGAGGTCGTCCTGATCGGCGGGAACGGGAGCGGATGCCGCCCGCGCTTCCTGGATCATGGCCCACAGCCGCTCACCGAGCGGCTCCAGACCTGCGCCCGTGACCCCGCTGATCGCCTGCACCTGCTGGCCCAGCGCCTCGCTCAGTTCGTTGACGGCCTCGAGCGTGGGGGCCAGGTCGATCTTGTTGGCCACCACCAGTTCCGGTTTATCGGCGAGGACCTGTGAATACTTCTGAAGCTCGTTGCGGATCACGCGATATGCCTCGGCCGGCGCGGGCTGGCCCGGCAACGGATGCACGTCGATCAGATGGACGATCACGCGGGTGCGCTCAATGTGCCGCAGGAAGTCGTCGCCCAGGCCGACGCCCTCGTGTGCTCCCTCGATGAGTCCGGGGATGTCGGCCATGACAAAGCGCCGATAGTTGTTGAGCTCGACGATGCCGAGTTGCGGTTCGAGGGTGGTGAACGGGTAGTCCGCGATCTTGGGCCGGGCGCGGCTCACCCGCGAGAGCAGTGTGCTCTTGCCCGCGTTGGGCAGACCCACGAGCCCGACGTCGGCAATCAGCTTGAGCTCCAGGCGGATCCAGCGCTGCTCGGGATCTTCGCCGGGCTGGGCGAACTTCGGGGCCTGATAGCGCGAGCTGGCGAAATGTGAGTTGCCCTTGCCTCCGCGCCCGCCGCGGGCGATGCGGACCCTCATGCCGGTGCAGTCCAGGTCGCGCAGGAGCCGGCCGGTGTCCCGGTCGTAGATGATCGTGCCCGGGGGCACGCGGATGACCAGGTCGTGCCCGCTGCGTCCGGTCATGTTCTTGCCCTGGCCCGGCCGGCCGCTCTGGGCGATCCAGTGATGCCGGCCGGTCAGATCGAGCAGCGTGTTGACCGCCTCGTCCGCGTAGAGGTAAACCGAACCACCGTCGCCGCCGTCGCCGCCGTCGGGGCCGCCCTTGGGAATGTACTTCTCGCGCCGGAAGCTGACGCAGCCCGGCCCGCCTTTCCCGCCGCGGACGAAGATCTCGGCACGATCGATGAACATGGCGTAAAAAGAGAGACCGGCCGGCGCCGGTCCCACGTGCGGTCCCTCTACTCAATGGCGGCCAGCGGCACACTCACGTCTGGATGTGCGGCTGAATCTCCACGCGCTGGCCGCGGAACACCACGGTGCCCTCGACCATGGCAAAAAGCGTGTCGTCGCGTCCGCGGCGCACGAACCGCCCGGCTTTGAAAGGCGTACCGCGCTGGCGAACGATGATGGCGCCCGCCTTGGCGGTCTCGCCTCCGAAGAGTTTGACACCCAGATACTGGGGGTTGCTGTCGCGCCCGTTCCGGGTCGACCCCTGACCTTTCTTATGAGCCATAGCACTCTCCAAATCACGGCCGCCCGGCCGTGTTCAACAGCATTCACGCTCGCTGTGCCATCTTGGATGGGTCATCCACGGCATACGAAGCGTGCGTGCTTCCAATCACCTCATGATCCACTTTTCTTCGCCGGCCATCCGCTCAGGCACGGCCAGATCCCGCGTACGCTCACCACCGGGAAGTTTGTACGGGACGGCCAGCGTCTTGCGCAGATTGAAGTACCGCGGGTTCTGGTCGTCCTCGGGTTTCTGAGAGTCGAAACCCGGGTTGCGGATGCGGACGGTCTCGCCCGAGAGGCCGGACACGTACACGGTGAACGAGCGCGCCTCGGGATTCACGTTCTTCCAGATCGCTACGCCGTGACGCTGCCGGTCCTCGCCGATGAGCAGCCGGCCGATCACCCGTTCCGGCGGAACCAGGAGCGGATCCCCCGAGCGCCGCTGGATCGCCCGGAAAGCCTCGGGGCTGACGTGCGCTTCGCTGGGGATGACCTGCAGCTTATCCGTTACCAGATCGAACTTCGGGTAGAAATCCACCTCGCTCGGGCCGGGGTTCTCCACGGTGTAGAGCATGTACCAGTACACGACGGGCTTGGGTTGCCCGGGGACCGTCACGGAGATCTTCTGCGGGTCGCGATAGCGGAACTTGAGCTCCCAGGAGATCGGGGCGATCGACGGCTCAGGCCACGCTGAGGCCACCGGCACGCCGGCCGCCAGAGCGCCCGCCGGGCATAAAAGCAGCAGTGACAATGCCTTGCGCATACAATGCCCTTCCGCGTCAGCAGCGGGGCCTCCGGCGAACGTCCCTGGCGCGCGGATCACCCCAACCTGCTGGAATCCCAAGATTTTAGGAAAATGCGCGACCGCGTCAAGCGGCCCGGCGACCGGCAGGCGAATGGGGGTTCGTCACATTTCGAGCAGGGCGTTTGTCAGAACCCCGAGCGTCAGCGAGTGGGTCTGATCCTCGAACGGGTTGATGCACGGCCTGTCGCTCACGCTCCAGGTTCTGATTGTTGCCGTA
>CAZQEN010000519.1:0-3731 GCA_964591605.1 uncultured Planctomycetales bacterium
GAACAAGGTGGCCGCCCCGTTCCAGTCCGCCGAGTTCGACATCATGTTCGACTCGGGCATCAGCACCGAAGGCGATCTGATCGATCTGGCCGCCACGGAGGGACTGGTCGACAAGACCGGCACCTGGTTCAGCTACGGCCAGGTCCGCCTCGGGCAGGGTCGCGAGAACGCCAAGCAGTTCCTCCGCGAAAACGCGGATCTGGCCGAGGAGCTGCGCAAGGCCATCCTCGCCAGGCGCCTGGCCGCCGCCGCCGCTTCCAGCAACGGTCAGGCCAAAGCTGCGGCCGCTCCCAAGGACCGAGAGAAAGACAAGGTCGAGCCGGACGAACCGAAAGATGCAAAGAAAAAGCCCGCTCCGCCGGTCGCCGTAAAGAGAAAGTGAGGATGCCTGTTCGCTTTGGCGAGCCCGACCGGTCAGTGAGGCCGTGAGGAGCGTTCCAGGAGCGACCTGAACCACGTTCAGGGGGCCGGCGATGCGGCCTCGCCCGCCGCTCACCACCGATTCGCGGCCACGTGGGCCCTGAGCTCCTTCTGGAAGCCCGGATGCCGGGCGACCCAGTCCGGTTCCTGGTAGAGGCCAACATTCACGCGAATATGCCAGGCGTAGAGGTAAGTCAGCATGTGAACAACGAAAAACAGCGAGACGACGAGCCCGGCCCGGTAGATCACTCGCCCCCCCAGCCTGCGAAACGCAGGCAGCGAGGCCCAGATCAAACCCGCGACGAGCAGCGCGTACACCCCCGCCTTCGCCAGCTCCCCGCTGCTCTCGCGCCAGTGCGTCGAGAGCTGCATGACGATTTCAAACAGGATGAAATAGAGGCCGACCACCAGAGCGATTCGCAGCAGAGTCGCTCGCATGACCACGCTCCTCTCAACCCCTCGCCCCGGCCTGCCCCCGGCTATCGACATCACCCGGCAGAAACCCATTGTAACCCATGCAGTCGGGAAATGATCACGCATTGATCAGGAATCCTGACACCGACGGCCGCCTGGATGGGGATCTCGAAGAGGTGGCGGTCAATCTCCATCTGGAGGCGACGGGGAACCGGGTAAGCACTCGCTGATGTGGCGGGGGACTGGCCGGCCGCTCCTGATGGTTTGGATGGGGTTTGCGTATACGCAGTGTGCGTACTATCATACGCAATATGCGTAGACGCCGGCACCTCTTCCCGAAGACCCGACAGGCCATCCTGGGGGCAGTGCTTGCGCATCCAGACAGAGCGTGGTATCTGGCCGACCTGGCCAGGCACCTGCAGCTGACTCCGTCGACCCTGCAGCGCGAGCTGGCGACGCTGTGCGAGACCGGCGTGCTGAAGCGGTATCGCGACGGGAACCGCGTCTACTACGCGCCGGATGCCGAGTGCCCGTTCATGAGCGAACTGCGGGGCCTGATCGTCAAGACGGGGGGCTTCGTGGATGTTCTCCGCAGGGCGCTCGAGCCGCTCCGCCCGCGAATTGAGCTGGCGTTCTTCTATGGCTCGATCGCCCGGGGCGAGCAGCGGTCATCGAGTGACGTGGATCTGATGATCATCGGGCAGGCGACACTCCGCGAACTGGCGCCTGCACTCAGGCAGGCAGAGCAGGAGTTCGGAAGGCAGGTCAATGCCGTTGTCTACTCGGCGGATGAGTGGGCGAAGCGGAAACGCAGGCAGAACCCCTTTGTCAGTCAGGTCCTCAGGAGCGAGAAGATCCTGATTGTGGGGACTTGTGATGAGCTTGCCGCAGTGGCTGGCTAACTCGTGGATCCGGAAAACGGCGCGGTCGGCCGAGCATGTCGGCGACTTGCTGGCGATTGCTGATCGTCAGATCGCCGATGCCGGGCTCGCAGGCATCAGCGCGGACGGGAGGTTCACTCACGCATATGACGCCGTCCGCACGCTTTGCGAGATTGCTCTGCACGCGGCAGGGTTCGGCGTGCCCAAGGGTGAGCGCCAGCATGAGTGAACCATCGAGTCCCTCCGATTCACTCTCGGCGGCGATTGGGCTGCCCAGGTGGATTTTTTCGACCGTTGCAGGCGTAAACGCAATCAGTCCGTCTACGATCGCTCCGGAATGGTTCAGCAGACCGACGCTGATGACCTCCTGAATGCCGCGAGGGAGTTGCACACAGCACTGCACGAGTGGTTGCGCCGGTTCCATCCCGATCTCGTCGCACAGAGAGAGTGAGTCACCCCTCGTCGCCGGGGTCGAGCACGGCCATGAACGCCTCCTGCGGGATGGTGACCTGGCCGACCTGCTTCATGCGTTTTTTGCCCTCTTTCTGCTTCTCGAGGAGCTTGCGCTTGCGGGTGATGTCGCCGCCGTAGCATTTGGCGGTGACGTTCTTGCGGAGGGCCTTGATGGTCTCCCGGGCGATGATGCGGCCGCCGATGGCCGCCTGGATGGGGATCTCGAAGAGGTGGCGGCTGATCTCCTTCTGGAGGCGGCGGATCAGGGCCCGGCCGCGGCGGTCGGCCTTGTCGCGGTGGACGATCACCGAGAGAGCATCGACGGCGACCCCGTTCACGAGGATGTCGAGCTTGGCGAGGTCCTCGGCCCGGTAGCCGGCCAGCTCGTAGTCCATCGTGCCGTAGCCTCGGGTCGCGGCCTTGAGGCGGTCGTAGAAGTCGAAAATCGTCTCGGCCAGCGGGAACCTGTACGCGAGCATCACGCGCTCGGGCGAGAGGTACTCGGTCTTGCGGTACTCGCCGCGTCGGTCTTCCGCGATCTGCATGATCGCCCCGATGCAGTCGGCGGGGATGATCAGGTTCGCGGTGATGACCGGTTCGCGGATCTCCTCAACCTTGGACAGGTCGGGCAGCTCGCTGGGCGAGTCGATCTCCATGATCTCGCCGCTCTTGAGTTTGACCTGGTAATTGACGGTCGGCGCGGTCTGGACGACGTCGATTTCGCTCTCGCGCTCCAGCCGCTCCTGGATAATCTTCATGTGCAGCAGGCCGAGAAACCCGCAGCGAAAGCCGAAGCCCAGGGCGTTGCTGTGCACCGGCTCGAACGAGAACGAGCTGTCGTTGAGCCAGAGTTTTTCGAGCGCCTCGCGCAGGTCGGGCGCTTCAGTCATGGGGCCGGGGTAGAAGTCGCAGAAGACCATGCGCTGCGGCGGTTTGTAGCCCGGCAGGGCGGTCTCCGCGCGGCGCGAGTCGATCGTGATCGTGTCGCCGATGTTCACGTCGCGGATAGTCTTGATGCCGGCGACGATATAGCCGACCTCGCCCGCCCCGATCCAATCGACGACGCGCGGCTTGGGCTCGAATTTGCCGATCTCGGCCACGCTGTACGTGCGCCCGGCGGCCATGAGCAGGACCTTGTCGCCCTGACGCAGTGTTCCCTCGCGGACACGCACGTGGCAGACCACGCCGCGGTGCACGTCGGGCTTGGCGTCGTAGACGAGGGCCTTCAGCGGCGCTTCCAGATCGCCCTTGGGCGGTGGGATGCGGGTGACGATGGCTTTGAACAGCTCATCGACGCCCACCCCCGTCTTGGCCGACGTGAACACCGCCTGATCCGCCGGCAGCCCCAGCACGTGCTCGACCTCCAGGGCCACGTCCTCCGGCCGCGAGGTGGGCAGGTCGATCTTGTTGATGACCGGGATGATTTCGAGCCCGGCCTCGATGGCCATGTAGGCATTGGCGACCGTCTGGGCCTGCACGCCCTGCGTGGCATCGACGAGCAGCAGCACGCCCTCACACGCGGCCAGCGCCCGCGACACTTCGTAGTGAAAATCGACGTGGCCG
>CAZQEN010000520.1:0-3730 GCA_964591605.1 uncultured Planctomycetales bacterium
GCTTGCGGCTGTCGTGCAGCAGCACCGCCAGGCGGTAGACGGCCCATGCCCGCCAGAGACGATTCCCGGGCAGATCCAGCGCCGTCTCCAGCAGGCGCACGTGCTCCCGCATTGCCTGCTGGGCCTCTTCGTATCTGCCCAGTCCCTGCAGACACAGCCCCAGTTTGCCGTGCATGCTCCCCAACTGTGTGCGATACTGCGGTATTTCCGGGTATTCATTGCTGAGTCCCTCCATGATCTGTATCGAGCGCCGCAATATCGTCTGCCCCTCTTCGTAGTGGCTCCTCTGCACGAGCAGACGGCCCAGGTACAACTGGACGTGCGCCAGGTTCGCTCTTGCCTGGCGGCTGCCGGGATCCTCGGACACCCACTGCTGGCGGATCTGAACGCACTCGTTCAGGTGGCGGCGGGCCTCGTCGTGCCGGCCGCTCTCCATCAGCACCGCGGCCAGCCAGTGATGCCCGTGCGCCAGCGCCTCGCGGTGTCCCCGGTTGCCGGGTTCCTCTCGCGCGAGCTGTTGCCGCAGCTCGAGCCCTCTGGTCAGAGGCTTCTCCGCTTCCCGTAACCATCCCGCATCGCGCAGGAACAATCCATAATCGTTGTAGACCTGGGCCAGCACCGGCCGTACGTCACCGCGCGCCGCATCGTTGACCTGAGGCTCGAGCAGCGCGAGTGCTTTCACGTGGTACGCTTCACACTGCTCGAACCTTCTGGCCTCCCGCTCCTTGCGGGCCATTTCGCGGTACGAATCTGCAAGCTCGCATCGGTACGTCACCATGTTCGGCTGCCCGGCGACAAGCTCTTCGAGGATGGCCAGCGCCGGTTCCTCAGCCTGGCGTGCCGCCTCCTCCTGCCCCAGCATGATCCGGATCGCCGCCACGCGGCGGTACGCCCGAGCCACCTCATAGCGCAGGACGGGATCCCGGCTCTGCTGGGCGGCAAGCTGGTGATAGAACGCCAGAGCTTTCTCCAGCAGCGCCTGGCGCACCGGCGTCATGTGCGGGATGTTCTCCAGCGACTCCTCCCCCACCTGTGTCAGCATCTGGTCCACAGCATCTCGAGCGCTTCGGAAATTTGCGGCGGCGATGTCAGCGTTGCGCTGTGCGACCCGCCACTGGTGGTAAACGGCCCCAACGCCCGCAAACAGAAATGCCGCCGCCACCGCGAGAGCCCCCGCCAGCGCCGGATTGCGCACGCACCAGCGCCAGGCGCGCTGGGGCCGGGTCATCCGGCGCGCACGGACCGGTTCCCCGGCCAGGTACCGCCGGAGATCATCTGCGAAGTCCCGGGCCGAGCCGTATCGGCGTTCGCGATCCTTCTCCAGCGCCTTGGCCAGAACCGGCTCGAGGTCCCCGCGAAGATGGCGGTTCAGCCGGCTCAGCGGGGCGGGCTGAACCTCCATGATCATACGCAGGGCTTCGGGGATCGTTTTGCCGGCGACGTCATAAGGCAGGGAGCCGGTGAGCAGCTCATAAGCGATCACCCCCAGGGCATAGACATCCGAGCGGGTGTCGAGCTGAGCCGCGTCGCCCCCGACCTGCTCGGGACTCATGTATGGAATCGTCCCCACCAGTTGCCCGATATCGGTCTGCAGCGTCGTTGCCTGGATGTCTGAATCCGTCGCGCGGGCGATACCAAAGTCCAGGATCTTGGGCTGTCCCGATTCATCAACCAGAATGTTGGGCGTCTTCAGGTCGCGGTGGATGATCCCCTTTCGATGTGCATACTCGACCGCATCGCAGACGGCGGCCAGGAGTATGAGCCGCTCGTGTGTCTTGAGGTTGCGTGCGCTGGCGTAGTCGACGATCGGCTGGCCGCACACGTACTCCATGGCAAAAAACGGCTGCTCGCCCAGCGGCGTCTGTGCGGTTCCCGCCTCGTAGATCTGCGCGATGCCCGGATGCTGCAGGCGTCCGAGCAGATCGGCCTCATATTCAAGACGGCGGGCGATCGCGAGTGAGGAATCTCCGGGGCGAACCACCTTGAGGGCCACAAGCCGGCGCGGCATCTCCTGCCGGGCCTCGTAGACTACCCCCATTCCCCCGGCCCCCAGCAGACGATTGACCTGGTAGCGCCCGATTTCAGCGGGCAGGGCGGCTGGTATCGGACAGGTGTGGAAGGCGATACGGTCTAACGGCCCCGAGGGCTGTTCGTGGGCATCCAGAAGACGCAAGACTTCATCGGCAATGGATGCATGTTCGGCGCGCAACTGGTCCAGAAACCGGGCGCGCGATTCACCCGCAAGCGGAACCGCCCGCTCGAAAAGCTCCTCAATGCTCGGCCATCGCTGCACGTCCATGGGGGATCGTGCTCCAGGGGCGGCGCGTTCATGGCTCGCCGGGCTTCAACTCGGCGTGCAGCCAGGCCCGGGCCAGCGTCCATTCGCGCTTGATCGTGGCGGGCGAGAGACCCATTGCTTCGGCGGTCTCCTCAATACTCAGACCGCCGAAAAACCGCAGTTCCACCACCTGGCTCTTGCGCTCGTCGAACGCGGCCAGCCGGCGAAGCGCATCCTCCAGTTCCAGTAGGAGGGTGGGCTGCCGGGCAACCACCAGTGCCGAATCGAACGAGACGACCGCTCGGCCGCCGCCGCGTTTTTCGGCACTTTGGCGGCGAGCCTGGTCCACGAGGACGCTTCGCATCGCGCGGGCGGCCAGGGCGATCAGTTCATTTCGGTTCCAGAGCCGATCGACGTGTTTGGCCATCCGCAAGTACGCCTCGTGCACCAGAGATGTTGCCGTGAGCATCTGTCCAGGGTCCCCCCGGCGCAGGAGCCGACCCGCGAGCGCTTTAAGGTCCGAGTATGCGGCCTCGATGCCGGCCGGAGACTCGCCCGCACCAGTCCCCACCTTTCCCAGCCCTGCGCCCGACCAATCTGACATGTCCACGGCTCCTCTGACCGGAGAATCCTGAGCCGCTTTCGCACTGAAATGCGTTTTTGAATAGTGGCCCGAAACTTCGTTCGGATACTGTGAGTTTACCTCAACGGGCACGAGTGACGCAAGCTGTCTGCCGGAGCCGGTTTTGTATCTTCGTTCTGCGGCAGCGCTGCTGCAGTATTCACTCCCGGCCACGCCGGGGGCTGCACAGACTCACCTGCGGCGGCGGTAGCATCGCCGGTCCCGGCCAGGCTGGAAGCCAATCAAGGGTTCAAGTCTGTCTTCGCCAAATGCCTGCGAGTGTCATCGGGCATGCAAAGATACTGGACGGCATCAGCAGGGCTCAGGTGAAGACGCACCAGGAGATCGTCCTGTTCCGGGAGGACTCACGCTCATGAGGCGTTTGCAGCATGTTTTCGTTCTGGCGGCTGCGATCGGAGCGTCGGGCGACGTCCCCGCGCTGGCAGCGGGCGGCGAGACCTGCATCTCCGCGACGGTGATCGCATCGTTGCCTTTCAGTGATTCGGGGAACACCTGCCTGGCAGTAGGAAACTATAACGAAAGCTGCACCGCTCCGTCAGACGGGCCCGACGTGGTCTACCGCTTCGCTCCGACCGCGGACATAGAGGTGGACATCCTGCTCTGCCAGGGGACGGCCTTCGACGCCAAGGTATACGTGTACGCCAGCGACGCAGGCGGCTGCCCGCCGCCAGGGAGCGGTGAGACGAACAACGACATCGCCTGTGCGGACGGGGGCTGCCCGGCCCCCGGCGGTCAGGTTCCCCGCCTGCTGCACCTCGCGCTCGGAGCCGACCGGACATACTGGATCGTGATCGATGGCAGCAACGGGG
>CAZQEN010000521.1:0-3725 GCA_964591605.1 uncultured Planctomycetales bacterium
GAAAACACTTCAGCGAAGCAGAAGTCGTCGACCTCACCTGGGCGATCGCCGCCATCAACGCCTGGAACCGTATGAACATCGCACTTCGAACCGTCCCGGGCGCTTACCGGCCCGGCCAGTTCCACCTGTAGCGTTTCGGCGGTGTCGGGGATTGCCTGGAGGGTGCGTCCGAAATACCGGGGCATGTTTCTCGGGTGGCATGGTCCCGGCGCGCCGGGATACTCGCTGCCCGTGCGAGTAGGTCACGGGCGATGGGCATCCGCGATGGGGGATGTCCCGCCGCGCCGGGACCCATTCCACTGGTCTGCCACTGAGCTCCGCATGCACCTTTGCCTGGGGATCATGGCGGCCGCAACTTCCCTTCCCGACGTGTTTTCCCGATAATCTGCCCGATGCAGACCACGATCGAACAGGATGTGTCCCTTCTCTCCCGCGGCTGCGAGCGGATCGAGACGCTCGACGAACTCAAGAAGAAACTCGAACGCTCGCGGACAACCGGCAAACCCCTGCGGATCAAGCTCGGCCTTGACCCCACCGCCCCCGACATACACCTCGGCCACACCGTCGTCCTGCGCAAGATGCGCCAGTTTCAGGACCTGGGGCACAAGGCGGTGCTGATCATCGGCGACTACACCGCCCGCATCGGCGACCCGTCCGGCCGCAGCAAGACCCGTCCGGTGCTCGACGACGCCGCCGTCAAAGCCAACGCCAGAACCTACTTCGACCAGGCCGGCCGCGTGCTCGACACCTCCCCCGACAAGCTCGAAATCCGCTACAACAGCGAATGGCTCGGCCCCATGACCTTCGCCGACGTCCTCCGCCTCGCCGGCCAGATGACCGTCGGCCAGATGCTCAAACGCGACGACTTCCGCAAACGCTTCGACTCGGAAACCCCCATCGGCGTCCACGAGTTCCTCTATCCGCTGATGCAGGGGCATGACAGCGTGGCCATCCAGTCCGACCTGGAGTTGGGCGGCAGCGATCAGACGTTCAACAACCTGGTCGGCCGTGACCTGCAACGCAATGCCGGCCAGGAGCCGCAGGTCGTGATGATCATGCCCATCCTCGTCGGACTCGACGGCCACGAGAAGATGAGCAAGTCCCTGGGCAACTACGTCGGCGTCACCGACAGCGCCCACGACATGTTCGGCAAACTCATGAGCGTGCCCGACCTCATCATGGGCAACTACTTCACCCTGCTGACCGCCATCCCCGCCGCCGAGATCGCCGACCTCATCACCCCCAGCCGAACCCACCCCATGGAAGCCAAGAAACGCCTGGCCGTCGAGATCACCTCGCAGTTCCACGGTCCCGAGGCGGCGTCCCGCGCGCGGTCCGAGTGGGAACTGCAGCATCAGAAGCGTGCCCGCGACGCCGCCGGCCTGAGCGAGGTCGACGCCATTCTCGCCGCCCTCCCCGCGGATACCCCAACCGTTCAGGTCGACGGGACGCTGGTCAAGGGCGGACAGGCGCCCACGCTCGATCTCATCGTCCGCATCGGTTTCGAGGCCAGCAAGAGCAACGCCCGCCGCCTCGTCGAGGAAAGCGGCTTCCGCATCAACGGCCGGGTGGTCTCCGACCCGCTCGGAACCGTGGACATCAAGTCCGGCGACATCCTTCAGCGCGGCAAACGCAGATTCGTACGCGTGGAAATCAAACCCTGATCACACCGGCGTGCGCAGCAGGCGGCAGAACACCCTGTCAGAACTCGTATTTGAGCGGCTCGCAGAAGCGGGCGGCGACGCCCAGCCGCGTCGGGGCCGACGCGCCGGAACCGCCGTTTCGGGGAAGTGATTCACAGCGCAGCACCTCGACCGTGCTGCGAATGCGACCTTCGTAAGGGAAGTGGCCGTCGCCCGGCGGCACCGTCAGATCCACATCGAGCGTCGAATGCTCCGCCGGCGCGGCATGCCCGTCCGTCAGATCCAGTTCGAAGTAGACCCCGCCGGTGCTGATGTTCCGGGTCATCGCGCGCATCAGCACGTCGCGCGGACCCTCTACCGCATGACACTCAATGGGAAGACGAACTGCGAGCCGACGATGTTGACGACGTTCATCCATGCAACGCTGGCAGCCCCTGCCTCACCCGTCTCCCCCCGACCCGCAATTCGCGGACCAGAGGTCCCTCCGACCGCCCTCCGCGGCCATCCACTCGCGTAAGCTCATTAAAAATCGTATCTTACGCTACACAATCACCCTTTGGACGGACATCCGTCTACTACGCCTGACGTTGCGTCCATACATCATGCTTCTGTGAATTCAACCGCCCGATAACGCGCAGCATTCGGCCAGCGATGGACTTATCCGCGGTGTCTCGCTGTCAACACCCCCCGCCTCACACCATCCACCCCACGCTCTGGCAGATCGCCCGCAGCGCATCCGTCGCCACCTTGAACAGCGGAGGCGGCGTGTGTCCGGTCGAATGCTCGGCCCGTGCCAGGTGCGGCTCAAGTGCCAGGAATCCGTCATATCCATCGGCCGCCGCATCCCGCAGGATCGCCGGAATGTCGCCATCCCCCTGCCCCGCCGGGACCGCCGCGGTGCCTCGGCCGTACTTGAAATCCTTGATGTGGAAATACTTCACCTGGCTGCGCAGCGGCAGCCAGCAGGTGTGGTACACATCCTGGATGTCCATGCACACGAAATTAGCCGGATCGAACGCGGCCACGAGCTGCGGTGACGGCAGCGCCGCGTGCAGATACACGCACCGCTCCGGCAGGGCCCCGAAGAGGTTCGACTCATTCTCCAGCACCAGCGTGATCGGACGACCGGCGATATGATCGAGTTGCTGACCCAGCCGTCGCACCACCTCGCCCCGAAACGACGCGATATCCTCACCCTCCGGCGGGTAGTAACTGAAAATGCGGATGTAGCGCGAGCCGAAGAACTCCGAGAGGTCGCACGCCCGCTTGAAGTCGTCAAAATGCTGGTTCCAGTCCTGATCCAGCCGAACCTTGCCGATCGGCGACCCGATGCACGACACGCCGAAACCCCGGTCGCTGAACCGTTTGCGCAGTTCGTTGCACATGTCCTGGGGGAACTTCATCACGTTCAGCCCGTTCGCCCCGCGCAGCTCGATGAACTTCACGCCGTTCTCCTCCAGCGTGTCCATCTGCACCTGCGGGTCCGGGCTGATCTCGTCGGCAAAGGCACTCAGTGTCGGCATGGGATGGATCCGTTGTCCGTTGTTTGTTGCCGGTCGTCTGCTGTTCCGCCAACCGCGGGTATAATCTAACCGGCGTGGCATGATCAGGAAAGATGAGGCCCGCTCATTGGGGAGTGCGCTGGCTGCGACACCGCTTTGGCTTCACGCGGAGCGTTTTGTCTGTCGCGGGGTCGTCAACCCCAGGTGCGCCTCGTACCGACCGAAAGCAACGTCACAACCGCGGCACTCCAAAACGGCTTCGCCGCAGACAGACAACCAACAACGGACAACGGACAACCAGCAACGGACCACTGACAACGGACCAATCCCATGCAAGCCATTCGCGTCCATGAACTCGGCTCTCCGGAAGTCATGAAGCTCGAAGATGTGCCCGACCCCCGCCCCGGCCGCGGTGAGGTGGTCCTGCGGGTACACGCCGTCGGCGTCAACCCCGTCGACACCTATATCCGCGCCGGCCGATACGTCGCCCCCACGCTCCCCTACACCCCCGGCGCCGGCGGCGCCGGCGGCGTGGCGAGCGCGGGCGAAGGCGGCGGGCGCGTCCAGCCCGGCCCGCGGG
>CAZQEN010000522.1:0-3675 GCA_964591605.1 uncultured Planctomycetales bacterium
GCTCAAGAAGAACGGCTACGTGCTCGAACAGTTGTATTCTCCGCTGGTGGTGCACACGGGCCCCGAGCACGAGGAGTTCAAGGCCATCGGCCGCGGCTGCATCACGAAACATCACGCGCATCACTATCTTGGCTTCGCCGACACGCAGTGGAAGCTTTTTGCGAAGGAATCACCCCCGCGAGTCAAGCCGCTGCTCTACGTCTATCGCGTGCTGCTGACCGGCATCCACCTGATGCGTACGGGCGAGATCGAGGCGAACCTGGTGAAACTCAACGAGATCTTTGCGCTGCCGCAGATCCCGGATCTCATCGCCCGCAAGCTCGCCGGCCCCGAACAGTCCGTGCTGCCCGACGCCGAGCAGGGTTTCCATGAGAGCGAGTATCATCGTCTGGTCCGCGAGTTGGAGCAGGCCGGCGCGGCCAGCCATCTGCCGGAGCGTGCCTCGGCGGGCGACGCCCTCAGCGACCTGCTCGTACGGATCCGGCTGCGCAACCGTCCGTAGCGGCGCCCCCCGTGGCGGCCGTTCTGTAACGTCGGCCCTCCGCGGCCGACGCCGCCGGGCGCGGAGGCCCGGCGCTGCGAAAGGTGCGAGACGCATGAGCTACATCATGGTCGACATCGAGGCCGACGGGCCGATTCCCGGCGATTATTCGATGATTGCGCTCGGCGCGATTGTCGTCGATCCGGCGCTGGACCGGACGTTTTACGGCAAGCTCCGGCCGATCTCGGAGCGATGGGTACCCGAGGCACTCCAGGTGAGCGGCTTTTCGCGTGAGCAGACGCTGCAGTTCGACGACCCGAAGCGGGTCATGACCGACTTCGCCGACTGGCTCGCCTCCGTCAGCGCCGGCCGGCCGATTTTCATCTCCGACAACAACGGCTTCGACTGGCAGTTCGTCAACTGGTACTTCCACCACTTCACCGGCGACAACCCCTTCGGCCACAGCTCGATGAACCTCGGCTCGCTCTACAAGGGGCTGGTCAAGAGCACGTCGGCCAGCTTCAAGCACCTGCGCCAGACAAAGCACACGCACAACCCCGTCGACGACGCCCGCGGCAACGCCGAGGCCCTCCTGCGCATGCGCGATGAACTCGGCCTGAAGATCGGTCTCAGATAGTCGTGGTCCGTGTGCCACTGCGCTGTGAGCAGTGCTCGTCGTGGATCGCTCGCGTCATCACTGCTCATGGAGCAGTGGCACAAGGAGTGAGTGGCTGTTCACTCTCCGGAACGCTTCTGGAACGCCGCGCCCCGGTCGAACCGCTTCACGGTTTCGAGCGCTTTGAGGATCGGCATGTCGCCGTAGACCGGATGGTTGTGCCAACTGTCGCGGGCGAACGGGCCGTCATCGGTGTGCCAGATCCACGACATCTGCGCGAACAGCGGGTCGCCCCAGTACTGCGGATGGGCCGGGTTGAGCCGGGCGAAGATCTCGAGGTTCAGATCCCGGTGACGCTCCGGCGTGACCGGCGGGTAGTTCTTGTTGTCGTGGTTGTCGGGAAACGCCCCGCCCTCGGTGCTCAGGACAGGGATCCGATGCGGCAGGTATTCGTCCATGAGGGCGATGAGCAGCTCAATGGCCAGATAGCAGGTGTTGCGCTGCTTGAGCGATGCGATGCGCTCCGCGCGCGTCGCGTGCGGAAGGTTGCGCTTCGCGTCGAAGGGGTAATCCAGCGGCTGGTTCATCGGCCCCAGGTGGGCCCCCATCGCGCAGCCGGCAAATGCGTCCTCGATGCGGTTCCACTTCTGGAAGGTCTTGAAGCAGTCTTCCCACCACTCGCCGGCCGAGCGTCCATCACCGCCGCCCGGGCTCATCGCATAGAAGACAGGGATCCCGCCCGCCTGGGTGATCATCGGCCGGACACGCAACCACTGCCGGCAGAGACGCTCCGTGAGGTTGCCCTTCTCCCACTCGCCCTCGGCCCACTCATCGCGCAGATTGGGCTCATTGCCCGACTCGATATACCGGGCGCCGGCGGCCACGTATCGCTTCACCAGGGCGCGGAACTCCGCCTCTTCGCGGCCTTCGCGCGGATAGAAGGGCGCCGGGCGGCTCACGTACAGCCGCACGACCGGCTCGATGCCGTTGCGACGGCAGGCGGCCGTCACGTCCAGCTTGTTTGCTCCGCACGCCAGCACCTTGAACCAGGTGAAGCCGTACCGCCCGCGGAGTTGCTGGAAGAACGCGTCGAGATCCGTGGCTTTCCAGTTGCAGTTGGGGTCGTCGTGAATGCCCCAGCCCGTGTCCGGCCGGGACGGCCGCGGATAGTCCGCCAGCGCCCGCCAGGGTGGCTTGACCCGCTCGCGGCTGGCCCCCCGTGGCGCCTCCGCAGACGCGTGCCCGCCGAGCCATCCGCTGAGAATGCCCAGGGCCGCCACGACCCGCGCGCAAAAACGACCCCTCACCCCCCAGACTACCGGCGACTGGATTCGAACCAGTGACCTTGGGTTTATGAATCCCATGCTCTAACCAACTGAGCTACGCCGGCTTGGCTGCGGGGCCGGGTCCGATGGACGCCCCGTCGGCGCACGATTATAAGGTCTCCGCACGGCTTGCCCAGTCCGGGCGGCCGTGGAAGCGGCCTGAAGCCGCCCAGGGAGATGACACCATGGCAGATGCTCGCGCCAAAATCATCGAAGAACTCAAGACCGCCTACCGCATGGAGTTGGAGACGGTGATGAACTACATCGCCAACTCCATCAACCTCGACGGCGTCCGGGCCGAGGAGATCAAGAAATCGCTCGCCGCCGATGTGACCGCCGAACTCGGCCACGCCCAGTTGCTGGGCAAGCGGATCAAGACGCTCGGCGGCCAGGTCCCCGGTTCGCTGGCCCTCAAGTGGGACCAGAAAGCACTCCAGCCGCCGGCCGACCAGACCGACGTGGTGACCGTCATCAAGGGCGTCATCGAGGCCGAGGAGAGCGCCATCCAGCAGTACAACAAGCTCATCAAACTCTGCGACGGCACCGACTACGTCACGCAGGACCTGTGCATCCAGACCCTCGGCGACGAGGAGGAGCACCGCCGCGAGTTCGTGGGGTTCCTCAAGGAGTACGCGAAGTAGGCGATACAGCATCTACCCAGGGCGGGACGCGACGAGAAGGGTGGGTGAGGGCGGCTTCATCCCGAGACCGTTAGGACCGGCCGGAAATGGTTGTGAGGCCGGCTTTAGCCGGCCAGCCATTGCCACCGACTTGAGTCGGTGGTCCGCGGCCGAGTCTTGTTTTTCAGCCGGCTTCAGCCGGGCTTGCCCTCCCTCACCGCAGCGGTTTGAACCGCGGCAGCCCGGCACCTACGATGATGGATGCGTTGTGCGCAGTCATCGGGGCTTCCGATGTCGGGATTCCAGATACGCAGCCAGTTTGAGCCGGCCGGCGACCAGCCGCAGGCGATCGAGAAGCTGACGGCCAGCTTCCAGGAGGGCCGGCGGTTCCAGACGCTCCTGGGCGTGACCGGCTCGGGCAAGACATTCACCATGGCCCACGTCATCCAGCGCCTGCAGCGCCCGGCGCTGGTGATCAGTCACAACAAGACGCTCGCCGCCCAGCTCTACGAGGAATTCAGCGAGCTTTTCCCCGAAAACGCCGTCGAATACTTCGTCAGCTATTACGACTACTACCAGCCCGAGGCCTACATCCCGCAGCGCGACATCTACATCGAGAAGGACGCCTCGCGC
>CAZQEN010000523.1:0-3675 GCA_964591605.1 uncultured Planctomycetales bacterium
CGACGCCCTCCCAGTCGCCTCTAATTGCTGCCGAGATGCCCTTGAACCCGGCCGCAGCCGCTTCGAGCGAGACGAAGACTTTGCCGAGTTTCTCGACCACCTGGAACTGTTTGCTGAACGCGTCCAGACCGCCCGGGGCGCCTGCGCCGCCGATGCCACCGCCGGGCCGCGATTGCAGCGCGTCCATGCGTTTCATCGTCGCCGCGGTCATCTGCTCGGCTTTCTGCAGACCAGCCGCCAAAGCCTCGGTTTTTGCACTGATGTAGATGCGAGTCTGCAAGTCGGCGGACATGGGGGCACCCTCGGAGAGTTAAAAAACCCCGGCCGGCCACAGCGACGTAAACCGGCCGGGGGACCTATCACCCAGCGTGGCGAAGGAGGCCGTCACGCCAGGAACCCTACTGCATTATTGCCCCGGATTCTTGTACAGGCTCTGCCACGCAACCGCCTTGGCAGCGACCACGTGCCGAACGAAGTAGTCGCGCTTGTCCGGGCTGATCTGGTCGAGCATCTGCAGGGTCGGGGTCTCGTAACCCTGCAGGAAGCACACCTCGATCCCGTCGTAGATTGCGGGATTGGCCGCCAGATACCACGCGTACACGTCGGTGGCGTCCAGCCAGGGCGCAACCGCGAGCTGCAGCCGCCCCTGCCATCGGTTCTTGATGCCGGAGTTGGCGTCGCTGGTGTCCGGGTCCGCGCTGGATTCGAGGTACTTCCGGGCGGTCGCCTCCAGGGCAGCGGGCACAATCAGCGTGTACGGCTCGATGTTCAGAACCGCATCATCGGAGATGTGTCGCTGCAGCCGCATCGCCAGCAGTGCCGCGTCGAGGCGGGCTGTCGAGGGCGGTCCCTTGTCCGCCGTGGAGGATGCCAGATTCCCGTGGTTGGTGGCGTCGAAGAGTGCGTTGTTGTCGCCCATCGTCGAAGTGCCGGTCAGCACGGCGAGCGGAACCGAATCTTCGAGGCGCCGGGCCGCCCTCATCATGGCCTGCGGGATGCGGCCGAACGCGTCGAGGTCGTCGTTCACCAGCATCTCCCAGGTAAAGGAGATACTTTTGCCGTACTTGACGAGGTTGTACACCTCTTTGCGCTCGCCCACCGTGGCAAGGCTGTACTCATCGCCTTCCTCCACGACCGCCAGGTTCGGGAACTCGCCGAGGTTCACCCGGCGGATCTGTTTAAAATCGGGCGCCGTGGTGCGTCGGCAGTACATCGGCCAGATCGGCGACAACTCCATGTACTCGCTCAAGAGCGACTTGCTCATCACGTTCCCCAGGATGTGCGGGAAGTCGCTGGTGGAATGAACCGCCACGGGCGAGCCAGGCGACGGGCGGCCGTGCCACAAGAGGTTCTTGATGTCCCGCGCCGACAGCGTGCCGGGCGCGTGGCCGCTCATCGACAAATACCGCTTGCCGATGTCGTGGAAGCTCAACTCGGCGAACTGCTGCGCCGCCGCAGCCGCAGCGCGTGGCTTGCCGTCCTCGTCCCTCAGGGTCCGGCCGGGCATCGCGCGGAGCATGATGCCGTCGGCGACCACGTCGGCCAGGGCCAGCCGGTTATCGACCGGGTCGGACAGGCGCAGGGGAGGCTGCTCACGACAGCGCTTGTCGAGCAGGATCCGCCGGGCCTCTGCGAGCGAGACGCCACCCGCGATCAGCGAGTCCGCCCAGATAGAGGTTTGACCGTGCTGGCGGGCGAGCTTGCGAATCGACGCCTGCCGCTCTTCCTCTTCCTTCTGCGCGTCGCCGCCATCGTCGCCGGGCGCCGGTTCAGCACGATCCGCCAGGGCCGCCGCGTCCTGCGCGAGTTTGCGGGCCAGCTCGGCTTCGTCGCCCGTGAGCGATGCCATGAACCGGTGGCCGTCCTCATCGGAGGCGGATTTCTTCAGGCCGATCGATTCGAGAAAGGTTCTGCATTTGACGTTCAACATAGGATCTCCAGTCGGGCTCATGCGCCCGCGTTCTTGATTGCCGTCGTATTCACCAGCACCGCGCCGAAGGTGTGCCGGATGTTCACCGTCAGCCCGTCGCCCTTGCGGACCTGCGTCACCTCGGGTTGACGTTGCCCCGACAGGAACGCCAGCGCCACGATCGGCAACTGGTCGGGCCGGGGAAGCAGATACCACGCCGTGCCGGTCAATCGCGAGCTCGTCACGATCCGCAGCCGCTGCGACTCGTCCACGGTCTGGTTGAACTGATAGCACGCCTCCGCGGTCTGATGGGCCAGACCCTCCGGGCAAAGCACCACGCCCGGACGGAGATACAGGGTGTCACCCGCCGCGTCGGTGAGTGCCGCCAGTTGACCACGCATCACGTCGAGGCGGGCAGCAGCCGGGGCACCCGTGCCAGCCGTGAGACTGGCGGCAAACGAACCGGCCGCCAGAGCGGTGTAAACCGCGTCTTCCTCGGCTTCGATGGCCGCGAGGGTCATCTGCCGGATGGCGGTCTCCATCACGCTCTGGTCGTCCGCCAGCGTCATCTCCCACGTGACGGGCAGACTGGCGGCCTTCTTCGTCAGCGTCACCCCGGTCGTGGCGCCCGTCAGCTTGAAGGTCGGGTAAGGGGCACCCGGTTGAACCGCGTCGAGACTCCGGCCGGGCACCACATGCGCGATCTCGCCGCTGAACCGGTCGATGGATGCCTCGGCTGCCCACGTCGGCCACGTCGGGGCGAGGGAGGCGAACGTGTCTTTCATCAACCGTCCGGCCACGTTGCTGAGCACCCCGGACAGATCATCGGCCACGAGCTGCGCCTGTGGGCCGAACGAACGCAGCAACTGCAGCGCGTCGGCGCGGGTCAGGTTGTGCTTACTCAAAACTTCGTCGATCCTCATTTTTGCACCTCTTCCGATTCGAGCTTGGCGGCCTCCTGGTCACACAGGTCCGCCGTGGTCGTGATGCTGGCCCAGAGCTCGCGCGTGTGCATCGTCTGCCCGGGGTTGTCGTCGCGCCACGCCCGGAACATGGCCACCATTTTCAGCACCGACGCCGGCGCCTCGACGCCCTTCTCCCGGAGCTGCGCGAAGAAATCAGGCATGGTGTCCGTGTCCAGCATGTGCAGCCGCACGCACTCGGCCAGCTCACGGATCTCTTTGCCCATCTGTTTCAGTTGCTCTGCGGTCATCACATCACCTCTCTGAATCATACATCACACGATTTTCCACTTGCCGGTTTCTGCCGGATTCTGCCGGTTCTGAATCGAAGGGCAGCTCGTGGACGGCAACCGCCCACCGGGCGCCCACCTTCTTGGCGTCCACAATGCCGGTCTTAAACCACGTCCGCAGACACCGCTCGCTCATGCCGAAGACCTGCCGCCAGTGCTCGTACTTCTCCGGTCGCGTGTACTGCGTCATGATCTGCCCTCGATAAACGCCGCCGCCTCAGCCTCGCTCATGAGGCCGTACCGCCTGTACTCGGCCGCCATCTTGCGCCGAACGTCCCGCCGCTGGTCTCGGCTCATCCTGCCCCACACGTATGCAGACGGGTCAACTCGCCACTCGCGCACCTCGGCCAGCACCTTCCGCGGCCAGGGTGCGCGCCCGAAGCACCAGTCTTCATGCTTCAGCCACTTGTGAACCGCAACCTCGCTCACGCCCATGAGCGCCGCCAACTCCCGCTGCGTCGTGATTTTCGCCATTGCACCCGTCTCCGTTCGGCAACTTAACCAACCTTTTCGC
>CAZQEN010000524.1:0-3648 GCA_964591605.1 uncultured Planctomycetales bacterium
CTCTACTACATGCAGGGCCTCAACACGACCCCGGTCCACGGCCACACCGCCCTCTTCGGCGTCTACGGCATGCTGGGCATCGGCCTGATGCTCTTCTGCCTCAAGGGTCTCTCGACCCGTCAGCCCTGGCGCACCGGCGTGCTTTCGTTCGCGTTCTGGGCGCTCAACATCGGCCTCGCCGCGATGGTGCTCATCAGCGTGCTGCCCGTCGGCCTGATTCAGACCTGGGCCAGCGCCGAGTATGGCATGTGGTACGCCCGCTCCGCCGACCTGCTCCAGACCCCGGTCATGGAGACGCTCAAGTGGCTGCGGGCCATCGGCGACACCATCTTCGCCGCCGGCATCGTCGCCCTCGCCTGGTTTGTCCTGGGGCTCAGAACCGGATGGTCCTATGAGCAGGAAGGGCTCGTCGTCGATCAGGCGACGTCCGTGCCGGTTCGAGTCACGAACTGATGGTGTGTGGCGGCCGCTTTCCGCGCTGCCCGGACGCCGGAGTGTCGCCCACCTCGGCGACGTACGCAAAGTGAACATTCCACCCCGCCTCGGGGTGACAGAACCTGAAGGAGAATGCAGATGAGCCAGTTCAACCTCGACCGAACCGTCGGCCAGCTTGTCGCGGAACGACCCTCGCGATCGAGAATCTTCGAACAATTCGGCATCGACTACTGCTGCGGCGGCAAGAAGCCCCTCGAGGAGGCCTGCCGCGACAGACAGCTTCCCGTGTCCCAGGTCGTCGCCGCGCTGACCGCCGCCGATCAGGCGCCCGCCGGCGATGAAATCGACTGGACTCGCCGCCCCATGGGCGAGCTCGCCGATCACATCGTCGGCACCCATCACGTCTACCTCAAACACGAGCTGCCGCGCCTCGAGTACCTCGTCCGCCGTGTCCTGACCGCCCACGGCGCCAACCACCCCGAACTGTCTCAGGTCGAACAGGTCTTCGCCGGACTCCGGCAGGAGCTCGAATCGCACATGATGAAGGAGGAACGTGTCCTCTTCCCCATGATCAAGCAGCTCGAACACAGCAGCGTGCTGCCCGACTTCCACTGCGGCTCGGTGGGTGCGCCGATCACCGTCATGGAATACGAGCACGACAACGCCGGCCAGGCCCTGGCCCACCTCCGCACCCTCACGCGCGACTACACCCCGCCGCCGGACATCTGCAACACCTATCGGGCCATGCTCTCGGGCCTGGCGGAGCTCGAAACCGACATGCACCGCCATATCCACAAGGAGAATAACATCCTGTTCCCGGCCGCCGCCGCCCGCGAACGCGAGCTCCGGGAACTCAGCCACACACCGAATTGACCTGAGGGGGCTGTTCGCAGCAGATCAGGGTACGGCGGCGCGTCCAGCCGGCGCGTCGCCGCACCCGTTTTTATCGGACGTATCACCCCCAATTGAACCGCCCCCGCTGATCAAAACCCTTGTCATGTCAAGAGGTTCCGCCGCGCTAGCCGATACCAACTCTGATCGGCATGGAGGCTTTGCGCGGATGGGGGACCCGGGCAGCGGGCTCGGGGTTCAGGATGACACCCGGATCCAGCAACCGATGCTCGGGTTGGCGTCCGCCCACGTCAGGTCGCCGACTCATGGGAATAATTCCGCATGCCAGTTTGCCTTTCGCGCATGCTTCCCTCGCCGGGCACGACGCGCGCGTCCGCCTGCCGGCTGCTGCTGATGCCCTGCCTCCTGCTGGCCGGCCCGCCGTCGGCCACGGCCGCCGCCCCCGGGTCCGACAAAGCCCCCTCCCGCCAGGCCCAGGCCCGCATCGTCGTCACCAGCCCTGCCGGTAAGCCCGGCGCCGCACCCGGACAGGTCACCCTGCACGATGCCCTGAGCGAAGCAGCCCAATCCCGCATCCCGGTCACGATCGAGTTCGACGCCGACACCCTCGGCAAGTCCGGCGCCATCCGCCTGCTCGAGCCCATCGTGCTCGACTCAACCGTCAGCGCCATCCGCGTCGACGCTTCCAAAGGGAAGACACCACTGGTCATCGACGCCTCTGCCTGCGGAGATGCCGGCTTCATGCTCGGCGGCGATGCCCAACTGACCCTGAGCGGAATGACCATCCGCGGCGGCAGGCAGCGCGTCATCCTCTGCAAGGAGCGCGCCCGCCTGACCCTCGAGAAGACCACCATCTGCGACGGCTCGATGCCCGGCGTGGCCGCATTCGGAAAGACGCGTCTGCTCATCCTCGACTCGCGCCTCATCAACAACCGCACGCACGGCCTCGAGCTGCACGGCCAGTGTGAAGCGAGCCTGCAGCGGGTCGAGCTGTCGGCCAACGGGCAGTCGGGCATCGCCGGCTTCGACGCCGGCCGGGTGACCGCCGATCAATGCCGGCTCGAGTCCAACGGCGAATGGGGCATCGTGCTGACCGACGAGAGCCAGGGCGAGTTGACCGGTTGCACCATCCGCAAGAGCCGCTTCGCCAATGCCGACGTGAGCGGCTCAGCCCGGTTCACCGCGTCCGCGTGCGAGCTGCTTGACGGCCGGCGCTTCGGCCTCTTCGCCACCGGCCGCACGACTGTCCAGCTCACGTCGACCCGCATCGCCGCCAGCGCCAGCCGCGGAGTTGAGGCTCAGGATCAGGCGACACTCCGTCTCGACAAGTGCCGCATCGAGGGCGGCGGCGACTACGGGCTGATCCTCTTCGGCCAGAGCCGCGTGACGGCCGGCGAGTGCACCTTCGCCGCCAACGCCGCCCACGGTGCCAGCCTCCGAGCCGCCGCATCCGGCGACTTCGTCAAATGCACCTTCACCGGCAACCGCTTCAGCGGCCTGGGCTGCCTCGACGGGCACGACGGCGGCGCGGTCAGCGCCCGCGAGTGCATCTTCACGAAGAACGGCATGCGCCCGCTCTACCGCGGCCCGCTGCACATCGATCCGCTCGTCCCCACACCCCTGCGCGTGCAGGGATCGCGCGTGCAATGCCTCGCAGATCCGGCAGCAACCATTGACCTCTACCTGGACAGGGCCGGCGAAGCCTCGCGCTACATCGGCTCATGCCAGGCCGATCAGCAGGGCCGCTTCGAAGTCGACGGCCGCCAGATCCCCGAGGGCTGGGCGATCACCGCGGCCGCCACCTCCGCCGGAGCCACCAGCGAATTCAACGTCATCGCCGCCAATCCGTCCACGCCCATCCTCGATGCCCTCCTCGGCCGGACCGGTCCGCTCTCCGACGAGGGCGGCGGGGTCGACCTCGATATGCTCGTGCGCCGCTGGCCCCCCGGCACCCGGATCGTCTTCCAGATCGAGCACATGCCCAGCGAGGCCATCGAACGCTATCTGCGCTTCCTCAGAGACCGCGTCCCGGATTGGACCGGCGGCGGGCTCCGCATGGACATCACGATCGGCCCGCCCCAGCCCCTGCGCGACGGCGTCGCGGTGCCCATCCGCTACGTCGGCGCCGACGCCCAGCAGCTCGCGTCGCGCGGCGGCGTGACCTACATGCGCTGGGACAGCAATGGATTCTTCCTGCCACCCATGGAGATCGTCCTGGCCCTGGGCCGCGAGCCCCGCGAGACCTGCCCGCGCGTTCTGGCCCATGAGATCGGCCACGCCCTGGGCCTGTGCCACGCCCGCGTGGGCCTGCTCTCACGCATGCAGGGCTCGGCCGCATCGGCCGACGGCTACATCAACGAC
>CAZQEN010000525.1:0-3596 GCA_964591605.1 uncultured Planctomycetales bacterium
TGCCCGTGTGGGCCTCCCCACGGGTCCCGGCGCGCCGGGACCCATGCCACCCGCCTACCTTGACACGCACCCGGGAACGGGCGGTCTGTGACAGATTCCGCGGGACCAGACGACGGGGTCCATGGTGGTGCAGGCGGGACGCCCGCACCACAAACGGCGGCCGTGCCCGGAAAAACTGCCACTCCCCCCTCGTGCGGGTGGGGCAACGTCCTGTCGGGTGCGGTCTGGTTCGGGTATCATCCCTCGCGGACATTTGAGAAAGGAAGGCCGACGCTTTGCGCTGCGGATGGATGTTGTCGCTGGGTGTTGGATTTCTGGTCGGTGCTGCCGGGGTGAGTCGGGCGTGGGGGCAGACGGTGGCCGGCACGATCCCCGCGGATTGGCCGACGGCCATGGTCGCTCCGGTGGCGGTCCCATTGCCGGCGGGCGACTGGGGAACCGGCGGACTGTTGGCGCAGGTGCGGGTGGGCGACTCGGGCGAGGTCAAGCGGGTGAACGCCCAGATGGAGCCGGCCGACCCGATCGCCGGGACACCGATGCGGGCCTGGTTCATGTGGGCGGCGGGGCCGGCGGATCGCGGGAAGCCGGTCTCGGTCACCTTCGAAAAGGTGGCGGCGGTCAAACCGCTGTATGTCAGCAAGTATGCCGATCCGCTGCTGACGATCGTGGGCGCGGATGCGCGCCCGCTCCTGACGTACTATCACGGAAAGCCTGAGGTCGGCCAGCGCTACCCGCTGACCGACTACATCCATCCGCTGCTGGGACTGGATGGTGAGGCTCTGACCGTCGTGCGACCGCAGGACCACGAGCACCACCGCGGGATCTTCTGGGCGTGGGTGCGGCACGAGCAGGACGGCAAATCGATCGGCGACTGGTGGCATCCAACGGACATCCGTGTCGATTCGGGGGAGATCCATCCGGCGGACGGGCCGGTTCATGCCCGCTTCGCCGCCCAGCACACGTGGGTCTACCAGCCGCAAGCCGGTCAGCCCGAACCGTTCATGAACGAGTGGGTCGTGTGCCGTGTGTTTCCGGCGACGCATCAGGGCCAGGCCATTGACGTGGATCTGGCGCTGGTCGGGATGCGGGACAAGCTTCGGCTGGGGGGCACGCTGGAGAAGGAGAAAGGTTACGGCGGTTTCACGATCCGCTACGCGCAGGCGAGGGAGCCGGAGATCGTCGCGGATGGCAAGAAGGTCACGAAGGATCTGAACCAGCTTCGCGCGGCGTGGGCGGATTACTCGGCGGTCTTCATGAGGCTTCCCGGCCAACCCAACTCGGAGCGGACGGGGGCGGCCATCCTGGTGGACCCGCATCATCCGGATTTCCCGCCCGAGTGGATCACGCGGCTCTACGGCGTGTTGAACGTGTCGTATCCAGGGCTGCGGATGCTCGACCTGGCCCGGGATCAGCCGCTTCGGCTGCGCTATCGATTGTGGATTCATCGCGGAGATGCCGCCCAGGGTCATGTGGATGCGGCGTACAAGGCATTCGCGGCGGACTGGCAGTGGCGGCCGGCGGGGACCACGCAGACCGCGCCCGGGATGTAGCGGCGCAGGCCGCGTTGGACGCATGTCAGTCCGTCCGGCGCCGTGCCATCCGCCTGCAGGAAGGGTCGGGCCAGAGCACCGGAGCTCAAGGAGTGTGACACTTGTCAGCAGGACGAAGAACCGGTCACTACGTCGTGAGTACGCACTGGGACCGGGAGTGGTACGAGTCATTCCAGGGCTTTCGATACCGGCTCGTGAACATGCTGGACGAAGTGCTGGACACGATGCAGAAGAACCCGGAGTTCCGCTATTTCCAGACCGATGGGCAGGCGATCATCGTCGAGGATTACCTGGAGGTGCGGCCGGAGCGCGAGGGTGAGCTCCGGGCCCTGGCCGGGCAGGGACGGTTGCGGATCGGGCCCTGGTACGTGCTGCCCGACGAGTTCCTGGTGAGCGGGGAGTCGATCATCCGGAACCTCCAGATGGGCCTGGCGGTCGCTTCCGGTTACGGGGACGTGAGCGGCGGCGCGCGGACGGGGTTTGCGTGCGATCTCTTCGGCCACATCTCCCAGTTGCCGCAGATTCTCCGCGGATTCGGCATCGACAACGCACTGCTGTGGCGCGGGTGCAATGAGTCGACCCACGGGGCGATGTTCCGCTGGAAGGGGGCGGACGGGACCGAAGTCATCGCCTACCGGTTCAGCCCCCAGGGCGGCTACTGCTCCTGGGCTTTCAAGGTCCGGCACGGGATCGAGATCGACCGCCCGATCGACATGGACGAAGCCCCCAAGAACGCGCGCGAGGTCATCGAGTTCGAGATGAAGCGATGCCCCACGCCGTCGTTTCTGGTGTTCGACGGCGGCGATCACATGGAGATCGAGCCGCGCAGCCCGGAGATTCTCAAGCGCGTGAACGCGACGCTGGAGAACGCGGAGGTCGTTCATTCGCATCTGGAGGGCTTCGTCGAGGATCTCCGCGAGCAGCGGGAACACATCACGCGGCTCTTCGAGGGTGAACTGCGCGATCCGGGGGAGGCCGGCGACGACGCCTGGCTGATTCCGGGAGTGCTGAGCAGCCGCATCCACCTCAAGCAGGACAACGCGCGGTGCGAGACGGAATTGTGCGCCTGGGCCGAGCCGTTCAGCGTGTTTGCGGCGGGCCTGGGTGTGGCTTATCCGCGCCGCTACCTGGAACTGGCCTGGCGGCACCTGCTGCACAACCATCCGCATGATTCGATCTGCGGATGCAGCATCGACCAGGTGCACAAGGACATGGAATACCGGTTCGATCAGTCTCGCGAGATCGCCGCACGGGTGGCGAAGGGCGCGCTGCAGTCGATCGCCGAACGGGTGACGATCCCGCAGCTCAAAAACGGCGAATTCGCCCTCGTGGTGTTCAATCCGTCGAGCGAGCCGATCGACGGGCCGGTCGATTGGACGCTTCGTTTCCCGGCGGGGATCGATACCACATACCAGGAGTTCTTCGGCTTCGAGCAGAAGATCGGTTTCCGGCTCTATACGGCGGACGGCCGGGAGGTTCCGTATCAGTACGTGAGCCATCGCCGCGATCAGGTGGGCTTCCGCCGCCCGCTGCGGAAATTCCCGAACCAGGAGGTTCGGCACGAGGTGGAGGTGAGCGCCGCACTGCAGGTGCCGGCGCATGGTTACACGACCGTCGTGTGCCGGCCGCTCAAGGAGTTCACGAGGCATCTGGGCTCAATGCTCGTCGATGATCACACCATCGAAAACGACCATCTGCGCGTGTCGGTGAACGCCAACGGCACGCTCACGCTGCTGGACAAGGCGTCACACCAGACCTACGAGGGCCTGCTGCTGATCGACTCAGGAGCGCAATACCTGGGCGGCACCACAGACATCACCCGAGTCTGGGCCATCGGCACGCCCAGCGATGCGCAAAAGCGTGATTTCACGCTCGTACTCAAAGGCACCATGGCCTTGTCACGTGCACGCTTTCCGCAAGGCACCTTGTCCCCCATGCTGGACGCCCTCGCCCGCGCGCCACTTTGGGAACACGGCATTGATTTTGGTCACGGCACAGGGCATGGTGTCGGCTACTTCCTCAATGTTCATGAGGGCCCGCAATCCA
>CAZQEN010000526.1:0-3594 GCA_964591605.1 uncultured Planctomycetales bacterium
GCAGCAACCGCCCTGATCGACGCCCACATCCACAATGACGGCCCCCGGCTTCATTGTGGCCAAGTATGAACGAGGGATTAGAACCGGGCACTTGGCCCCCGGGATCAGCACCGCCCCGATCACCAGGTCCGCCTCGCGGATGTAGTGGCGGATCATGTGCGCGTCACTGTAGATCTCCTCGACGTTGGGCGGCATCACATCATCAAGATAGCGCAAACGGTCGATGTTGATGTCCATGATGATCACGCGCGCCCCGAGGCCCGCCGCCACCTTCGCCGCGTTCGTGCCCACCACCCCCCCGCCCAGGATCACCACTGTCGCCGGCTCAACACCCGGCACGCCGCCCAGCAGGATGCCTCGCCCCTGCATCGGGCGCTCGAGGTACTTGGCCCCCTCCTGAATGCTCATCTTGCCGGCTACCTCGCTCATCGGCGTCAGCAGTGGCAGCCGCCCGTTCGCATCGGTGATCGTCTCGTAGGCGATGGCGACGGCCCCCGTTTTGAGGAAACCCTCCGTCAGTTCACGGCTGGCCGCAAAGTGAAAGTACGTGAAAACCACCTGCCCCTTGCGGATCCGTTCGAGCTCGGAGGGCTGAGGTTCCTTGACCTTCACGATCATGTCGGCCCGGCGATAAACCGCCTCCGCAGACTCGACGATCTGTGCTCCCGCCCGGGCATACTCTTCGTCCGCCAGACCCGACCCCAGCCCCGCCCCATGCTCCACCAGGACCGGATGACCCGCCCGCGTGAGCTCCTCGACCCCCACCGGGATCATGCCGACACGGTACTCATCCTGTTTGATCTCACGGGGAACGCCGATGATCACCTGTAGACTCCTGGAGGTCGCGAAAACAAGAAGGGCATTACCGGACCACGCATCAGACGATCCGGTACTATAGCCGACCGGCCGGAAGGCCACAAGTACCGCAGTCTAAACGATTTCTGCACGATAGCGGGCGGGCAGATTGGCCCCTCCCCGGCTGGAAATGCGCCAGACAAGTACCCCAACAGGCGGCTTGCAGCAGAAAAACCACAAATCGTGTTTCCGATTAGCAACATCCACTTGACGTACCTGCCGATCATATCTTATAGATATGCAGCGACTTAGAAGTTTGTGATGCGTCGACGCATCATCCGGGAGTACGTATGCCCGCCGGCTCGAACGTTCCTCGCGCCCACCGGCCTCGTCTTGAACGCCTCAGCGAAACCGGCCAGCGTGTTTTTCAGTGCCTCTCGCTGGGGCTGGTTGTGTTCGATGACCAGTTGCAGGTGATCCACGTGAACCCCACCGCGGAGTTCCTGGTGAAGGACGCGGCGAGCCTGCCCGAGGCGCTGACGGCCGCCACCCTCGATGCCCAGTACCGCGACTGGTCGGAGGCCCTCCGCGACGTCGTGGAGACCGGCCGACAGCAGCGATTCGAGCACGTCGTCTACCGCGACAAGGAAGGCCGCGAGCTGCTGCTGAATCTGACCTGCGTTCCGCTCACCGACGCCAGCGGGCAGGAAATCGCCGGCGGTACGCTGGTCATTGAGGACATCACCGCGGCGGTCGGCCTCGAGAAGCGTCTGGTCGTCTCGGAGCGTCTGGCGGCCGTCGGCAAGCTGGCCGCCCGCGTCGCCCACGAGCTCAACAACCCCCTGGACGGCATACTGCGGTATCTGAACCTCGCCCTGCGGGCCACCGAGGTCGGCGCCCCCGAGAAGGTGGCTGGCTACCTCACCCAGGCCCGCGGCGGACTGCTGCGCATGGCCGAAATCATCCGCCAGCTCGTCGAGTTCTCGCGCAGCGCGCACACCGCCTTCGGCGACGCCGGGATCAACACGATTGTCGAGGAGGCAATCAAGGTGCTCAGCGAACAGGCGGTGCAGAAGAAAGTCGCGATTGCCTGCACGCTCAGTCAGGAAGTACCCTCGATCGGGGGTACCAGCCTGTTCCAGGTGTTCTGCAACCTGATCAAGAACGCGATCGACGCCATGCCCGACGGCGGGACGCTGGGCGTCTCGACGCAGATCGTCGATCGCGAGGTGGTCATCCGCTTCGAGGACAGCGGCGTCGGCCTGCCCCCGGAGACCGACCGGCTGTTCGAGCCGTTTTTCACCACCAAGGAGCCCGGCAAAGGCACGGGCCTGGGCCTGGCCATCTGCAAGGACCTGATTGAGAAACAGGGCGGCCGGATCACCGCGGAAAACCATCCCGCCGGCGGCGCGGTCTTCACCGTCCGGCTGCCCCTGGGCAACGCCGCTGTCCGCCCGCGTCGCGTACCGCCTGCTTCAGGTGAATAAGACCCGATGAGAGCCACAAAGGACACTCAGTGAACATGCCATCCGATCGCATCCTGGTCGTCGATGACGACCGAATCATCGTCGAGTCGCTGATCGAGTTCCTGCGCCTCGAGGGTTACGAGGCCGACGGCGTCTTTGGCTTCGGCGAGGCCGTCTCTGCCCTCGAGCGGCAGCGCTATCACCTGGTCATCAGCGACATCAACATGCCCGGCACTGACGGCTTCGAGCTGCTGCGCATCATCCGCCAGCGTCACCCCGAGATCGTCGTGGTCATGATCACCGGCTACGGCACGATCGAGAGCGCCGTCGAGGCCATCAAGATGGGCGCCTACGACTACCTCACCAAGCCCATCATCGACGACGAGATCCGCCTGGTCATCCAGCGGGCCCTCGCCCAGCAGTCGCTCGTGCGCGAGAACCAGTCGCTCCGCCAGCAGCTCGACCTGCGCTACAACCTCGACAACGTCATCGGGCACGACTACAAGATGCTCAAGCTCTTCGACATGGTCGAGAGCGTGGCCGAGTCGCGTACCACCGTGCTCATCCAGGGTGAATCAGGCACCGGCAAGACGATGATCGCCCGGGCCATCCACCACCGCAGCGATCGCCGGAGCAAGCCGTTCGTCGAAGTGAGCTGCGGGGCCCTGCCCGAATCGCTGCTGGAGAGCGAGCTGTTCGGCCACGTCAAAGGCTCGTTCACCGGCGCCGTCGGCGACAAGGCCGGCAAGTTCAAGGCCGCCGACGGAGGCACCATCTTCCTCGACGAGATCTCCTCCGCCACGCCCGCTTTGCAGGTCAAACTGCTCCGCGTGCTACAGGAGCGGCAGTTCGAGCCGGTCGGCTCCAACAAGACCGAAAAGGTCGACGTGCGCGTGATCCTGGCCAGCAACGAGAATCTCGCGAAGGCCGTCGAGGCCGGGCGCTTCCGCCGCGACCTGTTCTATCGCGTCAACGTCGTCACGCTTCAGCTCCCGCGCCTCGGCGAGCGCATGAGCGACATTCCGCTGCTGGCCGATCATTTCCTCAAGAAGTACAGGGCCGAGACGAAGAAAGACGTGGCCGGCTTCACCGACGCGTGCGTCAAGACGCTGCAGCGCTACCACTGGCCGGGCAACGTCCGCGAGCTCGAAAACGTCGTCGAGCGGGCCGTCGTGCTCACGCGCAGCCGCCAGATCGGCGTGGACGACCTCCCCGAGCACCTCGTCGAAGAAGCCGAGTCCGCCCCTCCCGCCGACAACGTCTACCGCCCGCAATCGCTCAAAAAAGCCCTCGAAGAGCCCGAGCGCCGCATCATCGAGGCCGCCCTGCGGGC
>CAZQEN010000527.1:0-3535 GCA_964591605.1 uncultured Planctomycetales bacterium
CCGAGCGCCGCTTTGCGGTAAATCTGGAGAACGATGAGGACGTTCTAAAGTGGTTTAAGCCCAGTGGCGGGGACTTTCAGATTCATTACCGGCACGAAGGACAAGAAGGTCAATATGAACGTATCCGTCCTGTAAACCCCGTCTTCCATTTGGCGGCCTTCCCCGGCATGATGCCCCCGTGGTGAAGGGAGGCATTCATGTCGCAGATTCACCGTGGCGATGCGGGTGGCGCTTCGCGTGAACTGTTCTGGCGGCGGATGATCCGCGGGCAGGCCGAGAGCGGGCTTTCGATTCGGTCCTGGTGCCGGCGGCGGCGTCTGGCGGAGCCGACGTTCTACTGGTGGCGCAGGGAGTTGTCCCGGCGGGATGCCGCCGGGCGGGGGCCTGGTGGCGCCGGGCTCGGCTGCGGCGGGACGTTTGTGCCGGTGCATGTGGTGGAGGAATCCCCCGGCGCGGGTGCGGGCGTGATCGAGATCGTGCTGTCGGGTCAGCGGCGGATCCGGGTGACGGGGCGGGTGGATCGGCAGACGCTGACGGACGTGCTGGCCATCGTGACGGCGTCGGGCTGGGTCGGGGCGGCCTTCGGCTCTGAGGCTCCCTTCGGTCTGAGCACTCAGGGGCGAAGACAGGCTCGAAGAGAGGGGCGATCATGCTGAAGCTGCCGAGCCTGGGCGAACTGGATCAGGGACTGGGCGTGCGGGTTTACCTGTGCACGTCGCCGGCGGACATGCGCAAAGGATTCGACACGCTGGCGGCGATGGTGCGGGACTACCTGGGATACGATCCCTTGTCCGGGCACCTGTTCCTGTTCGTGGGCCGCAGCAGGGATCGGATGAAGATCCTGTACTGGGATCGCGACGGTTTTGCCTTGTGGTACAAGCGCCTCGAAGAAGGCACGTTCCGCCTGCCATCCAGGAACACCGGCAAGAGCGTGGAGCTCAAGGCGAGCGAACTGGCCATGCTGCTGGCGGGCATTGATCTGACCAGCATCCGGCGCCGCAAGCGCTACCAGTCCCGATGGACATCGGAATCCGCCTGAACGTGGACCTGTCGATTCCGGAGGAAATCGTCGCCGGATCCGCAGGTTGCGGCGGATTCCTGTGGATAAGTTTTCTGAATTTCTCGCGATTTTTTGCTGGAAATCCCGCCCGCATTATGGTAGATAGAAGTACCGCGGTCACGGACGGCCGCGTTTCGACTTCCTCCCGACCGGTTCCTGATGTCCAGCGCGTGTGCTCCTGCTTCAGTGTCGCGCGCTTCGTTGCCGGATGATGTCGCCGCACTCAAGGCGATTGTCCATCAACTGCACGAGTCCCTGCACCAGGCGCAGCGGCGTAACGAGCAGCTGGAGCATCGTCTCCAGCAGTTGCTCAAGGCCCGCTACGGCCCCAAGGCCGACCGGCTGGATCCCGCCCAGCTCGTGCTGTTCGCGATCGACATGCTCAGGGAAGTTTCACCGCAACCCCGGACCGCTGAGCAGAACGCATCCCAGGAGAATCAATCACCCGCGAAGCGCCAGGGCCACGGCCGCAGGCCGCTGCCCCGGGAACTGCCCCGCCAGCAGGTGGTGCACGATCTGTCGGATGAAGAGAAGAAGTGCCCCTGCTGTGGCCAGATGCGGGTGCGCATCGGCCAGGAGACCAGCGAGCAGCTTGAATATGAGCCGGCCAAGCTCTATGTGATCGAGCATGTCCGCCCGACGTATGCCTGCCGGCAGTGCGAGGGGAACGTGCAGACCGCCAGCAAGCCGGCTGCCCCCATCGAGAAGGGACTGGCCGGTCCGGGTCTGCTGGCCCAGGTGATCACGAACAAGTATGGCGACCACCTGCCGCTATACCGCCAGGAGCACATTCTGGGCCGCAGCGGGCATGTGATCCCGCGCTCCACGACCTGTGGGTGGTTGGCGGCGGCGGCCCGGCTGATGGAGCCGCTGTACCGGTTGATGGTCGCGTGGGTGCTGGCCTCCAAGGCCATCAACACCGACGACACGCCGGTGCCGGTGCTGGATGAGAAGCGCGATCGGACGCGTGAAGGCCGCATCTGGGTGTATGTGGGCGACAAGCATCATCCCTGCACCGTGTTCGACTACACGCCGACGCGGAGCCGGGATGGGCCGGCCAGGTTCTTGGGGAACTACGCGGGATACATTCAGGCGGACGCCTATGGCGGCTACGATCACCTGTTCAAGCCGCGAAGCGACGGCGCGCCCTCGCCGACGGAACTTGCCTGCTGGGCCCATGCGCGGCGCAAGTTCGTCGACGCCCAGACCAGTGATGCCCTGCGCGCCCACACGGCCGTGGCCATGATCGGGCTGTTGTATGAGGTGGAGCGCGAGGCGAAGGATTTCGACGCCCCGGCCCGGCGTGCGCTGCGCCAGGAAAAGTCAGTGCCGCGTCTCGCGCAGATCAAGGCCTGGCTGGAGGAGAACGCTGCGCAGGCTGGCCAGGGCGAAGCGTCGCGAAGCCCGGTCCTGCCCAAGAGCCCGATGGGAGAGGCGATCCAATACTGCCTGGGCAACTGGAAGGCGCTCTGCGAGTACGTGAATGATGGGGACCTGGCCATCGATAACAACACGGCCGAGAACGCGCTGCGGCCGATCGTCCTGGGCCGCAAGAACTGGCTGTTCGCCGGCAGCGACAACGGCGGGCGAACCGGCGCCGTGCTCGCCAGCCTCGTGGCGACATGTAAGCGGCACAGCGTCGATCCCGTCATCTACCTCAGGGATGTGTTGACCCGGATCGCCGAAACCCCCGTCAGCCAGCTCGATCAGTTCCTGCCCCACCGCTGGAAGGCTGCCCGCGCCGCGAATCAGGACCCGACAACCTGACGGGGTTCACCGGACGGATACGATCATGTCGCCGTTTCTGGCGGATGGTGCCCTTCAGCAGATCACCCAGGGCGTCACCAACGGGAGCGTGCTTATCTCCCGCCACGAGGCACTCGATGCGCTGGACGCTGAGACAATCGCGGCCATTGACAAGAGCTACTACCTGAATCCTGCTGCCGAGCCCGGTGCCGCCGAAATGGGCGCCCCTCCGTCGGATGACGGAAGTGATACGCCCGACGGGCAGGTCGCCCCCGACGAGTTGCAGGGACTGCATGCCAAGTTGATCGTCGCGGACGCAGGGTGGAACGCCCGGATCTGGACTGGCTCGGCCAATGCAACCGACGCTGCCTTCAATGCGAATGTGGAATTCCTGGTGGAACTGACAGGCAAGAAATCGTTGTGCGGTATCGATGCCCTTCTCGGCGGCCAAGACAACGCCAACCACGACAAGACCGCAGGCCGTACGCGAATCATCGATATGTTGGAGGAGTACCACAGGTCGGATTCAGGTCTGGAGCCGGATCCTGTACGTGAGGAACTCGAGGCCGTCTGCCGGGATCTGCGCCAACAACTCGCCGCCGCTTGCATGGAGGCGCAGGCAATCACTGCCGCCGATGCTTCTCGCGGCGAATACGAGCTCTGCGTCCTGCGGCCCGCATCGGCTGCGCCGCCCTTACCCACAGACACGTCACTCCGATGCTGGCCTAT
>CAZQEN010000528.1:0-3533 GCA_964591605.1 uncultured Planctomycetales bacterium
GTGCCGCTCCTGTTTGGGGGCGTGTTTCTGGTCGGGTTCATCGGGGCGCTCCTGCCGGACGAGCAGATCGGCCGGCTGGTGGGTGACAACAGCCTGTTCTCGAACTTCTTCGCTTCGATTGTGGGGGCGCTGTTCTACTTCGCGACGCTGACCGAGGTGCCGATCACGCAGGCGCTCATGGAGCACGGGATGGCCCGCGGGCCGGTGATCGCACTGCTGCTGGCGGGGCCGGCGCTGTCGCTGCCGAACATGATCGTGTTGTGGAAGCTGATGGGGGCGAAAAAGACGGTCGCTTTCAGTTGCCTGATCGTGGCGTTCTCCACGATCGCGGGCTTTGGTTTTGGACGTTTCGCATGAGTCTTCAGCAGGAGCTCACACCATGAAGATCGAGATCCTGGGCACCGGGTGCCCCAAATGTCAGACGCTGGCGGCGAATGCCGAAGCGGCCGCGAAGCAGCTCGGCGTTTCCTATGAACTGTGCAAGGTGACGGCCATCAAGGACATCATGCAGCGGGGCGTGATGATGACGCCGGCGCTGGCGATCGACGGCCAGGTCAAATCCGCCGGCAGACTGCTGTCCGAGGCGGAGATTGTGCAGTTGCTGGCGGAAAGGGCCGGATCATGAGCGCGCCGGGGCTGCACGGCGTCGCCGCCAGACCGTCGATGGTCGTGGCGGCGCTGGTCGTGCTCACGCAGATGAGCTGCAAACCCTCCCGTGACGCCGCCGGGGTCCCGGCGAGCGCGCCGGCCGTCGTCGGCACGACTGCGGCGGGGTCTGCCGGGCCGGGTCCGTCCCCGACCGCCGCGACCGTCACTACTCTCCCCGCGGAGTCAGTCGTGGCGGTGTACTACTTTCACCGCACCATGCGCTGTCCCACCTGCCTGCGCATCGAGGAGCTTGCCCGCGACGCAGTGCAGCACGGATTTGAAGAGGAAAGGGCCGCCGGGCGGGTGACCTGGCAGGTCTTCAATCTCGACCAGCCCGAAAATCAGCACTTCGAGACCGATTTCAACCTGAAGGTGCAGTCGCTCATCATCGTCCGGAGCGCGCCCGGGCAACCGCCGGAATGGGTCGACATGGCGGACATCTGGGACCTCGTCGAAGATCCCCCGAACTTCACCCGGTACGTTCAAAAAGGGGTCCGTCGCTGTCTGGAGGGGAAACCCACCTCGCCGCCGCCCCCGGAAAAGGATTCAGCATCATGAGCAACCCCATGCGGATCATCATTGTTGTGGCCCTGGCACTCGTCGTCGGCGTTGTTGTCGCACGCAAGCAGCGGGCGGCGCCGCCGGCCGGTCCAGACAACGTCGCTGCGGCCGATGCGACCGCGCCCGCCTCGCCCACCGAGCCCAGGGGACTCCCGCGCCTGGTCGATCTGGGCGCCAGCAAATGCATCCCATGCAAAATGATGGCCCCGATTCTGCAGGAGCTCAAAAAGGAGTACGTCGGCCGGATGCAGGTCGAATTCATCGATGTCTGGGAGCACCGTGGCGCCGGCGAGAAATACGGCATCAAATCGATTCCCACGCAGATTTTCTACGACGCTGCCGGCAAGGAGCTGTATCGGCATGAAGGATTCATCTCCAAGGCGGACATCCTGGCCAAGTGGAAGGAACTCGGCGTCAGGATGGACATGTGAGACGTGATATGTGAGATGTGCGACGCAAGACGTGGCCGCCACGTCTGACACTCGTCCAGGAGAGGCCGGAATGGTTGATGTGTTCGAGACTCTGACGAAGGCCGTCGAGGGGACGCCGCTGATCGCCCTGGCGGCCGCGCTGATCTGGGGCATCCTGAGCATCCTCCTCAGTCCCTGTCACCTGGCGAGCATCCCGCTGATCGTCGGATTCATCGACGGGCAGGGGCAGATGACCACGCGGCGCGCGTTTGGGCTGTCGTCGCTCTTTTCCGTCGGCATTTTGTTCACGATCGCCGTGATCGGCGTCATCACGGCGGCAGCCGGCCGGATGATGGGCGACGTGGGACGATACGGAAACTACTTCGTCGCAGTGATCTTCTTCATCGTCGGTCTGCACCTGATCGGCGTAATTCCGATGCCCTGGTCGGGCCCCGGGCAGATCGGTTTTCAGCGTAAAGGCAAGCTGGCCGCGTTCGCCCTGGGCCTGATCTTCGGCATTGCCCTGGGCCCGTGCACGTTCGCCTACATGGCGCCGATTCTGGCCGTGGCATTCAAGACGGCCGGCACGCACGTGCTCTACGGCGCTCTCCTGCTGCTCATCTACGGCATCGGCCACTGTTCGGTGATCGTCGTCGCCGGAACATCGACTGAGCTGGTCCAGCGCTATCTCGACTGGAATGAGAAATCGCGCGGCACAGCGGTCGTCAAGCTTGTCTGCGGCGTGCTCGTGCTGATCGGAGGCGTTTATCTCTTGCACGCCGCTCCCTGAAAGAGGAGAGAAAAGTGTGACCACACCTGGCCACAAAGCCCCTCTCAGAATCGAAGTGCTCTACCTGGAGAACTGCCCGAATTACCCGCCGACGCTGAGGCTCGTTCGCGAGGTGGCCGAAGGACTGAGCGTGAACGTGTGTGTGATCCCCGTCCAGGTGCGCGACAGTGCGGACGCGGAAAGACGCGGGTTCCTGGGTTCGCCGACGGTACGCGTCAACGGCGTCGATATCGAACCCGCCGCAAGAGGCCGAACCAGGCATCTCTGGGGATGCCGGCTGTATCCGGGTGGCGGTGTCCCCACAAGGGAGCTGATCATCGCCGCCATCCGGGAGCAGATGGCACGTGCTTGAGAGGCCCAGGTCCGACTCCGCTCATCGCGGCCTGACCGCAAACACCTTCACGCTGGCCGCGTAGTCGTTGACGCTGTATCGCGCGAGGTGGTCGGCGAGGCGCGCGTGGAGAGAGTCGTCCGTCGCCGGAGGCGTGCAGCAGCGTCCTGTCGTCAGCACCGGGAGTGCCGGTGCAGGGGCGGCTGCTGAGCAGCAGCCGGGCGCGCCTGCCGCGGCCGGGGTGGGCGACGCGCCGGCCGTCGAGCAGCAGCCGGATTGGTTGTCGACCTTGGCGTAGGCGTTCAGATCCGCGCCGCTGTCGATGATCTGCACCTGGCTGAAGCCGGCATCGAGCAGGCCCTGGCGGTACTGCTCGATCGGAATCGCCCCGGCGATGCAGCCGACGTATGCGAGCAGGTCGTTGCCGATCTCGGGCGGCAGCGGCTTCTTGAGCGCGATGTCGCTCACGGCCAGACGCCCACCCGGTTTGAGGACCCGCGCCATCTCACGGAAAACAGCTTTCTTGTCGGGCGCTAGGTTGATCACGCAGTTGCTGATGACGCAATCGACCGACGCATCCGGCAGAGGGAGCTTATCGATCGTGGCGAGGTGGAACTCGACGTTCGTGAGCGGCTGGCCGTTGTCGGCGACCGCCGCCGCCCGCCGGGCCCGCTCGATCATCTCGGGCGTCATGTCGATCCCGATGGCCCTGCCGGTCGGGCCGACCTTGCGTGCAGCGAGAAAAACGTCCAGCCCGCCGCCGCTCCCGAGATCGACGACGACCTCGCCCGGC
>CAZQEN010000529.1:0-3529 GCA_964591605.1 uncultured Planctomycetales bacterium
AGCGCCGCACGCTCCCGCTCCGCCGCCTTGCGCTGCGTGATGTCCTCCAGCACGCCCATCACCGCGATGGTCTGCCCTGACCGGTCGCGGATGGGCGACGTGGAGATCGATACGTCGAACACCGTGCCGTCGCGCCGTAGCCGCTTCACCTCCACCGCCCGGCGAGCTCGCCCCTGAAGATCTTTGTTCAGCAGCTCCTCGAACTCCCGCCGCGCCTCCTCCGGAACCGTCGGCAGCGGCCGGTTCAGGACTTCCTCCTCCTTCCAGCCGAACATCGACTCGGCCGCCGAGTTCCACGTCATCACCGTCGCGTCCTTGTGCAGGGCAATGATCGCCAGCGGGCACGCGTCAATCAGCGCCTGGAGCATTTCGTTCGTATGACGCGTCTGCCGTTCCGTCCGGCTCCGCTCCACGGCGTATTCGATGACCCGCCCCAGCAGGCGCCCGCTGAGCTGCGTCTTATCGATGTAGTCCTGGGCGCCCTCCCGCACCGATTCGATCGCCATCTCCTGGTTGTCCGGGCCCGTCAGGACGAGGATCGGAACCTCCGGCGCCGCCTCACGCATCCGCCGCACCGTGTCCACCCCGTACGAGTCCGGCAGTCCCAGATCCAGCAGGACCAGATCCGTCTCCGTCTTCACGCAGTGGATGGCCTTCCGCAGTTCGGTTGCGTGATCGAGCACGCAGTGGATCCCCGCATCTTGCAGCGCAGCCCGCAGCAGCTTCGCCTGCGCGGCGTTGTCCTCCACCATCAGAATATGGAGCGGGTCGTTGTGCATGAGACGCCTCGGGCCCGATGATCCGAGAGCGCTGTCCGGACAAGCTCAGCATGACAGACGGCTGCCGGAAGGAGCCCCCGGCCGCTGCATCGCGTGTGCCCTCATAAGCCCCTGCCCAACAGTATAGTCGAAGACCCCCCACGCTCAGCGCCACCAGCTCATCCTGCGCACCCGATAATCGCCGCCTCGGCCCGCTGACCCTCTCGGCAAACTTCCTAATGAGTTTTAAGTTCCTGCAGAAGAAACACTTAAAGAAATGACTTGCCTGTCTCCGATTCTGGTTGTATACTGTATTAGTGATCTAGTGCGGTATTGATGCCGCCTCGGCGAAATACACCATGGCTATCGACGCCAACAGCCCCGTACCCATCTTCCGGCAGATCGCGGATCACATCCGTCGATCGGTGGCCGCGGGCGTCTACCGGGCCGACGAGAAGCTTCCCTCCACGCGGACGCTGGCCCTGGAGCTGGGGGTGAATCCCAACACGGTCCAGCGGGCCTACGAGCAACTGGAACGCGAAGGGCTGATCCAGGTGAAACGCGGGGTGGGGCTGTTCGTCACCGGTGAAGGGGCCAGCGGTGCCCGGCGGCACTCGGCCGACGGCCTCTACGATGCCTTTCACCGGGCCATCCGCGCCGGCCGCTTCGCCCGACTCTCGTCGGATGAGATCCAGGCGATTTTCCAGCAGGCGCTGATCGATACCGATGGCCAGGCCGCCCGCGAATCCGGAGGTGCCGTATGAGCGATGCATCGCCGCCGGTAATCTCTCTCCAAGGCGTCACCAGGCGCTTCCGCAGCACCGTGGCCGTCGACGGCGTTTCGCTCCAGGTGCAGCGCGGCCAGGTGCTGGGGCTGCTGGGTCCGAACGGGGCGGGCAAGAGCACGCTCATCAAGATGCTGATGGGCCTGGTCTGGCCGGATGCGGGCGAGCTCCGTGTGCTCGATGTCGTTGTGACGCGCGACCCGAACCGGGTGCGTCAGCGCGTGGGTTACGTGCCCGAGCAGCACTTCATCTATCGCTGGATGTCCGTTCAGGGCGTGCTCGCGTTCTGCCGGCCGTTTTATCCCACGTGGAATGACGTACGAGCCCGCGAACTGGTCAAGCAGTTCGGACTGGATCCGGGCAAACGCGTGCAGCACCTCTCGAAGGGCATGGTGACCAAACTCGCCCTGGTCATTGCCCTCGCGCACGAGCCGGAGGCGCTCATCCTCGACGAGCCGATGGCCGGGCTGGATGCGCTGGTCCGCGAGGAGCTGGTGGAGGGCGTGCTGCAGGATCTGTGCCGCGGCGACCGCACGATGCTGCTCTCGAGTCACACATTCAGCGACGTGCATCGGCTCGCGGACGTGATCGCGATCATGCACGAGGGCCGGATTCTGGTGCAGATGCCGACGGCCGAGCTGCTCAGCGGGACAAAGCGCGTGCGGGCCGTCCTCAAAGACGGCGTCCAGCCCGCCTTCCGGGTCGACGGCACGGTCTGCGACCGCGTCCAGGGCCGCGAGTGGCTGGTCACGCTGCGCGATTTCGAGCCGGCCAAGCTGGAGCGGCTGCGGGCGATGAATGCCATCGAGCAGCTCGAAGTCGTGGATCTCGGGCTCGAAGAGATCTTCAAAGACTACATCCGCGGCGCGCGATCCTGCGGCCAGGAGGTGCTGGCATGTCACAACAGTTGAAAGTGCTGCTGCGCAAGGAGTTCCGGCGCCAGGGGAGTCTGGTCGTAGCCGCCGTCATTTTTGTGGGCCTGCCTTATGTGGTGACATTGTTCTTTGTGCCGTTTCATAGCGTCCTTCGGGAGGGCGCGGCAGGTGCCCTCTTCATCTCATGTCTGCTCGCTGGATTCTTTGCCGGTAACAGCGTGGCGACGGAGAGACCCTCACGCTCGATCGAATTCCTGACCTCCCTGCCTGTTCCGAGGCGCCTCGATCTCTCGAGCCGGCTCGCTGTCGCCGGCGCATTGGGTGCGGCATTCCTTCTGATGAACCTCCTGGTAGTGGCGGGCAGCGCGCCCGTCATGGACATTTTCGAGGGCGTGTTGATTTATGGTCCCACGACTCTCGGTCTCTTCGGGATATCCTGGCTGGCATCGACCATTTTCCGCAGCGCCGTTATCTCCACCACCGCCGGTCTGGCCGTTATTGCGAGTCTGGTGATTCTCGGAATGCACCTGCAGTCCACCGGTGCTGCAGAAGCCACCTTATACTGGCAATGGGATTATCCCATCCTTTCAGCATCGCTCGGCATGGCGGGACTGATTGCTGGAAGCGTATACCACCTGAAGCGCAAGACCCTCGCTTGAAGTGCTGTGCCTTCTGTTTCCATCGTCGTCTCGACCGAAAAGACATACGCCGCGGGAAAAGCCAAAGCGGCGTCGCGGCCGCCGCACTCCAAATTGCGGCCGCGCCTTGAGAGATCACACCTCTTCCGGGATCACATAGGGCTCGCGGTAGACGCGTTTGATCAGCTTGTTGGCCTCCTCATCGTTCGGGAAGCGTTCCTTCACGCCGTCCCAGTCGAGCTTGCGGCCCAGGCGGTACGAGATGTTGGCGATCTGGCAGAGGCTCGTCGAGCGGTGGCCTTCCTCGATGTCGGCGTTGGGCTTTTTACGCGACTCGACGCACTCGAAGAAGTTCCTGATGTGCGCGATGTGCGGGTGGCGGTCGTTCATCTCGGCGATCTTCTTGCGCCCCTCGCCAAAGACCTGCCAGCCGCCGCCGTGGCGCTCGAAGAACATCATGCCCTTGGAGCCGA
>CAZQEN010000530.1:0-3521 GCA_964591605.1 uncultured Planctomycetales bacterium
CGCCCCATATCGAAGGCAGCCTCAGACAGCCGGATTTTGGATTGCCCTTTCTGGCGCGGCACCGTCGATACGCGGATGTCGACCGGGGCGCCGGGCGCCGCAAACTTGATGTGCCCGTCCTGCGGAACGAACCGCTCGGCGATGTTGAGCTGCGACATGATCTTGACGCGGCTGATGATCGCCGGCTGGAGCCGCTTGGGAGGCGGGGCCATCTCGTGCAGAATGCCGTCGATGCGGTATTTGACCTTGAGCTGTTTCTCGAACGGCTCGATGTGAATGTCGCTCGCGCCGTCGTTGATGGCCTCAAGAATGATCAGGTTCACCAGGTTGATCAGCGACGGTTCCCGGGCCAGTTCGTGCAGATGCCCGACCGACTCGTCGCCCTCAGGCAGTTGGCCGTCACCTTCGGCCGTGGTCTTGCCCCCGAGCGAGTCGGCCATCCGCGCCGCGGACGTGCCGTAGTAGCGTCGCAGTCCGTCCATCAGGTCGGCCGGACGGGCATGCCGCCGCAGGATCTCGCAGCCGGTGATCACCGTCAGGTCGTCGATGGCGCGGAGATCGAAGGGATCAGCCATGGCCAGCTCAAGCTGGCCGTCATGGAGACCCAGCGGCAGGACCCGATAGCGATGGGCCAGGTCCGCCGGCACGCGCGACAGCGCCTCCGGCGCAACCGGCAGGTCTGCCACTTGAACGCAGGGGACTCCGTGTTGGATGGCGAGGGCGTGTGTGACGTCCTCTTCGCGGACCAAGCCCAGACGGCAAAGCCGTTCGCCAAAACGAGATACGTGCGAACCATCGCTCCCGTTGGCCTGCACGAGACGGTCCTCCGTCACGTAGCCCAGATCCACAAGGATGTCGCCGATTCGCTTGCCGGGCACGGGGGAGACTCCGTCAGCGCGAAGGTCGGATGGCCAGTCTGAACCGTTCGACTAACTCTTTAGACGCACAGCAACGCAGAAGGTTTTACACCAACCTCGAAAAAACCAGAAAGTAGAAGCTCCCCGGATTTTTCTAACCGCCCCCGGATGCTTTGATACGCGTCCTGCTGCGGGTGGCCTCTCGCCAACCGGGTATTGCGCGGCATTGACGACGCCGTCCAGGCCAGCCGCGAGGCACTCCACGGCCCGTGCCTGGCACCTGCAGGCAGGGGCGATGTCCACCACCAGTCTAATCCATCGCCGTCCCTTCGCGATAGAGCGCTTCGCCCGTCACGACGCGCAAAGGGGGCTCATTCCCGTCGCACTTCAACTTGCCGGCTGTCCGCCATGCGGGTCGACCCCTGCAAGACCCTGTGAAACCACGTTTTGGGACACTTTTTCGGACTTGCCTGAAACCGGGCGACACCGGCGAGGTCTAATAGAACGGAGGGGGTCCGTACATTTTCTTCAAATCGCGGATAACGTGGTTGTGCTATGCGCATCTAGCAGAGTAGACGTACCCATGCAAGCGTATCCCGATCATGTGCAGCTCGTGCGGCAGGCCGTGGCGGGTGATCGAGAAAGCCTTTCCGCACTCGCTGACGTGGCTCGGGGGCGGGTCCGCGCCTATCTGCAGCGGGTGATGCTCGATGAAGATCGAGCCCAGGACATCACCCAGGAAGTCATGGTGTCCATGCTCGGTTCGCTCGGCCAGTTGCGGGACCCTCTTCGCTTCTGGCCGTGGGTCTTCACGATTGCCAGCAACAAGGTGCGGCAGTCCTTCCGTCGAGCCGACCTCCACACCGTGCCGCTCTCGGACCTCGAGGAGACACGGCTGGAGCCCCGGTCCGATGAGGCCGGACCGCAGGAGGGCCTGTCGCGTCTCGAGCTGGCGGAACGCACCCGGGCCGCGATGGCCGACCTGGACGTGCGTCACCGCATGGTTCTGTCCATGCGCTTCTATGAGGATCTACCGCACTCGGCCATCGGCCGGGCCCTGGGCTGCAGTGAGATGAGCGCCCGCGTCACCTTCCTGCGCGCCAAACGCGCCCTCCTTCGGGCATTGCGGCGCCGCGGCGTGAGCGAGGCCGCTCTGAGCACCGCCCTGCTGGCCTTCGGGCAGGCCACGCTGCCCGCCCGTGCCGGGGCGATCCACCTGAGCGTCTCCGCCCTGCGCGAGAGCATCCGCCAGCTCATTCTGAGCCGGTGCGTTCCGGCGGCGGCCGCCGCCCTGCTCCTGGCCGTCATCTTCTGGCCCGACGCCGCCCCGGCCCATCGGGCGCCCGCGCCGGCTCCCGCGCCCGCCGCCCTGGGCATTCATTTCGTCGAGCAGTCACTTGCCCCGGCCAGCGTCGAACTCCCCTTCAAAGGCACGCGCAGCCAGGGCGCCTACGAGCAGTGGTATCAGTTCCCGGAAGGCGCCGGCGGCCCCTTCTTCTACCGCATGCAGCGCTGGGACCCCTGGCAGAAGCACAAACTCTGCTCATGGGTCCAGAACGCCGACGCGAACTATTACGTCTTCGCGGGCAAGCGCATCCACATCAACAATGCCCGCCTCTTCAACGGCAGCCTGCGGGTGGAAACCATTCCGACCGATTCAGTCGAGCTCTGCGAGTTCATCCGCCAGATGGAGGAGCCCGACGCACCGCTCGCCGTCGAGGGTCTGACCACACACGCCGTCACCGCCCGAGCCCACCCCACGCCCGCCGAGCACGAGACGCAGCGCGATCCGGCCAGTGGCTTCCTGAGCCGCAAGATCGATCACCGATTCCCGGAACTCGGCCCCTTCCATACCACCTACGATTACGCGGCGCAGCCGTCCTCCGCGTTCAACGATCCCACCGGCCTGCCGATTGTCGACGAACGCGACGAGATGCATCGCCGCGGATGGACCTGGTTCCGCATCACCGGAGAGATCGGCGACCGCAGAATCACTGGAAAAGGACGCCTTCCGCTGGTATACTCCGCGTTCAAGACGCATTTCCCGTGGCTGCAGCTCGCCTGTGAAGGCGGCCCGGAACTCGTGGACCTCCCGGGCGGAGCCCGGGTCACCGGGGGTACCGGTCAGCCGGAGCGCGTCCGGGCGTATCCGGCGGGAAGCTTCTTTTCCGGGCTGGCTCGTCCCTGGATCGGCTTCCATACCCTGGACGTCATCCGGCGCGATGCGGCCGGACAGCGCATCCCGTTCAATACGCAGCGGCTCGACGAACGATGGGCACTCATCCGGCTGGTCAGCACGCAGACCCCACTCGTCGGCGCGGCCTCCTCCCGCGTCGATCTCGACCGCGATCTGCTGGAGCAGATCGTCCTGGTGGCCGATGCCCCGGCCGGCGACTCGCTGGCCAGGCTCAGGTTCGAGTATCTTCAGGAGGTGGCGGGCCTCGAAGCCGAGTTCGCCGTTCCCGCCACGCCGGCGCAGGTCTCGGCGGCAGCCGCTTCACAGGCACCGGGCCCGCTCTGGCCGTTACTGCTGTTTGAATGAGCGCCGACCCAACCCCCGCTTCTGGAAGGAGTACCCAGTGTCGCAGATCCAGACCCAAGCCCAGCCGGACACGGGGGATGAAGTCAAGGCGGTCCAACAGCTTCATCGAGCCTACGAGCACC
>CAZQEN010000531.1:0-3520 GCA_964591605.1 uncultured Planctomycetales bacterium
ATCGCCGGCGCCGCCCGCCGCCGCAGCTCCTCCCGCGAGCCCCCCGGCCGCGAAGTGGTCTGACCGTGAGCAAGGGAAAAGGGAAGTGCCACGCCCACGAGCGACAGTGTTACGGCAAGTTGGCTTCGGATCATGGTCTATCTCCCCAGGCAAGATTTCTGCTCATGATACGCGAGCCGCGGATGAAGCCAAACGTAGGGTCCGCTTCGCGGACGGAAGTTAGAAGGTGGGGTCCGCTCTGCGGACGCAACCTGGATGTGGCCTCACCACATTCCGTCCGCAGAGCGGACCCTACGAGGCTCCGCGGACGCAACGACGCCGGCGGCTCTCCGGCATTCCGTCCGCACAGCGGACCCTACGAGAATTCCGTCCGCACAGCAGACCCTACGTACGGCGTGCCGTCGCGGCCCGGATGCCATGACGAGAACCTCACTCCCGCGCCGCCACGCGTTCGACTTCTTCAAGCGTGGTGACGCCTTCGGCGACCTTCTTGTAGCCGCTCTCCAGAAGGGTCTGGTAGGTGAACTCCCCCGCGGCGCGGCGGATGTCGTGGATGGTCTGCGTGGTCATGAGGGCGTCGCGGAGGTTGTCGTTGAAGCTCAGCAGCTCGAAGATCGCCTGCCGGCCCCAGAAGCCCACCCCCATGCACCGGCGGCAGCCCACGTTGGTGTAAAGCTGCGAGATCTTGGCGTTCTCCATCTTCATCTGCACGAGCTGGCTGGGCGTCGGGCGGAACGGCCGCTTGCAGTGCTGGCACAGCACCCGCACCAGCCGCTGGGCCAGGCACACCGACACCGAATTGGCGATCATGTACGCTTCGACCCCCAGATCGAGCATTCGGAACACCGACCCGATCGTGTCGCGGGCGTGCAGCGTCGTGAACACCAGGTGCCCGGTCATCGCCGCCTGCATGGCCGTCTTGGCCGTCTCCTGGTCGCGGATCTCGCCCACCAGGATCACGTCCGGATCCTGCCGCAGCACGGAACGCAGAATCTGCGCGAATGTCAATCCCTTCTTGTTGTCCACCTGGATCTGCGTCAGACCCCGCAGGTGGTACTCGATCGGGTCCTCGATCGTGATCACGTTGCGCGAACGCGTGTCGATCGCGCGGAGGGCGGTGTAGAGCGTCGTCGTCTTCCCGCTCCCGGTCGGCCCGCTCACCACCATCATGCCGGCGTCGAGGTGGCACACGCCGCGGAGCTGCCTGAGCATGGTGGCCGACAGGCCGAGCTGTGAGAGCTCCGACGGGATGTTGGCGGTGTCGAGGATCCGGATGACCAGCTTCTCGCCGTGCATCGTCGGGCTGATCGACACGCGGCAGTCCACCCGCCGTTTCACCTCGACGTTGAAGCTGCCGTCCTGGATCTGCGACTTGCCGGCGATGTCGAGCTCGGACAGGATCTTGACCACTCCGATGAGCGACCGGCCGATCGAGTGCGGCAGCAGCACGATCGGGAGCATTTTCCCGTCGATGCGGAACCGCACCTGGCTGCCCTCGGGCGCCGCGTCGAGATGGATGTCCGTCGCCCGCGTGCGAAAAGCGCCGTAGAACAGGAGCCGGAACGTCCGGACGGCCTCGCTGGCCTGTTCGGCCTTGGAGCCCGTCCCGCCGTGGACCGGCTGTCCGTGGCAATCGACCAGCACCACGTCGTTCAAGGTAAAACCGGGGTCGATGCCGGCCGTCCGGATGTTGTTGAGGTCCCGGCGGGCCCGGGTCAGGATCTGGTCGGTGCTCGGCGGGCCTTCCTCGATGACCACGTCGTCGGGCAGGGGGGTGGCCACCGGCGCGGGCCCGTCCTCCGTGGCCGTGTCGCTGCCATCGACCGGCACGACGGCCGGCACCGAATGCTCGAAGATCCGCATCACCGTCTTGCCGATCGCGAACGCCTCGCCGTACTGGAGCACGACCCGCTTGATGCGCTCGCCGTTCACCCGCGTCCCGTTGCGCGAATCGAGGTCCTCGAGCAGGTATCCGCCCGAGAACGGCTGCAGCGTGCAGTGGTGCCGGCTGGACATGGGGTCATCGATGACCACGTCGTTGTCGCCCTGCCTTCCGATGGAGATGGCCCCCTCGGGCAGGTCGAGCGATCGCGAGCCGGCGGGTGTCAGGATCTGCAGGACGGCCATGGACCTCATCTCACCGGGATGCTACCCGGGCCTTCAGCGGCGGGTCTGCGGCTCGCAGGCTTATCGGTCGCTGGCTTCTGAGGGCGCGACGACCCGCATGCGGTTCCACGTCTCGACGCCGGACCATCCCCGGACCCCGATCCGGACGCGGGAAGTCCGGAAACCATCCGAGACGTGTTCCCCATGGAGGTAAATTATCGCGCCCGCCCGCCGCTGTAAATGGCTCGGCGGCCGACAGTTCGCGTCCGCGCCCCTGTTGCGGGAAATCGCGCGATTCTTCCCGGAAATCCTGCTCCTCCAAGGCTTTTGAAACGTATGCTTGAACTGCCGCGAGGCGCCAGAACGTTGATCTGGGGAGACAGCAAGGGACATGAGTGACCGGCCCGACGAGGCGTTGAACCACCTGCTGGACGAGCTCGAGCTCCAGTCCCGCCGGCACCGCCCCTCGCGCCATGCGGAAGGCCCCTGGGTCTGCCAGCGCCGGCACCCCCGCAACGCCTTCCGCGCGTCATGCAACGTTTACTTTCTTCTCCAGGGCGGTAGCCGGGTCGATTGTCTTCCGGGACGCACCCGAAACCTCTCCCGGTGCGGGGTTGGACTCCTGGTCCGGCGCGTCTTCCGCCCGGGCGAACCCATCGAGGTGGAAATCGTGCTGCCCGACCGCCCCAGCATGTACCTGGCCGGCCTGGTGATGTTCTGCCGCGACGCCGGCCTGGGCTACTGCGAAATCGGTGTCTCCCTCAAGACCGTGTCCGGACTGCCTCTCTTCTCCAGGGACCCCGCCGGCGCCCTCGCCGCCCACGACTGGCTCACCCCGCAGCCCGCGCCGGTCGGATCGGGTGTTTAGGAGCGTGTGTGAGGCGCTCGATCAGAGCCGCGCCCGTGAGGAAGCGGTCTGCGATCACGCTGAAGAATCCTGCTGGTTTGGCCGCTTCTCGACACCAAGGAGCCAGAAGAGCCGTCACGCGACAGCTATCTACAGGCATCAACCCCGTTATCTTGACCGCTGAACAGAATATGATCCTCGAAGAGACGTAATCGATGAGCTGGTCAAACCCCTGATTTCATTGGGCTTTTTGCATGATCGCGGTCGCAAATGTCGTCAAAGCTCGAAATCGGTACCCGACCCTCGTTTTTCGCTCAAGAACGCGGTTTTTGGACCGTCAGACCCGCTAATCAATTACGAAGAGACGATCCCTAAGCGCCCCTGTTCCCAGGGGCGCTCGTCCCTTCGCTCCCTTACCGCGTGAAAAGCTGAAGCGCTGAAAAGGAGTTCTGGTTGTTACGGCTGATTAGTTGATCTGCCGAGTCGACCTGTGAACTCTTGTTGTAGTCCCATTTGGAGCGAGGATCTGTCAGTGGGATACGAATGAGACCAGTCGGATTGTTACGG
>CAZQEN010000532.1:0-3489 GCA_964591605.1 uncultured Planctomycetales bacterium
CGTGCTGCACCGCGCGCCGGGCGAGCTCGGGGGCACCTGGCAGTCGGTGCATGGCAAGATCGAGGAAGGCGAGACGGCCTGGCAGGCCGCCTTGCGCGAATTGCGGGAGGAGACGGGCCTGACGCCCGTGCGCTTTTATCAGGTCGACACGGTGAACACGTTCTATGTCGCCCGCCAGGACGCCGTGCATCATTGCCCGGGCTTCGCCGCCCAGGTGTCCTGCGAGGCCCGCGTCCAGCTCAACGACGAGCACGACGCATACGAGTGGCTCGACGTGGAGTCGGCCATCGAGCGGTTTCCCTGGCCGGGGCTGCGGCGGGCCGTGCGAGAAATCGTCGCCGAGATCATCAACGGCAAAGAAGCCAGGAAGTATCTTGAGATTCCTTTGGAGTAGCGTCGTTTTGACCAGCCCATCACTCACACCGTCGGGAAGACCCGTTGCTGCCCTCGCGTTTCTGGGCCTCCTGGGGCTCACCGCCGGGGCCCGCGCCCAGACCACGCACCCGGCCCCCGCCAGTCGGCCCGCCGCGGCGACCGCGCCCGCCGCCTCCGCCGCATCGCCCGAAAAACCGCGCCTCAACCTGCTCGTGCTGATGACGGCCGACCAGGCGCGGGGTTACAGCGGATTTGAGGGAAACAAGCTCGCCCGGACCCCGAACCTGGATAAGCTGTCTTCTAGAGGCATTCATTTCACCCGGTTTTATGTACCCACCCCCCAGAGCGGACCGAGCCAGGCCGCCCTGCTCACCGGCCTCTACCCGCACATGAACGAAGTGACCGCCGACGGCATGCCCCTGCCCCCCTACGCCGACACCATCACGGCCCGCCTGAGGCGCGGCGGCTACGCCTGCGCCCTCGTGGGCCGGTGGGATCTGGGCACACAGCCGGCCGATCCTCCCGGTTTCGGGCTCACTGACTTCGTCGCCACCAGCGAACCCCCGCAAACCCCCGAGCAGTGGCTCGACGCGCCCGTCCGCGTTGACGGCTCGCCGGGCAGATCGGGTAAGTACCTGGACGACTGGCACGCCGATCGCGCGATCGACGCCCTCGAAAAACTCCACGGCCGGCCGTTCCTCCTCTGGGTCGCCTTCCGCGGACCCCGCGAACCCTTCGTCTATCCACCTGGCATGGAGAAGGACTTCCCACCCGAATCCATCGCGCTCCCCCGCTCGCGCGGCATCAATCCGCAGCTCTGGCCCGCAAAACTGATCAATTCACCGCCCGCCCAGCGCTTCAAGCAGATGAACGACCCCCAGTTCCGCGAGGCACGCGCCAAGTACCTGGCCATGATCGGCCGGATCGACGAAAACGTCGGACGCATCCTCGACAAACTCAAAACCCTCAAGCTCGCGGAAAACACGGTCGTCGTCTTTCTCTCCAGCGGCGGAATCTCGCTCAGCGATCACCAGCTCTTCGGAGCCGGGCCGGCGTTCTATGACGAAATGGTCCGCGTTCCCCTCGTGGTGCACTGGCCGGGCCTCGCAAACAGGCCGGACCGGGTGGATCGCGTCGTCAGCATGGTCGATCTGCACCCCACCTTCTGCGACTGGGCGGGCCTGCCCGTCCCGATGGGACTCTCGGGCCGCTCGCTCGCCCCCCTCATGACCGACCCCCGTCGGGCCAGCCTCCCCGACGAGCGCTTCCTCGAGTTCCACCGCCAGCCGGCCTGGGTCCCCGGCCGACCGACCCCCGCCCCTGCGCCCGCCCTCGCTCCGGCCCATCCGGTTGCGGCCACATCCCTCCCCGCCTCGACCGCCCCTGCCGGAACGCATCCCACGCCCGAACGTCCGCCGCCGGCCGCTCCTCCGCCGCCCGCGGCCCCTCCCGTCGAAGTCCGCGTCCGCGGCATCGTGACCAGCCGCTACAAACTCATCGATTACCTCGACGATCAGGATCTCCTGTACGATCTCAACCGCGACCCGGACGAAATGGACAACGTATTGAGTGATCGCCTTCACTACGGCGCGGTGCAGAAAGTTCTGAACGATCGGCTGGCTCAGTGGCGCAAACAAGCCCGCGATCCCTGGGCGCCCCAGTAGCCCGGACGGGGAATCCGTCGCTCTCAGTCCAGGGCCGGTTCATCGCTCAACGGTCTGCAGTCCGCAACTCCCGGAGGAATCATGCCCGACATCACGCGTCGACAGTTCGTGCGTGCGGCCACGGCGTCCGTGGGCGCACTGGCCCTCTCAACCGGACGCACCGCCCACGCGCTGGGGGCAAATGATCGCATCAACATGGGCCTGATCGGCCTCGGCGGCATGGGCAACTGGCATCTCGGGAGCCTGCTCGGCCGCGCCGAGAAGGACAACGTCCGCGTGGCCGCGGTCTGCGACGTCTATCAGCGCCGGCTCAGCGCGGCCCAGGCCGCCTGCAAGGGCGAGGGCTACCCGGATTATCGCAGGCTCCTCGAGCGCAACGATATCCATGCCGTGCTGATCGCAACTCCCGACCACTGGCACGCCAAGATGACCATCGACGCCATGGCCGCGGGCAAGCACGTCTATTGCGAAAAACCGATGACCTACAGCATCGAGCAGGCCATTCAGGTCCGCGATGCCGTGAAGAAGTATAAAAAGGTGCTGCAGGTCGGCCCGCAGCGGACGGCCGACGACGCCATCCACACAGCGCACGATGTCATCCGCGCCGGACGCATCGGAAAGGTCACTTTCGCCCAGGGCAGCTACAACCGCAACGCCCGGGTCTGCGTGTTCAACACGATTCACGCCATCGACCCCAATGCCGGCCCCGACAAGACCGGCGACGACCACATCGACTGGGACATGTGGCTCGGCCACGAGTGGGGACTGGCCCCCCGGATCCCCTACAATGCCGAGCACTTCTTCCATTTCCGCAAGTTCTGGCCGTACAACGGCGGCGTGGCCACGGATCTGCTCTATCACAAGCTCGCTCCGCTGCTTCGCGCGATCGCCGGCCCGCACGGAGAGTACCCCGTGCGCGTCAATGCCTCCGGCGGACTCTACATCGAGAAGGATGGCCGCGATATCCCCGACGTGTTCATCATGACCGCCGATTTCCCCTCGGAGTTCAGCGTCATGCTGGTCAGCCTGCTCACGAACGACACGCATCTGGAAGACCGCATCTACGGCAAGTACGGCACGATGGAGCTGCGCGGGCCCGAACTGGTCCTGACCGGAAACGGAGAAATGAAGCCGGAGTTCAAGGAGAAAAACGACGGCAAAGAGGAGGCACGCATCTCGGCGCCGCCCCTCCGCGACCTCGAGGGCAACTTCCTCGACTGCATCCGCACCGGCGGCGAGCCGTTCTGCAATGTCGAACTCGGCACGACGACCATGGTCACGATCAAGATGGCGGTGGAATCCTACCGCCAGAAGAAAACCATGCTGTGGGACGCGGACCGCGAAAAGGTCATCACGGCCTGACCCGCGCCCATCCTGATCACGGCGGCCGGCGCCTTCCTGATCGGCGGCCGTGCCCCCGTGTAACCGGGAGGATTCGTGCGACATCCAA
>CAZQEN010000533.1:0-3485 GCA_964591605.1 uncultured Planctomycetales bacterium
CTGTCGCCGGAAGCCCGCCAGCTCCTGGCGCGTCGGGTCGTGGCCGCGATCGGCAAGGCCTGGGCAGACAAACACAACCCTTTCCAATGGCACCAGGACAAAGCGAACCCGGTGTTCAGACCTTCCCATCGCGGCTGGGATTGCTCAAGCATCCGGCTCGACACCGTACTTTATGTTCCTGAGGAGGATTCGTACTACATCTACTACTCCGGGACCGCCGGAACCGTGCAGGACCGGATCGGCCTCGCGATCTGCCCTGCTGGTGCTGATGGTTACTCGGGGGTCACCTCGGCCGCCATCCGCCGCTATGGCACCGCTCCCGTGCTGGCTCCCGAATCGGCGGCACCGTTTCACGAGACGATGGCCTCCCAGGCAGCGGTCATGCGCGAGTGGAACGTTATCACCCGGCGCTGGGACTGGTACATGTACTACTCGTACCGCGGGAAGGATGGCGTCCTGCCCGGCATTCGCCTCGCGACCTCGCGCGATGGGAAGACCTGGAAACGGCACTTCAACATGGATGATCCGCGCGGCATGGGACAGATCTTCACGTCCACGTGCAACGCATACTACGAGTGGCATCAGGTCTTCAAATTCGCCACGACGTATGTGCTCTGTATCGAGGTGGGCGTGGATAACGGGGGCCGATGGCTGCCGGTGCTGGCTGTCAGCACCGATCCCGTCCGGGGTTGGACGCAACTGGATGTGGACACCATGCTGCAGACCAGCTGGCGGGGGCTCTATGATGACCGCACACTCTATCACGTTGCCACTCCGGCACTGTACAGGATCGAAGGGAAATGGTTCCTGTTCGCGCAGGCCTGCGGGCGTCCGGCCAACGACAATTACATCGATGGCGCCTGGGAGATGTGGTGTGTGGCGTGCGACCGGGTGATCCCCACGCGTCCCGGATGTGCAGATCTCCATATCCCTGGCGCTGCAAATCGAGACATCAGGAACACGGGAGAGTGATCTGTTCGCGGCGACCAGGTCTTCGCGGCCTGGCCAGTGCGGCAGACCGGTTTGTTCTTGGGACCAGCAATCATCTACCGGAGGCCAGGCATGATTCGTCCGGGACATGTGATGCTCAGGACCGGAGCGGTGTTATCCCTGGGCTGTCTCGCCCTCACCATCCGCTCCGCACACGGTCAGGGTGCACATGGGGTGGAGGCCGGGACCCCGGCGACGGTGCGCGACGTCCTCTGGGTCTGGGGCAATCCGGAGATGGCCAAGGAGGGTGCGCATACCGCCGACCGCTTCGCCGATGCCTCTCCGGCGCAGCGGGCGCGGCTGCTCGGCGTCCCGAACATCGTGATGGCCGGGCAGGGCCTGCCCGAAGACGGCCGGCAGGCCGACGATCTCCTCGCACAGACCGGCGACTTTCGGAGACTCGTCTGGGAGATCTCGCCTGATGGTGAGGGCGAGCCCCGCCCGTTCGTTTACCGCAACCGCGTCGCCCAGCTCCGCCGTCTGGCCGAGCGCGACACGAGGATTGAGGGTTTGCTGCTCGATGATCTGAGCACCGTCGCGATCGACCGCGGACTGCGGCCCGAGCACATCCGCGAGATTCGCGAACTCCTGCCCGACAGCGGCAGGCTCAGGATCTGGGGTGTGCTCTACACCATGAACTTGAAAAGGCCCGGGATCGAGGCGTACATCCGCGAACTGGACGTCATCAACCTCTGGACGTGGCACGCCCGTGACCTGGTCGGTCTGGAGCAGCATGTAGGCATGTGCAGGCAGATGTCCCCGGGCAAGCCGATCGTGCTGGGCCTCTATCTCTACGATTACGGCGAGGGTCGGCGGATGCCGGCGGATCTCCTCGCGAATCAGTGTGAAATGGCCCTCAGACTCCTCCATGCTGGCCGGATCCAGGGGCTCGTCTTTCTGACCATCAACAACGACGCAGAGGCGGTTCGCTGGACGGCCGATTGGATCCGGAAGGTCGGTGATCAGCGGCTTGGGGCACCGGCAAGCCGGCCCGCGAGTCCGACTCGCACGCTCTGTATCGGCGATGGCAGCGGCTGGAGCTTCTCATCGGGGGCGTGGACACAGGACGAGCAGGGCGTGATCCGCCCGCCGGACCGGCCGAATCTGCACAGCCGGGCATTTGAGACGTCCCGCAGCTACCGTGACTTTTCCGCTGAGTTCGAGTTCAACGGGAGCTATCGCGAAACCGGGACCGGCAGTGCGGGGCTGATCCTCCGCGCCCTCGATCCCGATCATTTCTATCTGGTCTGGTTCCCATGGGGCGGCCAGCAGTTGCGGTCAAAGCATTTCTGGGCCGCGATCTCGAAGGTCGGGGGTGACGGGTATCTTCGGAATCTCCGATTCGCCTGGGTGCCGGGTGTGCCCAGTGAGACGGATCGGTGGTACCGCGTCCGCGTCGACGCCGAGGGTCCACGCCTGACGGTGAGCGTGGACGGCCGCCACGCGCTCAGCGTCACCGACACGACGTACCGGGAGGGCCGCGTCGGCCTGGCCGGGTATGGTTGGTATGCCTTTCGCAGCGTTCTCGTGTCCGGAGACCCGTCGCCTGCTCCGCCATGGCCGGGCCATGTCGAGGTCCCGACACACGCATTCACTGTCGGGCTGGGCAGTAAAGACATGCCCAGCGGCTGCGTTGCCCCCAACGGCGACGTGTTGCTCGCGGCCGGCCGCCAACTGGTTCGCTCCAGCGATAAGGGGCGGACCTGGATGCCGCCCTCGGAGCTGCCGGAGCAACTGGGACCCGTCAGCGATTACGGGAGCACGATGCTCCGCACGTCCCAAGGCCGTCTGATCGTCATGGTTTATCGAACGCAGGAGCAGGTGAAAGGTCGCCTGCCGGAGATCCTGCTTGCCGAATCGGCCGACAGCGGGCGAACGTGGTCACAGCCCGTGCCTTGCCGCGTTGCGCCGGGCTGGCCCGAGCAGCCGGCCAACCTGATCCCTTACGGGCCGCTGGTCGAGACGCAGGACGGCACATGGCTTCGGTGCCTGCTGGGGGGAGCCAAAGACGACGGTGCAAGGTTTACCGACGTGCGGACCTGGAGCGCCGTGCACGCCAAGGCATTCGTGATTCGCAGCCGTGACGAGGGCCGGAGCTGGACGGCCCCGACCGAGCTCGATCAGCCCGCCTGGGTGGATGCCCGGCGCGGCACGATCCCCGGTTCACTGGACCTCACAGAGCCCACCGGCGTGGCGCTGGGCAGCCGCGTAATGGTCCTGGTGCGGCCGATCTACAGCCCGACCATGTGGCAGTGCTGGTCGCCTGACGCCGGTGCGACCTGGGATGCGGCCGCTCGAACCACCTTCCCCGGCTATGCCCAGTCAATGATCCGCACACAGTCCGGCGTCATCCTCTGTGCCCATCGCTATCCGCACTACTCCGTCAATGTGAGCCGGGACGACGGCCTCAACTGGGATGAGGGGACGGTGATCGACTACCCCGTCTGGGCCATGGGCTGTCTGGTCGAGGTCGAGCCGGACGTTGTGCTCTGCAC
>CAZQEN010000534.1:0-3473 GCA_964591605.1 uncultured Planctomycetales bacterium
CTCGAATGCCCTCCGGGCAAAGAAGTGAGAGCCGCCCGGAAAAACGGGCACACCCGCTTTGTCGGGTCTGGCAGTTCCTTCGGGCGTGCACGACCCGGTCGCGCCGGATCGCCGCGGCGACGATCTCGGCATGCTGAGACCCTCCCCCATTGCGGATCCGGCCCGGTCATGAAGCGCGGACGATTCCCTGCAGCAATGGCGATTACCCCGAACTCCTGCCAAACCATGGCTTCGTGAATTTCCGTATCCACGGCCTTGACGGGACATTAGCTCATCACTATAGTTCGGTTCGGTGCAGGATGTTGCAGGGGCATGGACCCTGCCGGTGTGACTGCTGGCGCGGTCAAGGAACAGCCGTTCATTTCCACTTTGATCCTGCACGGGCCATTGCAGGGGTTTTCATCGATGCAGACGCACCCAACAGGCGCGGGCGCGGGCGGCTTGACACGAAGATCGGGCGGCAGTCTGGACAGCAAGGCAAGTCGCCAGTCCCGTCTCCGCGGACGATGGCTGGCGCTCGTCGGCCTGACCAGTTCGATGTTTCTGTTTCAGCAGGCCGGTTGCTCGCTGGATCCGGACATCCTCCTGGCAACAGGCATGCAGATCTTGAGCGACGTGAGCTTGTTCACGTTGCAGAACGCGGTCAATGGACTGTGAGCGGCGCCGCCGGCCCCTGGTCCGGCGGTGGGACGGGTGGTACCCGCCCGCCACCCCGCTATTGAGGAGAGTTCATGCGAAGACATAAGTGGATGCTTCTGGGGTCGCTGCTTCTGGGGGCACTCCCCGTTCTGGGCTCCTGTGGGATCACAGACCTGCAGTTACGTGATTTCGTCCTCACCACGGGTGAGAGGGCGGTGGTCACAACCTTTGTGAACATCGTGCAGGCCACGATCCTGGAGAACCAGGGGCAGTAGTCATTTCAGACGGTCGCCGCGCGTTTCTCGTGTTTGAACCCCGCGAGCGCAGGGACGCGCCGCCAAAAGTGGCACGACGCACATGACGATCAAGCTTTGCTCGAAATGGTGGCTTCGTTGTTTTGCCCTGATGCTCGCCGCATCGTCCCTGCGGGCTCAGGAACCGGCCGGGTCCAGCGCTGGGCCGGCCGCCAACAGCGAAGTGTTGATGGCGCGGGCGCTTCGGGCCTATCAGTCCGGCGACTACCCCGCCGCCCTCCAGCAGTTCGGCGACGTGATCAAGGCCTTTCCCTCGTACCGGCCTGCTCTGTTCTGGCGTGCCCTCGTCTACGGCGAAATGGCCGCTCAGCACCAGCGTCAGAGTTGGCTCGTGCCCCAGGGCAGCGCGCAGCGAGCCACCGCCATCCGTCAATACCGCGAAGAGTACCAGCAGATGGCCGCCGACTTGGACCGCCTGATGGCCCAGGTCTCCGATAAGGACTCGATCATCCGCCTGCTCGACGCGGTGACTTCGCTCAAACTGGCTGGCCCTCCCCCTCCGCCGCCGACGTCCACCGCCCCCGACGAGGCCGAGCGCCGTGCCGACCCCACCGAGGCCGCCACGCTGCTTGACCGGGCCGTCAAGACCCTCCAGAGCTACCTGCGGCCGGAGGCCGGCATGAGCGCTCCGGCGGGTCTCAATCGCGTCCGCGCCGAGTTGTTTCTGGGCATCGCCCACTATCGTCGAGCATTGCTGATCGCCGCCGGAAGGCCCGCCGCGACCGGCGCTGGCTCCCCCGAAGAGGTCAAGCATCTCCAGGAGGCCAAGGACGCCTTTGCGCGGCTCGCCGACGACAAGTCCGATTCGCGCGTCGAGCTTCTTCTGCCCGGCGGACAGGCAGAACAGGCCAGCGAGCGGGCGCGATGGCTCAGCTACGCCCATTTCTATCTGGGCCAGGTCAATGTCGAACTCGCCAACCGCTCGACCGGCCAGCGCGCCGCCTATCGCGGCCATCTGCAGGACGCCTCCACCAGTTACGGCGAGGCCCGAAAGCAGAACGCCCTCGTCGCCCCGGCGCTGCGATCGCTCGCCATCGATGAAACCGCCGACCTGATGATCGGAAAACCCGATGTCGGCGGAGGGGCGATCGGCGATGCCCTCGCTCAGGCAACCGAGGTGGCCGGCGGCCCGTACCAGGATTTCCGCATCGACTGGCGATCGGGCTTCATGTACGACACCAACGTGCCCCTCCTGGGCGGAAATACGGCGTTACCGTACCAGCTCGGCAAAAAAGAGGACTTCCGTTATCAGAACGGCCTGATCCTCAGCTACACCGGAACCCTCGCCGCCCTGACCGGCATTCAGGACGAACAGCTCGACCGATGGGAACTGGGTCTCGCCGGGCGCATGATCAACGGCTGGCATGCCTCCATCCACGAATACAACGAGCAGGATTACGGTGCGAGCGTTGCCCTGCAGTATCGCCTGGTCGACCAGTCCACCTCGGGCCACAAGCACGGGCCGGTCTATCTGGGCGTCCAGTACGACTACGACTACTTTCTGCTCGGTAACGACGGCTTTCTTCGCATGAACCGCGTCACGCCGCGGCTCACGATTTACACCTTCGACCGCCATTCGATCACCACCCTGGCCTTCAGCTATGAAGACCGCAACTACCTCGACAGGCTCTTTAACCAGGAGTTCGACCGCGACGGCAACTACTACTACGTCAACCTGACCCAGGCCTTCGAGCTGGTCGACATGACCAAGTTCTACGCCGACCACGGCATCAAGCCGTGGGGTCTGGGCAATGATCCCGACGAAAACGATCCCTACGAGTACACCCGTTACCTCAAGCCCTACTTTGGCTTCGAGTACGGCTGGGACAAGACCCAGGGATCCGAGTTTGAGAACGAGCGTTTCATGGTCGTCGGCGGCGTGAACGCCCCGCTTCCCTGGGGCCTGCTCTTTGATTTCCGCGGACAGTGGGAGTGGCAGGATTACAAGGGCTTCCGGGGCGGCAGCCTGGTCGATTATCATCGACGTGCCCGGGAGGACTTCATTCAACGGTACGGATTCGGACTGGAACGCAGCTTTGTGCTGGTGCCGGGGAGCCTGGAGAACCGCGGCACGCTCAAGATGGACCGCGTGGTGCTCACGATCCGCGGCGACATTTACTTCGTCGATGATGACAGCAACGTCGTCGACCGGCTCAAACAGGCGGTGTTCTCGTACGATCGGGCGATTTACGGGCTGAGTTTCACGCTGTCGTTCAATTGAGAAACGCCCGCGGGCGGTTCCAGGCGGACGGCCGGCGATTCAATCGATCAACGCGTCCGGTCGCGCGGCGTGAGCAGGGCGGTTTCGGGTTGTGAATCCGGATGCTCTCCGGCGCTTTTGTGGGTGGTGAGCCATGCGAAACGGCTTGATGGTGGCGTGCAGTGCAGTGCTGGTCTGGCCGGCTTCTCTGCTGGCCCAGTCCGCTGTGCTCCAGGGTGTCGTTCTGGGCGGCACGGTGAAGGACGCCTCCGGTGCGCTCAAGCGCGATGGTGTACTGGTAATCATTACCGCCATCATCT
>CAZQEN010000535.1:0-3446 GCA_964591605.1 uncultured Planctomycetales bacterium
CGGTGTTGTAGTTCCGGGCCGAGTACATGCGGGTCGACATGTAATAGCCGGGCCGCGAATGGGACATGAAATCGGAGTGCCAGAAGTGGCGATTGCCGGTGACCGGGGGCTGTGTCGGTGGCGTGGCCAGCGTCAGTTGCTGCTGGAAGGCCGTGAACTCAGCCTGACGGGCCGTCTGCAACTCCGCCATCCACCCGTTGGCGGGGATGATCTCCGCGGCGGTGATGCCTTTGCGGGTGATGCCTCGTCCATGCACCCCGTAGTCGAACATCCTGCCGCGCGTCATCCATCGCTGGCCTTCGAGGAGCAGGTTGCTGATGATGTCGATCTGCGGCGCGGGGAAGGCCCACTGTGTGCCGCGGGCAAGGTTCGCGAAGTACGAGGTGTCGGCGGAGAAGCCGGCCCCGTAGCCGCCGGAATAGAGCGTCTCGTCGTGTTGCTGGAAACTGTAGTCGGGCTGGATTCCTTCGGCAGTGGTGATCACGATCGTGCTGGTGATCGCGTTCATGGCGGTGGTCACCGTCGGCACGCTGTTCTGGAGGGCGCCGCGTACGGCGGTGATCCTGGCCTCCCAGACGAGGTTCTGCCCGGTTAGACCGCTCATGTCGGCTCGCGCCAGGAGTGCGCAGCCGGAGGAGAGCTGGCCGGCGGTCAACTCGGTTTCGAGCAGCACCAGCGATTTCATCAGAGTGAGATTGGCTCCGATCTCATTCCACCACCAGTTATCGCTGCTGGGACGGGCGGCGAACCAGAAATTCATTGCGTTGCTGCACGCGGTCTGGACGGAAGGGTGGTTGTGGTAGAAGTGCCCGACCGTCCGATAGGCCTTCGACATGCCTTCGATGCGATAGAGATGGTCGGCCGGCGGCCAGACGTTACGGCTGCGGTCGCTGTAGTTGATATCCGCCCATGAGCCGTCGGCTTGGATCGTGGCCAGATCATTCTCGATGGTGCTTTGAGACGGGGCGCCCTCGGAGAGGAAAGATGTATAGAAGCGGCTCTTGAGGACGGTGACATCGTCCGCGCACGCACAAGGAACGGGCAGGGCGGCCAGAACGCCCGCACAGGCCAGCACTTGCGGGATGAGCGTCGCGTGTGTCATGCCGGCTGATGAACCCTCGTGAGCGACGGTTCCTCTCCTGGCTGCCGGTGCGAGGAAGACCAGACGAGACAGCACGTTGGCTGCAGCCGGGGGTAAATGATAATACATTTCTGAGAGGTCCGCAAGGCAATCTGTGACCGCAAATTGATCTGACGCGGGGCGGTTGGCCGATGATGACACGGGGGCGGGGCGACCGCCGGGGACGCCACCGGTTGCAGGTTCGCCAGGCTCTGGGACCGGTCTGGCTTGACCGTAACAAAACATTGTGAATAAAGGGTTTATGTCTGTAGTCGTCGCCGCGGGAAAAGGTGGCGCGGTCGCTGGCCCGGCCCTGGAGGAGCCGAGGGGCAGGCCAGGTAGGCACAGGACCTCGTCCCCCAAAGAAATGGAGCAGTTAAAAGCATTGACATAGTTCCAGGATGCGGTTAGCATACCAATGGGCAATTCGTCGATCCTTGGGTTCATGCGCCGCGGGTCCGGGTCCGGACCCGGCAGAGTCTTTTGGAGTGGTCCACAACGAAGACACGCATTGGCAGGCGTTGCTTTGCGGCCGTGTGGCCAGATGGGATCGACCGTGAGGTGGATGGGCCGGCTCTGACGAGCTTCGGGGTCCGTGGCCCCGAGGGGAGATGCGGTCGGGGAAAGGCACCCGTCCGTCTGGGACAGTGCCCGACCCGCATGCCCCCGCGGCATGACTGGTGGTCAGCACACTTTGTCCGGGGCGGACAACAGGAGGAGGAGACATGAAAAGCGTTCTGATGGGCAGCCTGCTGGCTGCGTGGGTGGTGTCGCCGGCATTTGGCGTGATCATTCCTGTGAACGACGACACTCAGATTCAGGAGGATGCTCCCGATTCGGCGTTTGGCCCGGCGGTCACGCTGGTGGCTCAATCCAGTGTGGACGTAACGGACTTCGCACCGTTTCGCCCGGCCTACAAGCAGCCGTTGATGGAGTTCACCATCGGCAATACGGCTGCGACCTCGGCGAACCTCACGATGACCGTGGTGACGGCGCGGGGGGCGTTCAACGGCAATCTGTACGCCGCACCTTACGAGTTCTCAGAGGACACGCTGACCTGGACAGGATTCTGGGGAGCGAACGACGGAACGGATGCCAGCCTGAATGGCGTCAGCCCCGCGAACTGGGCGAACGATCCCGTCAACACGCAGACGCCCTATGACACGGTGCTGAACTGGAGCCGGCTCTCGACCAACATCGCCGTACTGGGCGCAACGGCGGGCACGCACTCGATCGACGTCACCGCCTTCTACAACGCGCACCTGGGCCAGACGGTGACGTTCGCGATCTGGGAATGGCAGCCGATCAACAACAACGCGGTTTCCTGGCAGTCGAAGCAGAACACAGGCGGTCTGGGACCGGTGCTGGATGTGGTCGAAGTTCCCGAGCCGACGGCGTTGCTGCTGCTCGCGATGGGCGGGTGGATGCTCCCGCTTCGCCGGCGTCGTCGGGCGTGACCGCGGGGGGTGCAGAGGCTGACCCGGCCCGGAGCCGGGGAGCGGGGGGCTCAAGCGGCTGCAGAAGTTGTTCGCGCGGGGCAGGGGTGTTTCGTTCTCATCGCAGGCAGGGGCGTTTGATCACAGTCATGGTGAATGCGCGAAGGAGGAGTTCCATGAGAGGCTTTTTGGCAGCGGGAATCGGCAGCGGAATCGGTCTCGTGCTCGCTCTCGGTTCGCCGACTGCGCTGGCCGCCTTGAATAACGGATTCGATACCGATCTGCTGTATCAGCCGATTTCGAGCGGGGCGACGGGCAATATCGCCGTTTTCAACCCGGTGACCGGCGTGCAGGTCTCGACGCTGCAGTCCGGGACCTTCTGGTCCTCGCTGACCTTCGCGGGCACAGGCACCAATGACGCCCGGCTGTTCGCGGTGCGGCCGTCGATGGCTCCGCCGGTCACGGATCTGACTCTGGTGGAGATCGACTCGGCCGGCACGATCATTAACACGGCCTCGCTCATCGGGCTGACCGGCTTCCCGGCGACTCCAACCATCGTGAACGCCAGCATCGGGAACATCCGCTACAGCATTTATCACGGCACGCTGTTCCTGTGCATCAACGTGGATGCGCCGCAGAACGAGAACAACACCACGCCCGGCACCACGACCATTGGCGCGTCCGTCGCCTACGAGATCAACCTGGGCCTGACCCAGGTGCTGAACACCTACGTCGGGCCGGGCAATTACGACGGCGGCACGTTCCAGGACGGCGGGCCTCCGCGCGTGGACATCAACCCGAACGACGGCACGCTCTACATGATGGCCATGCGTCTCAACAAGACGACGAACACCGAAGGCGATCTCATCAAGCTTGACACGTCAGCGGGT
>CAZQEN010000536.1:0-2607 GCA_964591605.1 uncultured Planctomycetales bacterium
GCGCGCTGGCTGAGGACCCCGATCACGCCCCCGCTCATGCCCTGCTGAGCCTGTGCCTGACCGACGCAGAACAGTTCGAGGAGGCCACGCGGGAGGCACAGACGGCCGTCTTCCAGGCCCCGGACCTTGCCCTGAGCCACTATGCCCTCGCCTACGCGATGCAGCACCGCAACCGTTACAGGGAAGCGCGGGCGGCGATCGACGAGGCGATCCGGCTGGATCCGTACGACGTGGACTGCTTCGCCGTGCTGGCGGCGATCGAGTTCGAGCAGCGGAACTGGCAGGCCGCTCTGGAGGCCGCCGAACATGGTCTCCAGATCAACCCGCAGAACGGCCCGTGCAGCAACCTGCGGGCCATGGCCCTGGTCAAGCTCGGGCGCACGTCCGAGGCCAACGCAACGATCGATGCCACGCTCGCCCGCGATCCGGAGAGTGCTTTCACGCACTCGAACATGGGCTGGACCTGTCTGCATACCGGGGCGACGGGGAAGGCCCTGGAACACTTCAAGGAGGCGCTGCGGCTCGAGCCGGGCCTGGAGCCCGCACGAGCGGGGATGATCGAGGCGCTCAAGGCCCGCAACTTCATCTATCGCTGGTTGCTTGGCTACTTCCTCTGGATGTCGCGGCTGAGCCGCAAGGGGCAGTGGGCGGTGATTCTGGGCGGCTATTTCGGGTACCGGATGCTGCGGAACGTCGCCCGCCAGAGCCCGGAACTGGCGCCGTATCTTTATCCGATTCTCGGGGCGTACGTGATCTTCGCCCTTCTGACCTGGATCGGCGACCCGCTCTTCAACACGTTCCTGCGGTTCAGCCGGTTCGGCCGGCTGGCTCTGTCGCGGGAGCAGACGATCGCTTCCAACGTGTTCGTCGGCTGTGTGGTGGCGATCGCGGCCGCCGTGCTGTTGTACGCCGTCACCGGGCAGGGCATGGCGTTCGTCGCCGCGCTGTTCATGCTCGTGCTCCTGATCCCGGTCAACGGCACGCTCAAACAGCCCGCGGGCTGGCCGCGACGGGTTCTGGCGGCCTACACGCTGCTGCTTGCCGCGGCCGGCGTGGCGGGGCTGATTCTCCTGTTCACGCACACCGCAGGCGAGACCCCCCACCCGGCGCTGACGGCGTGTCTGGCTTTCTTCCTGCTCGGCTCCGTGACCTTCGGCTTCGTGGCCAACGCGCTGGGCATGGTGCGGGTCAGGCGTTAGAAGCCTGCACGCCCGCGGGTCTCTAAGGTCGGGATGGCGGTGCTACAGAGCGTGGCGTCTTGACGAATTGCGCCGGCAGATGGTGTGAACGGTGGAAGGAGGCACGCGGCGATGGCATTTCTCAGTCAGCGGGTTTTCGCGGCGGGGATGGTTGGGCTCTGGGCGGCCACTGCGGCGCCGGGACAGACGCTCAAAACCGCCAATGTGATCCTGATCACCACGGACGGTCTGCGCTGGCAGGAGGTGTTTTCCGGCGCGGACCCCGAGCTGATGAACAAAGAGCACGGCGGCCTGGCCGATGAACAGGCCACCCGCGCCGCCTTCTGGCGGGATGCGCCGCAGGCCCGGCGCGAGGCGTTGATGCCGTTCCTGTGGAGCACGGTCGCCCGGCAGGGTCAGATCTTCGGCAACCAGGCGCGGGGCAGCATCGCCCGGCTCACCAACACCCGGAAGTTCTCGTATCCCGGCTACAACGAAATCCTGACGGGCTTTGCGGACGACCGGATCGACAGCAATGCCAAGCGTCCCAACGAGAATGTGACCGTCCTCGAATGGCTGAATCGCAGACCGGCGTTCCAGGGAAGGGTTGCGGCGTTCAGCGGCTGGGACGTGATGCCGTTCATCATCAACCGCGATCGGGCGGGGTTTCCCGTGATGGGCGGCTGGGAGCGTGTTCCCGAGAAGGAGCCCAACGCCCGGCAGGCGCTGCTCAATGAGCTCATCGCCGAGACCACTCGCGGGGTCGAGTCTGAACTGTACGACTCCTTCGTGTTTCACGCCGCGCTCGAGCATCTGCAACGTCATATGCCGCGCGTTCTTTACGTGGGCTTTCTCGAAACGGATCACTGGGGCCACGCCGGACGATACGACCAGGTCCTCCGGATGGCTCATCACGTGGATGGCTGGATCCGCCGGCTCTGGGAGACCGTCCAGTCGATGACGCAGTACAAGGACAGGACGACGTTCCTCGTCACGGTGGACCACGGCCGGGGCTCGGCGCCCGAGAAGTGGAAACACCACGGCAACGATATTGACGGCGCGGAGAACATCTGGCTGGCGGTGCTCGGCCCCGACACGCCGCCGCTGGGCGAGCGCAGCCATTGCAGCCCGGTGACGCAGAGCCAGGTGGCCGCGACACTCGCGGCCCTGCTCGGCGAAGACTACCATGCCGCGGTCCCGCAGTCTGGAGCGCCCATTCGCGATGTCCTGCCAGCGGCGAAGTGATCGGAAGCGGCGGGATTGGCTCGTAATGATCCGCGCGCTTGACTGCTATCCGCGGAAAGCCCATCCATGCGGATTGTCATGAAACCGACCATCGGGTTCGCCCTTTTCACCCTCTTGTGCTTCTCCAGCATGTCCTGCCCCGCCCCCGCCGCAGAGCCGGCCCGGCCCAACATCATCTTCATCC
>CAZQEN010000536.1:2617-3364 GCA_964591605.1 uncultured Planctomycetales bacterium
GGCAGCGGAGGATCAGGACGCCCCGTCTCGATCGCATGGCCGCCGAGGGGATGCGTTTCACCCAGGCTTACTGCGGCACGAGCGTGTGTGCACCCTCGCGGTGCATCCTGATGACGGGGCTGCACGCGGGCCACGCCCACATCCGAGCCAACCGCGGCATCGAACGAGAGGGGGAAGAGCCTCTGCCGGCCGGGACGTTCACCGTCGCCCGCATGCTTCAGCAGGCCGGCTATCGCACCGCCTGCATCGGCAAGTGGGGCCTGGGCGGGCCAACATCCACCGGTGCGCCCAACCGGCAGGGTTTCGACTACTTCTTCGGTTACACCGGTCACGGCCAGGCCCACGAGTATTACCCCGACCATCTCTGGCGGAACCAGGATCGTGTTCCCCTCGATGGTCAGACCTATTCCCACGACCTGATGGTTGAAGAAGCACTGAAATGGGTTCGCGACCAGCGTGAGCGGCCTTTTTTTCTCTATCTGCCCTTCACGATCCCGCACGCCAGGCTGCAGGTGCCCGACCTGGGGCCCTACGCCGATGACAAGTGGACCCCTGACACCAGGATCATCGCCGCGATGATCACGCGCATGGACCGCGACGTCGGCCGGCTGCTCGATCTGCTCACGGAACTATCACTTGACGAGAAGACGCTCGTCTTCTTCGCGAGCGACAACGGTCCCGATCGCGGCCGCACGCGTGAGTTCTTCCATGTCAGCGGATCGCTGCGGGGGGCCACGGCCGCAGCCG
>CAZQEN010000537.1:0-3349 GCA_964591605.1 uncultured Planctomycetales bacterium
AAGATTTCGCGCGGTTTCAACGCTGCTACTCGGGAACTCAAGGCTTCCCGAGCCTCGGCTGCGGGAATTGAGAGCCGATGGCTGGCATCTCAACGGGCCGGGTAAGCCACCCGCGCCTCAAGGGGATTCTCCGGGTCATACTCGTGGAACGAGGTCAGAACCCGAAAGGCCTCGTCTCCGATGGGCCGGGCGATGGCCTGAGTCGACGGCTGGGGTTCCGCGCTGAGATCCGTCGAAATGATGACGACCAAGGCCAGACATGCGTAGCGTTCACTCCGTCCGCCCCCGCCCGGCAGATTCTGCGGGCCTGCCTGCATAGCATCAATCGATCCGCGTCAGACACCAGATGCTCACCCCAACCGACATCCGAGAGACCGTGGCCAGGTTCCAGATCGCAGATCCGCTCGTCCGTGGATAACCGACGTGATTCCTCGGCCGCCCAGCCGGTCTCCTGCATCCACTGCCTCCACACGTCAGGCACCGGGCGATCTGCGTCTCGCCCCGGCTGCGATACGGTCGGGCCACGGGCGTTTGCGGGGAAGTGTAATCATGGGTCATTCACCCGGGAGGACACGCTGATATTAAAAGCTGTCGACTGCGTGAGGGCGATGACCGGCGGGAGAAGAAGAAACGGAGAGCATGAGCGGAAATGATGGGGAGCGGGCCGTCGTGGCCCGCCCCCCGGGGGTTCGGGACACGATACACAAGAGTTCCCGAAGGTCGTGGTTAATGGTGAACCGGTTGCCAGAACTCCCAGCCGTTGGTGACGCCGCCGCCGCGGCCCAGGTTGTGCGCCTGGCGCCAGGCCTCGGTGGCCTCGATGGCCGCCCGCGTGGGCGTAATGCACAGCCGGCCGTTGGCGGCTCCTGATGTGATCAGCAGACTCCGCCCGCTCTTGACGGCCTTGTTCTCGATCACCAGGGCCGTGAAGCGCTCCGAGCCGATCTGGCCCACCAGCTCTGTGCCGACCGGCCACCAGGCGTGTTTCTCACGCTCATGGCCCAGGCACGCCGTCGATACCTTTGAAGCTCGCGTCCGGGTGCGCTCGTATTCGCCTCGCGAGGCGAGGTCCGGACGGTCTACTGGCTGACGGAAGTCCTCAGCCACCGGCACGGATTCGTCCGTCGTCGAGACACCGGGCGAATCAACTTCCTGTTCCTGATCCGGCGCCAGGGCTTCAGTCCCGACGGGGACAGCCCGCAGCAGGTCCAGATCCTCCGCCGTGAGCAGGCCGGCTACGGCCAGCATGGTCTGCGTCTGCTTATCCAACATGACACACTCCCTTCTGTAATGTGCGGCCCAGCAGCTTGCACAGCCGGGCCGGCAGTTCCTCAATCTGCTGAATCACGATCGTGTCCGCCACGATCGTGCACAGACTGTCGTCCTGAATACCCACGCCGACGAGCTCGATCCCCATCCGTGTGATCCGCCGGGCAATTTCCTGGGCGTGCAGGGTGGAAGAATCCCCGCTGCCCTCGCAGCCGGCCTTGCCGTCGGTAAGCACGAGCAGGATCCGGCGCGACTCGGGCCGCTGGCTGATCCGGCTCGCTCCGATCTGCATCGCCTCGCCCAGTGGCGTGAGGCCCGTACCGCGGATCGTGGGCAGCCGCTGCAGCGCGGTCCGGACCGGTTCGGCAAACTGCTTGATCAGGCCGATCTCCAGGTTTCCGAAGCGGCTGAAGCGTTCCTGGAGCTGGTGCGAGTTCTGGCCGCTGATCTGGCAGGCCTGCTGCAGGCTGAAGGCATCGCCGGTGGTGAACGTGATCGCCTCGGTGGCGATCTTCAGGTCGCCCAGAGCCTCGAGCAGCACACGCAGGGCGTCCCGGGCCACCTCCATCTTGCGCGAGCTCATGCTGCCCGAGCCATCGAGCACGATGCCCACGGCCGTCGCCCGACCCTCCATCATCGACCGCACGCGGAAGACATCCAGGCGGGCCCGGTCCGTGCACAGCCGATAGAGCGTGCGGGGCGAGAGCAGGCCTCGCACCTGGTCGTCGCGCCACCAGCGTTTCTCCGCAGATCGCAGGGCATTGGCCAGACCCCGCCGAAGTCGTCGGACTGTGTCGCCGCCTCTCTCCAGCAGCACGCTGACCTCCGCAGGCGAGGCCTCCGGCACAACTGCGATCCGGTCGTGCTGCTTCGTGAATACGCGGTACTGCTTGTCACCACGGACCTGTGCGACCGTCGAACGGATCGCCTCCGCCAGTGCCTCACCGATCAATGTCGCGCCCCGCACACCCAGCCCTCCGGCCCCGGAACCGGGAATCGACATCGCCGTCGCGGCATCCTCAGCGGAGGGTGTGGATGCCTGGCCACCGGCGGCTGGAGATGTCGCATCCGTTTGTGAACCTGTCTGGGGTACACACTCTCCTGACGGACATGATTCCTGTTGAGAACCACCGCCCGCCGAATCCGGTGAGGATTCATGGTCACATGAACCGGGCGAAGAGCCCGTTAAACCGTCGCTCTCGCCTTCCTCCTGGCGCCCTTTGCCGGAACCGCCGCCTGGGGAGGATTGACCTTGCGGCTGGCCCTTCCCTGAGGCCGATTGGGGAGCTTGGCCTTGTGTTCCTGGCCGAGAGGGATGCCGGCTGCGCCATCGGGCCAGCAGTGCCTCCGACAGCTCGGCAGCGTCACGCGTGTCGTGCAACTGCGAAAACCGGTCCAGCAGATCCTCGAAACCGACGAGCTCCCGATCCAGGCCCAGCAAGTCGCGATAGTGGGCCAGTTTGAGGTAAATCGCCGTGCAGAAGCGGTCGAAGGGGCCGCGTTGGGCAATGAGCTGCTTGACGCGCGGCCGGATCTGGCGAAACATCGCATCCAGGTTCGCCCGCACACCCGGCCAGCGATCCATCGCCCGCCGTTCGATCAGGGCGTCCTCGACCACATTCAGCAGGCCCAGGCAGCCGGGGTGCTTGGCTTCGAATTCGCCGGCCACGCCGAAATCCGAGAAGGCCACGTGGGCCATCTCGTGATCCAGGTAGCCCACCATCATCCGTTCCAGGCCTTCCTCCATCGGCTCGGGGAGCGAAGGCAGAACAATCTGTCTGCCGTCCGTCCAGGCATTGTCGCCCTGGCAGACGACCTGCACACCGAACTGCTCGGTGAGCGTTCGCGCCAGCCGCTCGAGCTGGCTTTCGAATGGGTTTGCACGCATGTGCATGTCCTTTCTCGCGATGCGCATGAAAAAGGTCACGCCCGCCTGCCCGCCGTGGCGGGGCCGCATCGCGAAGGCGAGCGTGACCTACACGTTTGTTCTGCGGATTGCCGTGGTGTGGCGTGAGCTTCTGATATGCGTCGTGCTAACAGTTGCGCTTCGCGCCGACGAGGCCGCCGCGGGTCCGGCGTA
>CAZQEN010000538.1:0-3328 GCA_964591605.1 uncultured Planctomycetales bacterium
TGACGTTCGCCAGTTCGATGCAGCACAAGATCTACTGGGGCAAGCTCAAGACGGCGCTGGAGTGGTCGCTCAAAACCTGGCTGGCCCCGTGGGCTTATATCGCCAGCGTGCTTTATCACGACATGTACTGGTACCCATTCAACGGCCCAGCGGGCATCCACAAGGTGCTGGCCAGCGAGTGGGGCCGACTGTTCCATAATTGGGAGACGTTGACGCCGAACGAACGAGGTTTTCCCGAAGCTGGCAGAGCGTCAGGTGGCCTGACCCGCAACACCGCACAGTTGCTCCGGTTGGCCACCGACATCCTGGGAACCTGCATCGCTGAGGCCCCCGAAGCCGCGCGGTTGCGACGTGGCGCACGGGTTCGCCGTTGAGGTATCTGAATGGTGAGGGAGATGAAAAGGAAGCAGACTATTCAAATCAAACGAGTGTACGAGGCTGTATCCGCTGAAGACGGAACCTGCTTCCTGGTGGACCGCCTCTGGCCGAGAGGCATCAGAAAGGAGGCGCTCCAGGACGCGCACTGGTTGAAGGATGCCGCCCCAACCGAGGCCCTGCGGCGATGGTTTGCCCACGATCCGCGGAAGTGGGATGAGTTCCGGCTCCGCTACTTTGCGGAGCTGGACGGACGCCCGCAAGCCTGGCAAGCCGTTCTCGATGCGGCCGTACGCGGCCCCGTGACCCTGTTGTACGCGGCTCGCGACTCGCAGCACAATAATGCCATGGCGTTCAGGGAATACCTGGAGGGCAAGCGCACCAGAGTGTCGAAGGCGGCCGGAAGGCAGTCAGCCCTTTCGGGCGACAACCCAAACTCTACCCGTACAGGAAGGCGACGCACTCTCCGTGAAGATTCACTACCCGCAACATGTGCCGTTCGAGGGGTCGGGCAACATCGCCACTTGGGCATCGCATTGCACTGGCATGGCGAGACCTTCGATTTGCCCGACGGCGCGATTCATCTCGGGGAGACAGACGTCTGTATCCATCAGGCCTTCGAACACAAGTCCTCGCTCGCCCTACAGTTCCATCTGGAATCGGGTCCGGAAGATGTCGAGCAACCGGTTCACCACTGTGCCGGCGAGATAGGGCCCGGTCCTTACCAATAGAGCATCACCGCGCCTCGGGCGTCAGACCACTTTGCCTTCCTGAGACAGGCCCTTATTGGCCTGCTCGATCGCATGACTGAGTGCCGGCGGGGGGCCGGAGGCCGGTTTCATCGGGAAAAACCGTTGACACCGATCCCCGAAGCTAATTATGATAAAACGATAGACTTGTCACTTCTGCTGCGGCCTCGGGGGCCGGCGAATCGACGTGCATTCGGACAGGTGAGGGCAGGGACCATGGCGACAGAGCCGGCTTCGCTTCCGCGATTGCTGGGGTGCGCTGAGACCGGGGCCGGTACGAGCAGCCCCTCGAACCGCTCCGGGAGGGTCGCCCTTGACACGCCGGGCACACCAGGCAGGCGAGCCGAAGGATCGGACGCGGCGGCGTCCCCCGGCGTGTCGAGGGTGGATACAGCGCACGAGTGGCGTCGGCCGCTGACCGGCCTGACGATGGGGCTGGTTCTTTTTGAGACCATCACCGGCCTGACCGTCTACCTGTTGCCGTTTTCGCTGTTCAACCAGTTCAGCGTGCTGCTGCACACGGCGGTGGGCGTGCTCATGGTGCTGCCCCTTGGCTGGTACCTGGGCCGACACTGGCTCCAGCGTTATCGCGGGAGGTTCAATCATTATCAGCTCCTCGGATATCTCGCGGCGGCGGCGATGGTCGTCCTGCTGGTCACAGGCTTCGTCCTGACCTGGCAGGCGCTGTTCGGGACGCGCATCGGTCCGGCCTGGGACCTGGTGCACATCATCGCCGGCTTCGTGCTCATCGCGGCGCTGGGAGCTCATCTGCTCACGCTGCTCGCGCGCCGGGTCAACCAGGAGGCGGCGCGCCTCGCTCTTCGCCGCGCCCGATACGCCTGCCTGGGGCAATCGGTGGCCTGGGGCGGCGGACTCACCCTGATCTGCCTAGGGGCAGCGGCCATGTATCCGCGCGAGCCGTCGGGGATCGGTTTTCCCGAGGGGTACAGTTGGAAATACGGCGGCGACCGGCCGTTCGCCCCAAGTCTGGCCCGCAAGGACATGAGCCAGACGGAGGAGCGTTTCAAGGCCCGCGTTCTTGAAGCGCTGGACGCCAATCAGGAGCGCGTGTTCCTGGCCGGCTTCAAGCCCGATCCCATCAAGCACGTGGGCATTCTGACCGCCGCTGAGAAGCTGACGGACGGCATGAGGCTGACCCCCGCGCAGAAGGAGCAGATCGCGCAGGCCCTCGCGGAGGCCCGCGCCGAGTTCCAACTTCAAGGCGGCATCGACGCCCGCCAGTTGGCCGGCTCCGCCCGCTGCGGGACGAGCGGCTGCCACAACGATATTCTTGCCGAGTGGCTGCCCAGTGCGCATCGGTATGCCTCGATGGACTTCGTGTTCCAGAAGGTGCAGGAGAACATGTCGCGGGAGCTGGCCCCCGAAGCCACACGCTATTGCGCCGGCTGCCACGACCCAATCGCCCTGTTCAGCGGGGCCAAGAATGTCGGCAACGTGACGCTCAGCGCCGAAGGAGCTGACGAGGGCGTATCCTGCGTGGTCTGCCACAGCCTCGTGCAGACCGACGTGCGCGGAAACGGGGATTTTACCATCCGGGCGCCGCAGCGGTACATCTTTGAGTCGAGCGAGGGGGCGTTGGCCAAAGCGGTCAGCGATTTCCTCATCCGCGCCTACCCGCGTCACCACGTCAAATCCTACACCCGCCCGCTGTACAAGACCGCCGAGGCCTGTGGTGCCTGCCACAAGCAGTTCGTCGATGAGGAGGTCAACAACTACGGCTGGGTGCAGGGGCAGAACCAGTACGACAGTTGGCGTAAGAGCCGCTGGCACGACGAAAAGAATGACGCCCGCACCGTGAGCTGCCGCGAGTGTCACATGCCCCTCCTGACTGGGTCAGAGCCCGCCTCCGGCGACCCCCACGACCGGAACCGCCATCCCCAGGACGGAAAGCACCGCAGCCATCGCTTCCTGGGGGCCAACCAGTTCATCCCGCGTTACCTGAAACTGGAAGGCGCAGAGGAACAGTGCCGCCTGACCGTCCAGTGGCTGCGCGGCGAGTACGACATACCGGAGATCGCCGATCGCTGGACCTCCGGACCGGTCGTGCGGGTCAGGCTCAACGTGCCGCAGGAGATCCGCCCCGGCCAGGAGGTCAGAATCCAGACGATCATCACCAACAACAAGGCCGGCCACGACTTCCCCACCGGGCCGATGGACATGATCGAGGGCTGGGTCGAGGTAAC
>CAZQEN010000539.1:0-3291 GCA_964591605.1 uncultured Planctomycetales bacterium
TCCTCATCGCGGCCAGCCGCAACACCTACCGCACGGCCGCCCTCGATCTCACATCGTCGCAGGCAAAGGCGCCTTCCGGGGCAGCGACGCGTCCCCGGCCCAGGGACGGGGCGTCCCCGCCGGCGGGCCAAACAGTCACGTTGAGCAATCCACGCGTCCGTCTCGCACTGACGCTCGGATCCGGCCCGGTGCTGCAGGAGCTCGAATGCGTCGATCGGCCGCGCCGCCTTCGCATGAGCTCGCGGCTGATTGACGTGCAGGATGAGCAGGGCCGCAGCGTGCCGCTGACCCTCAGGGAGCGCTCGTCGGCGGCGTCCGGCGACGCGCTCGATGCCGCCTGGGCGTTGAGCGAGACGACCGACATCCGCCTCGCGATCCGGCTCCAGCCGGACGGCCGCATCCGCCTCACCCCTTCGATCGCCAACCACGCCGCCCGGCCGCTCGTTGTGACCGTGGCCGCCCCCCTGCTCGCCGGCATCCGCATCGCCGGGGAGCCGGACGATTGCTGGTATCTGCTGGGGACGCGTGGGCTCATTCTCGACAACCGGCCGCTCAAGGTCCAGCGGACCTATTGCGGCGAATATCCGCTGCAGATCGTCGACCTTTTCGCTCCGCGTGCCGGCGGCGGCCTGGGGCTCATGATCGAGGACGACCAGCTCGCCTGGAAGACGTTCGCGTTCGAGCAGGCGGCCGGGACTGCCACCGTCGCCGTTCGTTACCCCGGCGTCACCGTGCCGGCGTCGCAGACGGTCACCCTGCCGGCCGCCATGCTCATTCCGCACACCGGCGACTGGCACGAGCTTTTCGACGCCAGCCGCCGACAGCTCCGCCGCGGACCCCTGGGCGCCGGCCGCATGCGCGATCTGTTCTACTGCCGGCGCGACTACCCGCTGGGCGGCACGGGATACCTCTTCGACCCCGCCCGCCGCGCGTACACGCCGCTGGCCCTCATCGAGGAGAGCCGCCGCGGCCTGGGCGGCATCGACATGATCGACATCTCCGGCTGGGCCCTGCATGAGAAGACCGGCCGCGTCGGCGACTACCTCACCAACGACCTGGGCGGGCTCGACGGGCTGCGCCGGGGGATCGACGCCGCCCATGCGGCCGGTGTCAGCGTCGGCCTCTATACGGAGGGATACCTGGTCGACCGCCGCGCCCCGCTGGCGGCGCGGGCGCTGCCCGCCTGGCAGATGATCGACCACGGCGGGAAGCCGCGCTGGTGGGCGGGCGAGATGGAGTTTTTCACCTGCCCCGGCGTGGCCGACTGGCGCGAAGCGCTGTCGTCCATGATTGCCGGGGCCGTCCGGACAACCGGTGCCGACGCCGTCTACCTCGACGAATTCGGCTTCTGCGGCCCCGACAAGCAGTGCTGGTCCGCCGACCACGGCCACGCCGTGCCCTCCAACCCGATGATCGAGGAAAGCCGCATGCTCGCGGCCGTCCGCGCCGCCCTCGATGCCCACACGCCGCACGTGGGCATCTACATCGAGCAGACCCCGTGCGACGCGATGGCTCACCGGGTCGACGCCGCCTTCAATTACGGCATGTCCGCCGCCGGACCGCAGCATCCCACCGGACTGCCGCTCATGCGCTTCGTCTTTCCCGAACTGGTGACCGTCGAGATGGTCAGCCAGGGCATCCATCCGCTCCCGGTGAGCGAGGCCGACCTGCACCGCTGCCTCTTCAACGGCCTGGCCATCTGGCTCAAAGGACGAAGCGAATCCTGGTACTCCCCCGGCTTCCGCGACACCGCCCGGCGGGCATACGCCATCCTCGACCGCCACCGCGACCTGTTCCGCTCTCCCGACTGCGACCCGCTCGTGCCGACGCTGGCCCCCGGCATCTACGCCAACCGCTTCCGGACCGAGGCGGCGACGCTCCTGACCCTCTACAACGCCCGGCCGACGCCCTGCACCGGTCCGCTGGTCGAGGTTTTTCTCCCCGCCGGATCCCGCGTCCAGGATCTCTGGTCCCGCCAGCCGCTCGACATCCGCCGCGCCGCCGCGGGCGATGCGGCCGTCATCGCCGGCTCCCTCGAGCCTCACAGCGTCGGCCTGCTGCTCGTGACGAGCGAGGCGGCCTCCAGACCCTCCGCAGACAGCCCCGATCGCCCCTGAAATTGGGTTCGTTTTGCGCCGGACATCTCGCGACACCGTCGCCCAACGCCGCCGCAGCGGTCCGATGGCCCCGCTCTGGAGTAGAACACATCCGCCGCTCCGGCCGGAGCCCTGCGGGCGGAGCGGACGCAAGTGGTTCGTCTTCCCGCCGTGTGACCGGCCGTCACGAGAGAGGCGGCTCCAGAGGCCTCGACGATCGACCTGACTGACTCGCGAGAAAACCCGTCGAAGGACGGAGCGGGTACACGATACGCTCAATCATCACACTCGGTTCTCACATCGCAGTCTTTGTCACGCCTTTCGGGCATCTGCGGATTCCTGTGCCCGGAGGGCATTCGATGGTTGCCAGGGACTTCTGAGTCCCTGGATCCCAGCCCCGGTCCACATCCCCCTCCCTGGTTTTCCTCCGCCCGCAGGGCGGAGGAAAACCAGGGAGGGCCAAGAGGAGAGTAGCAGCTCGTTTTCCAGGGACTGGAAGTCCCTGGCAACCTTCGTGCGCCCTGCCGGGCGAAATCCGAGCAAATCAAAGGGGACGCGGCAAATCAAAGGGGACGCGACTGTCCCCCTTTTGGCCCCGATCCCAATGCCGCGTGTCAAGGGGAAGCGCCTCTGGTACAGATCCCCTTGCCAGAGGTACGATGGTGGGTGTGCCAGTCCCGGCGCGCCGGGATCGCGCGTGTGCGTGAGCCGGCGGGTGAAGGCGGTGAGCTCGCCGTCCTTGCGCGGCCGCAAGACGAGGTGCCAGCGATTGGGCATGATGCACCAGGCGAGAATCCGGATGGGGCAGCGCTCGTGGGCCTCGGCCAGCACCTGCTCGAACGCCGCGGAGTCCGCCGCCTTCCTGAACAGCGGCAACCGGGCCACCGCGCGGTTGAGCACATGGTAGACGAGTCTACGGGGAGCCACGCCAACCTGTCGAATACTCGACACCGGGTGACAGTTCGCTGGGTCAAATGGCAACCGCGTCATGATGGAAAAACCCACTCACAGCAACCTATCGTTAACGACGGGGTCCGGATGACCTCACTGGACGTAACTACCGGTTCAAACGCCATTTGTAGCTGCTGGGCCGTGGTCGCAGATTTTTTTGGACCGTTCGCCACTTTTTACTTGACTGCCGTCAAATCGCAGGGTATATTCCCTCTAAACATCAGTAGTCCGACAACGGGGTTTT
>CAZQEN010000540.1:0-3288 GCA_964591605.1 uncultured Planctomycetales bacterium
CTCGACTGAGGACTGGCAGACACCTGGCCGCTGCGGGCGGCCTGCGTGCCCTGCGAGCTCGCGGCGGGATTCATGCCCGCCGCGATCGACAGCGGGATGTTGAGGTCCGCCTCCGGCCGCTGCGTTCCCTCATTGGACGGTGTGACCGCACCCGTCTTGGGCGACATGGAGCCGGTGTGCGGACTCGTCTCGCCGGCCTGCGTCTTCTGCAAGCCGCGCGAATCGATCCAGATGGGTGCGATGACGATATTCGAGCCGGCGGTCTGGCCGCCGCCCGAGACGCCGCTGTCGTTGGCCGCCAGCAGTTTGCCATCCAGATCACCGGCGCCGGGTGCGGCGGGCTGCGAGCTGGCGCTGCGGATGTCGCCGCTTTCGCTGCGATGCCCGCCGTTCACATTGACGGTGATGGTGGTCGTCTGCGGCGTGTCGGGCCCCTCGGTTGCCTGATGCTGCTCGGTTCGCTGTTCGACCGTCGTCGGCTGTTCCTGGTTCTGGGCACAGCCGCACACGAGAAGCATCAGCGTCAACCCTGCAAGTCGTTTTGGCATGGCTTCAAAACTCCTTCTGGAAAGTTCCGGTCAATGAAAACGTCTTTGAGAATCGAGACGTCCGCCTTCGGCAGCTCGCTCCACTGGCTCTTCTGACCGAATGGATCGAAGTCCGCTGCGGTCAAAGCTCGTTTACCCTTCTCGCGATGGCAGTTGGCGATCAACGCCATCAGGTTCGCCGTATGATTCCAGGCCGCACGCGTGCACGATTCCGCCATCGCCAGCAGCTCGCGGAGCGTGAACGGCCCCGGATCTATTCCGATGATGCCGGCGCACTGCCAGATGAGGCGATCGATGGTTCTTTCCAGGCTTTCATCATCGCCTCTTCCATCACCCGCTCGATCTGGATGGAGTCCAGCCGGGTCTCCACCAGATCGCGAGCCTTGTCCATCGTCTTCCACAGCGCGCTGACGATCCGCCCCAGAGCGGCCCGATCCCTGGGGTTCTGGGAAAAATTTACGCATTCATCCAGCAGCGCTTTGGTCGCGTGCTCGATGGCATCACCGGCCATCGCCTCGCCAAATTGCTCGGCGGTAACGTTGGCTGCCTGCGCGTCCGGCCGACACAGGCTGTAGAGCGTATCCACCAGCAGGATCGGATCGGAGGCGAGTTGTTTGACCAGCTCGCCCTTCAAGACGTCGGGCAGATAGATGCCCAGGTCCGCCTTGACGCGCTTGATGGATGCGACGTTCACCGCCAGCGTCCACGTGCGCCCCTGGTTGTCCTTGAACGTCGTCGCCATAAAAGCCCTCTTACGCGCCGGTGTACCATGCGGGCGCCGTCGCCGAGTATGCGATCTTCGCGGTGACAGCGACGGTGATCGCCTCCTCGAGCGGCTCGTTCCGCGAGAACTTCGTGATCATGAAATCGGCCTTGAGTCCCTGCGCCGCCACGCCGCCGACCGGTTTGGGATCGGGGCCGTCGAGCACCTTGAGGCCGATCACCTTGTTCTGGAGATAGGCGTCCTTGATGGCGGTGAATCCCGCGTCGCCGGTATTCCACACCATCTCCCACTCGACGGACGCCTCCTTGAGCGTCTGCGCCGTCGCCCGCCAGCCGGCGTTGGCTCGCGTCGAGACGTCCGCTTCGCCCGCCTCCAGGTTGAGCGTCACATCCTTGGCGTTACCGAGTTCCACCCAGCCGCCGCTGCCCGCGACGCCATCGACCTGGTAGTACAGCTTGGCATCCATGCCCAGCCGGAAACTCATGGCGTTCCCCTCCGCTTTTCCCCGCTACTTGAGCAGGCGATACGTCACCGTGATCACTGACAGAAACACGCCCTGCTGGTCGAACTGCTCGGTTGCCAGCGGCGTCCAGGCCACTTCAACCGGCCGTGCGCCAATCGCCTCAAGTGTCGTCTTGCTCAGAAACTCGAGGATCTCCTCAGCCAGCGCGAGCAGGCCATCCACTGCCGAACGATCGCCCGTATCCACTTTCTGTGCCACGCCGACGGTGACGGCGTAATCACGGCTCTGGACGCTCGATCGGTTCACCAACTCGAAGCCGACCGTGCCCGGCACGACAGCCACGCGGAGTGCCGCCAGGTCGTCCAGCGTGTAGTCGGGCTTATGAAGCCGGACTGCCTCGATCGGCCGACTGAGGGAGGCGCCGGTCAGCGCCGCCGTCACCGCGTCCGCCAGGCTGATGACTGTTGAGTCCATTGCCTTGCCGTCCCTCAATGCGCGAGACGCGCTGGGCCAGGTCCAGTTCGACCACCTTCATCGCGCGGACCTCGGCGATCATCTGATCAAGCTTGGCGTTGACGGCGCCCCACTGCGCGGCGTAGCCGATTGCCGCGAGGGCGAGTGTCACAACCGCCTTACCCCATTCCGCGAACCAGCTCTTCTTCACGTCACGCTTCCTGTCCTACGTGTTTCGTGTAAACCCGCAGCGTCGTTCTGCCCGGATCGCAGTACCGAAAGACTGCTCCACCCGCCGGCGGCATTACCTCGAAGACGTGGCCGCTGTCTGTGATTCGATCGCCTGCTCGGGGTTCCGTGATCACATCGCTGAGCACCAGATCCGCCGCCGTGATCAGGAAATCCCGCGTCTCAAAACGCTGCACGCCGCCGTCACCATCGACCGATTCCCACTCGCTCCTGGCATTGCTCGCCTGCACCTCGACGCTGGCGCCCTGTCGGTTGTAGGTCACTGCGTGCGAGAGATGCTTCTTCCGCTGGGCGTCCAGCCATCTGAGGCCATCCTGAATCAGATCAGGCATCGAGTTCTGCGCCGGGCAAGCCGGCGCATTCGCGCCGGCCTGCCCAGTCCCCTCCTACGCAGACTGCAGAAAGACATCCTGCGTCGTGTCGGCATCAACCGAAGCCAGGACCGTGTAGCCGACCTGCTTGTTGGCGCCGGCGGCGGCATTCGTGGTGATCTGCTTGACGGCCGCGTCCCAGTACACCTTCGTGTGCGCGGCGATCGCACTGCCGCCGGCGGTGGATTTGGGCATTTGGTAAACGCCGGAGCAGGCTAGCGCGCCCTTGGTGTTCGCCGGGATGGCGCGGTCGGCCACGAGTACGCGGCCTCCGATCACCACGACATCACCCGCGGCGATGTCCGCACCCGGTGTGTGATCCAGATACTCGGGCATCCCCTGGCGGCGGACGGCGGTGGGTGCAGCCCACAGGGCGAGTGCCATCACCAAGACGATCATCAGAATCAGAAACACGAGCATGGGTTCCTCCTGTGTTACCTTCAGACAGATGCCGCTTACGCCTCGCCCTTGCTCTTCACG
>CAZQEN010000541.1:0-3275 GCA_964591605.1 uncultured Planctomycetales bacterium
GCGAAGGCGATGCGGACTCTTCCTTCGCCGCGGTGCTCGTCCAGCCAAACGATCGGGCCGGGTGGTTATTGCCGTCCGGCGGCGGGTTCACTTCACCGCGTTCGGAGCTCGAGTGGCGACCCGCTCATTGAGTCGCCGCCACGCCTGCATCGAACGCTTCAGGTTTTCGTGTTTGTCGCCCTTCACGCCGTAGCACTGCAGACCGATCGGGCCGGTGTAGCCCAGTCGGCGAAGAATCGCCAGCACGCGTGCGTTGTCGAACGTCCCGCGGTCGAGCGGCTGAATGAGGGTGCTCCAGTCTTTGCCGTCGATGTCCGCTCCGTTGATCGAGACCTGCAGCAGGTACGGCCGGGCGAGCTCCAGGCGGGCTTCGAGCGTTTCGGGCTTTTCGACGCGCAACCAGTGGCACAGATTGAACGTCACGCCGACGTTGGGCCGGTCCACTTTCTTCGCGACACGCACCGCATCCTCCACGCGTTCGAGCCAGTGGTTGACGTGCGGGTAGAGCGCGATGCGCAGGCGCGACTCCGCGGCCAGGTCGGCGAGCTTGCGGAGGATCTCGACGGCGGCGGGGTCGCCCTCGGGGGCCGAGGGCTTGTGGCGCTCGCTCAGGATGTAGATCCACAGCATCGTCTCGCGCCCGGCGAGCAGTTTGATCGCCTCGGGCAGCCGCGGGTCGTAGGGGGCTTTGCCGCCGTCCAGATAGACGGGGGTATAGACGGTGAACAGCTTGAGACTGTGCTTGTCGAGCGCGGCGAGCCGTTCGGGGATGGCGTCGATGCCTCCATAGGAGATCCCATCGACGCCGAGCTCCTTGAGCATCGCCGCCTGCGACTCCGGCGTCGGATGCTTCTCATCCTGCACGCAGAAATCGAAGACGTAGAACGGATTCACCGCCGGCCGGGTCGCCGGCTTTTGTGCCAGGGCCATCGGGCACGCACCGGCCAGAATGAGAACGGCGAGAACTGCCTGGAACGAAGTGCACATGCATCAAACCTTCCGCCCCACCCGGCCACCGAAGTGCAGGCCATTCTACCGGATGCGACCCGTCCGTGCGCCAAGGGTGGGTCACGATGCTGGGGAGGGGAAAAACGCGATGCATCACGAAATGGTGTGTAGGCGAGTTGGATGCGGGCGGCGTTGTAGCTCTCGGGTGCACCTGAACCGATTTCCATCATCGAGAACCCACCCTTTCCTTCGGTAAGAGTGGGCCACCCGGCGGACTACGGCGCGCAGCCGGGCGTGTCGAGGGGTGCGCCGATGCACCGCTGCATGATGCCGAAGTCGTTCATGTCGATGTCACCGTCGCCGTCGAGGTCGCCCTCTTCGGGCTGCGCGGCCAGGCAGGCCGGGCCGAGCGACGCCCCTTTGAACAGGCTCAGATCGGCCGGCCCGACGCAGCCGTCCATGTCGAAGTCGGCCACGCTCACGGCCACCGGGACGGCCGCCGCGTCGAGCCCGAAATTGCTGACGTCTTCGATCGGGGCGAACGCCGAGACGAGATCGAGATTCCGCGCGACGACGTAGCCGCGCGTCGAGAGCAGATCGCCGTCGCTGATCGACCCGAGCCGCTCATCCACGAAGCCGACCTCCGTCGAGAACCAGAACTCCCCGGCTGGGCGCACGATGATCGCGTCCAGTCCGTAGTCGGCAGTGGGCGGCGTGCCGGCGGATGGGACGATCCGGAAGTTCGCCAGCAGTTGCGCGTTCTTCCGGACGATGCGCCCGCGGCTCGAGAGCAGATCACCGTGGCTCACCGCCTGGCCGAGAGCCTGCGAGAAGAACCCGGTCTCCGTCGAGAACAGGATGTCGGTGTTCGCGGCAACAGTCACGGCATCCAGGCCGGCATCGTTCACCGGCGGCATTCGCACGAACCGGGCGAGCAGGTGTTCGTTGGTCGCGATGACGTAGCCGTCTTCGGAGAGCAGGTCGCCGTGCTTGAGCCAGCGGCCCAGCGTTTCGCTCCAGATCTGGGCGTTCTGCTCCTCAAAAGAGAACGCGATCCGGCCTTTCGGCCCAACGGTGGCTGCGTCCAGCCCCAGGTCCGGAACGATCGGCATGATGCCCAGGTTGCGCGTGAGCTGATGATTCGTGCGCACCACGAAACCGCGCCGGCTCAGCAGGTCACCCGTGCTGATGTGACGCAGCGTGCCCGCGGTGTTCGACAGGCGTCCGGATGTGAAGCCGTTCTCGGTCGAGAACCAGATGTCCAGCGGCGGCGGCGGCAGATTCACCTCATGCGCCTTGAGGTGCAGCGTCATCGTCCCGTCCGGAATATTGCCGTTGCTGCCGCTCAGGATGAGCTGCCCCAGGGCCATGTGACCGTTCAGGTGCAGCGGCATCGGCACCGGCAGCCCCGCTTCCACCCCCTTGAGATACAGGGTTAGATCGAGCACGCCGGTGTCCGAGGTGGACATCCACACGCCGGTCGACCGGTGGTCCGGGTCGTTGACCATGTGCAGCGGCTCAGGGAGGGTCAGGTTGGGCTCGAAATCGAGCGTGACCAGATCCGCCTTCTCGACCGACACACCGACCGCGCCGCCGACCGTGGCGATGATCGGCACGCTCGGATCGCCGACGAACAGTTGGATCACGCCGCCCACCGGCGAGCGCGTGCTGCCCACAAACAGCGTGAAATCCACCGTGCTCTCGGACGAATCGACGACAAACAGCGCATGCCGCGGCACGGGAGCCGCGATCGGCGACGCGTCGATGTGCAGCACCGTGTCGAAGCAGTACTGGCCGTGGATCGAGAGGGTGATGTCGATGTGGGGAAAGTCCCCCCCGCCGACGACCAGGCCGCTGTCGAAATGCTGGACGGTTTCGCCGCCCACCTTCAAATCCAGCGAGAGCTGGTGCATCGAGGCGAACTCGCCCCCCACCTGGTAGGTGCCCGAGCCCGTGATGTGGACGGTGTTCGCCCCGAGCTGGGTATCCCACGACACGTTGGTGACCAGGTAATGACGGAAGAGCGGATCGGCCGCACCGGGCGTGAGCACAAAGGTCCCGCGGAGCGGAACCTCTTCCATGATCGGGCACGCGCACGGGTCGAAGCACCCGCGCTGGGCGGTACTGCCGGGACCGAGCGCGTAAAGCGTGGACGTTGCCGCGTCGCTGTTCTGACCGCCGGCCCGCCTGGCAGCCAGACCAACTCCCAACACGACCAGGAACCACATCCAACGGTGATGGTAGGGGTTCATGGGAGAGCTCCGTCGTCGATGGATCAGACATGCACGGATTGGGGCGGAGGCACCACCCGCCCCCCTTAATATACC
>CAZQEN010000542.1:0-3275 GCA_964591605.1 uncultured Planctomycetales bacterium
ACCACCGCCGCCGCCGCCGTAGCCGCCGCGACCGCCGCCCGATCGATCCTCACGAGGCCGTGCCTCGTTGACGGTCAGGGCCCGCCCCTGGTGCTGCTGGCCGTTGAGGGCGTTGATGGCCGCCTGGGCTTCGTCGTCGTTGGCCATCTCGACGAACCCGAAGCCCTTGCTGCGGCCGGTGGCGCGATCGTTGATCACCTCCGCGCTTTCCACAGTGCCATGTTGAGAAAAGAGTGACTGAAGATCAGAACTGCTGATCCCGTAGGGGAGGTTCCCCACGTACAACTTCTTGCCCATCGAAACTCTCCTATGCGAGGGCATGTGCTCAGTGAGCACCTGTGCTCCCGACCCGCTTTTGACTTTCCGGGTCGGATCTGGAAAGGGGCCTTCACGCTCCTGGCCCGGGTGGTGGTGAGGGCAGCGAGACAAGACAGTGCGGACGTGTTACCGAACAGTCGCGTACCGGACTCCGCCGAGAACCAACCAGTCAGACAGTCTATCGGGCTGCCCCCGGCCTGTCCAGCGTCGATTGGGGTATTTTCCTCTATTTCGACCGGAGTCACGGGTCCGGGGCGGGTGAGGGGGATCCCGGGTCTTGGGACGGGATCGGACGTGCGGCCGTCGGCCCGTTCGGGAGGGGGTAGGCATTTCCTAAAGCCTTTCAGGGTTTGGGTTTAAGACGCGGAGGCGAGACTGTCCAGCCCGTCGTCGGATTTCAGCCGGGACGGAAGCCCGCCTTCCGAACAAGCTGGAAGCGTGGTACACTGTGAGGCTCGCTGCCCCCGCGTGGCGGGGGTTTCTTCGTGGAGATCGACTGTGAAAGCACCCTGGATCACGTACCGGCCTGAGATCAAAGTCCTCGACTGCACCATCCGCGACGGCGGGCTCATCAACGACCACCAGTTCGAAGACGGGTTTGTGAAGGCGGTGTACGACACCTGCGTGGCGGCGGGCGTCGATTACATGGAGATCGGCTACAAGGCCTCGAAGCGGAACCTCGCCGCGAAGGGCAAGTTCGGCGACTGGAAGTTCTGTGACGAAGCCTGCATCCGGCGGATCGTGGGCGACAACGACAGCCCGGTGAAGCTGGCCGTCATGGCCGACGCCGAAAAGTGCGACTACAGGGAGGACATCCCGCCCCAAAAAGAAAGCGTCATCAGCATGGTCCGCGTGGCCACCTACGTGCACCAGATCCCCACCGCGGTGGCCATGATCAACGACGCCCACGAGAAGGGCTACGAGACGACGTGCAACCTCATGGCCGTCTCGACGGTTCAGGAGACGGAGCTCGACCAGGCGCTGGAAGTGCTGGCCCAGACTCCGGCCTCGACCATCGTGGTGGTGGACAGTTTTGGCGCCCTCTACACCGAGCAGATCGAGATCCTCGTCAAGAAGTACATCAAGGCGCTCAAGGGCACGGGCAAGGAGGTCGGCGTGCACATGCACAACAACCAGCAGCTCGCCTTCGCCAACACGATCGAGGGGATCATCCACGGGGCCAACCGCGTGGACGCGACGATGGGGGGCCTGGGCCGAGGGGCGGGCAACTGCCCGATGGAGCTCATGCTCGGGTTTCTGCGCAACCCCAAGTATCACGTCCGTCCGGTCTACAAGCTGCTGCAGGATCACATCCTCAAGCTGCGCGAAAAGCTCGAGTGGGGCGCGCTGGTGCCCTACAACATCGTCGGCCAGCTCAACCAGCACCCGCGCGGGGCGATGGCCGTCCTCGCCAGCCCCGACCGCGACAAGTTCGTCGAGTTCTACGACAAGTGCATCAGCGAGGTGTGAATCCGTGACGGACCCGCCGCGCAGACGAAAGTCGATCCTCCGATCGAAGCGCGGACTTGCCATCCTGTCGATTGCCGTCGCAGCAACGGCACTCTTTGTGTGGTGGAGCAGAGGGATCAGGAGTCGGCCCAGTTCGCAAGAACCCCTGACCGAAGCCGAGGTGAGGCAAATCCTGGGTCAGCTCGAAATTCAGCCGATTTCCATGCCGGTCGTGCTAACGACATGGTTCAGCGAAGACGAGGGTGTGTCCTATGGCCTCGATGTGAAGTGTATCTTCCGGCGACTCGACGGGAAGGACCCCTTCTCTGCGTATTGGATAACACCCAGCAACCAGTGGGATTTGGATCGCTTCGAGCACAAAACAGGACGATTGCTGGGGCCCAGTGGAAGAGAAGGCGCTACATGGCAGGCACTGCCGGTCAAGAGCGGCGATTTGTTCTACAAGCAGGATCGGCCCACGACCGGACCCGTTTCATCCGAGCGATACTGCCTCGTACGGACTGTCGATGACGAGATCACCCTGTACATCTCTCAGTCGGGACCACCACAGGAGATAGCCGGGCGGGCGGTCCTGAGAAGGTATCCCATCCGAGACTGGGGCCCGATTCCTCAACAGGATGGTCCTACCTACAGCCGCTATAGGTGGATCTATAAGAGCCAGCATCTCCTTTGATCCGGGGTTGATGTGGAGCGTGCACCCCTGACGGCGACGCTGACGGCGCTGGCAATCCTTGCGACATCTGCCCCAACACCCTTCCCGGTGAATCGATTGTCAGCACCGGCTGTCCGGCGGTGATCTACGGCGACGCCGATCGTGACGGCGACGTGGACGGGGCGGATTTTGCGGCGTTTGATGCGTGCCGGTCGGGGCCGGGCGTCGCGCTGTCGGCCGGGTGCGCGGGGTATGACCGCGACGGCGACGCCGATGTCGATCTGGACGAGTTCGGGGCGTTCCAGCGGTGCTACAGCGGCCAGAACGTGGCGGCCCAGGCGGCGTGTGGTGCGTAGCTTGCCGGCGCGGCGGTCACCGTGAGCCGGTGTCACATGCAGGCCGGGGAGTCGCTATCGCTGACGGTGCTTCCAGTAGTCGGGATCACGGTGAAGGTGCATGACCGCGAGGATGGACACTTCGTCGGGCTCGACACTGTAAAGCACGCCGTAGGGGAATCGGTTGGTGAGGCACCTTCGCACATCCCCCTCCAGCACCGGCCAGCTCAGCGGGTGCTCGAGAATCCGATGAATGGTCGCGTAAACCTCGAGCGCAAATTCGTATCCGAGCCCCTCCTTGCGGTCTTCGTAATAGTTGATGGCTTCGAGGAACTCCGACTCGGCGTCTGGATGGAAGGAATGCGTCATACGCCGAAGCGCCGCCAGATTCTGGCGAAAACGTCGTCTCCGGGAACACGGGCCGCCTGCCCCGCGCGAAGCTCGCTGAGCCGGCGCTGCGACACGGCCGCCCATCTCCGGTCGATGTCGGCGTCCGGCGG
>CAZQEN010000543.1:0-3268 GCA_964591605.1 uncultured Planctomycetales bacterium
TGCCTTAGCCACGCCGCCAGCGTTCGTTCTGAGCCAGGATCAAACTCTTCAGTTTTTATCGTTGATCATGCCCTCGCGGTCGCCGGCCGTCAGCCGGAACCGCCAGGGGGAATCTTCGATTGGAATTGACGCTCTGGGTGATTCACCGGCCAGAGGCCTGTGCCACCAGAGCATCGGCTCTTCACGTTCACTTCTGCATTGTGAGACGTGGAGATGTCGAAGTGATGATCAGTCGCCCCGGAAAACCGGCGCCCCTGCCATCCTTCGACTGAGAAGTCGAGCTGAATACTCGACGACACACCTGGCCGTTCGTGCCTGCCTGGCTTAAGCCGGCACGGACGACTCATGGATCATGAGCGACGGCAGAGGTGTTTGCAGACCCTCGGCCACGCCCCACGTTCTCACGGCGTTTGTCACACTGTTCACTTGTCAAAGAGCTTTGAGTTCCCCCCGGACGCGGTTGACCGCCCCGTCCAAGGGAGCCCATCATCTTACCGGTTGCATTCTGCGTGTCAAGAGGCTTACCGCACACAAAATGCGACTTTTTTCGCTTTTTGTTCGGCTTGTTTTGCCGGCCCCACCTTCGCCCGGAAGGCGAGCCGCGCAAAAGAAAGCCGGTCCGCTTGAAGCCGTCGCCCCCTGTCGTTCGGCCGTTCACTCATCCGCCCGGTGCGGAGCACAGCCGAAGGCGGCAAACGCTGAATCAAACTCGCCGGTTGCTCACCATTGGCAACGAGACGACAGGAATATAGCACCAGTTCAGTGGAGTGTCAAGTCAGCCCGCCCAATCCCATAAATCCCTTGTTGGCAAGAGATAACGGTCATCGACCCGGCGCATGAGCAGACCCTGGCTGGCCGAAAGCGCCCGCCTGCGTTATGGTGGGCACCTCTGCTCTGGACGCCGGAGGAACCTGACTTGCCCACGCCTGGTACGAACCGATTCAAAGTGAGTGCGGTGCTGTGGCTGACCGCTCTGGGTCTGGGGGGCTGCCTCGAGCCGGCCCTTCGACACGCGACGCATGAGGCGGTGCAGACCGCCGTCCTCCAGGAGTTGCTCATGTCCCAGCACCCCGGTCCCGTACGTCTGACCGCACGTGGACTCGAAATCCATGCGCGGAGCCTGGTCATCGACGGACACAACGATCTTCCCGACCGGCTCCGTGATGATTTCAACAACGATGTGGAAACCATCTCGCTGCCGCGACGGCCGGAGGGCGAGAAGCAGAAGCTGCAGACCGACATCGCCCGATTGCGCGCCGGGGGTCTGGGCGCGCAGTTCTGGTCCGCCTATGTGCCGCCCGAGCTGGATAAGAAGGGCGGTGCGGCGCGCTACTGCCTCGAGCAGATGGACCTCATCAGGCGGATGGTTCGCCGCTACCCCGACGTGTTCGCCATGGCTTACTCGGCGGATGACGTTGAGCAGATCCGCCGCACGGGAAGAATCGCCTCTCTCATCGGCATCGAGGGCGGACATGCCATCGAAAACTCACTCGCCGTTCTGAGGAGTTTCTACGACCTGGGCGCCCGTTACATGACGCTCACGCATGCCGACACGATCGACTGGTGCGACTCGGCCACGGACAAGCCGCAGCACGGCGGGCTGACGGCCTTCGGCGAAGAGGTGGTCCGGGAGATGAACCGGCTCGGGATGCTGGTGGATATCTCGCATGTCTCGGCCGACGCGATGCGCGATGCGGTCCGGGTGAGCCGGGCGCCGGTGATCGCGTCGCACTCGTCAACGGATGGGGTGGCCCCCCACGCGCGGAACGTGCCCGACGACGTGCTGGCGATGATGCGCGAAAAGGGCGGCGTCGTGATGGTCAACTTCTTCTCGGGGTTCAGCGACCCGGAGGCGACGAAGATGACCCAGCGGCTCTTTGACGAGATGCGCGAGTTCAAGGAAAAGTACCCCGATCCGGTCGAGCGCGAGAAGGCCCGCGAGGAATGGCGTAAAAAGCATCCGATGCCGCGCGGGACGGTGTACACGATCGTGGATCACATCGATCACATCGTGAAGGTGGCCGGCATCGATCACGCCGGACTGGGCTCGGATTTCGACGGGGTGGGCGTTTTGCCCGAGCAGCTCGAAGACGTCTCCTGCTATCCGTTCATCACGCAGGCGCTCCTCGACCGCGGCTACACTGAGGAGCAGATTCACAAGATCAACGGGGGGAATGTTCTGAAAGTGCTGGCGGAAGCGGAGCGGGTGTCACGCATGCTCCAGGAATCACCCACCTCCCCTGCACAATAGAAACGCTTGCCGCCGGGACACGATCCTGAAAAACGTGGTATACTCACATGGCCGAAACGGTTGAGGCCGGGCCCAAGAACCGGGGTTGAAGTCCTCGAACCGGGGCGTCAGGGCAGGCCACAGTGCCGCAATCCGGCTCGCCGGAGCGCCAGACTTCCTTGGTCCGACCGTTTCGACGTTTTTGCGCGCCCGTCGCACAAACGAGCCGCTGGTCATGACGACTTCATGCCTATCCGCGCTCTATCGATGGATCTTGAGTTCCAGCGGCGGGGCCTGGGATTCGTTGTGGACGGTGATCTGGCCGGCGAGGGTCTGGACAACCCGCGTGACGGCCTCGCCGATGCCCTGCGGGCTCTTCGTAAACACGTCCTCGGGGGTGCCGGCGTCGCCGCTGATGCGGATGGCCACGTTGATGGGGATCGAGCCCAGGAAGGGGACCTTCAGCCGTGCCGCGGCCTTCTCCGCCCCGCCTTTGCCGAAGAGGTCGTATTCTTTCCCCGTGTCCGGCGCAATGAAATAGCTCATGTTCTCCACGATGCCGAGCACGTCCACCTGAAGCTGCTGATACATCCTCGCGGCCCGCACGGCGTCGAGCAGGGCGACATCCTGCGGCGTGCAGACCACGACCGCGCCAGTCATCGGGATCGACTGAGCGAGCGTCAAGGGCACATCACCGGTGCCGGGTGGGAGATCGACGATGAGATAGTCCAGTTCGCCCCAGTCGACCTGTTCGAGGAACTGTTTGACCGTCCCGTGGATCATCGGCCCGCGCCAGACAACCGGGCGGTCGGGCTCGATCATGAAGCCGATGCTCATCACTTTCAGGTTGTGGGCGACGACGGGCAGGATCATCTGCCCATCGACCGCAGGTTTGGCCTGCTCGATCCCGAGCATCTTGGGGATCGATGGGCCGTACACGTCGGCGTCGAGAAGGCCGACTTTCGCCCCGGCCCGTGCGAGGCCGACGGCCGCGAGAACGCTCACCGTGCTCTTGCCCACGCCGCCCTTGCCCGCGCC
>CAZQEN010000544.1:0-3236 GCA_964591605.1 uncultured Planctomycetales bacterium
CAATCAATTCAACGAGATTTATCAAGGGACGGAGTTGACGCCGAGGATTTGGGATGCCAGCAAGGTCGCGGTCATTTTCGATCACCGTGTGCCGGCTGAATCGCCCAAGACCGCCACCAATCAAAAGAAGGTGCGCGAGTTTGTGGCCGCGCACGCCCTGGCGAAGTTCCACGACATCCGAGGGGACGTAGGCGGGATCTGCCATCAGGTGCTGCCCGAGCATGGCCACTCGCGGCCGGACGAAGTACTGGTGGGCACCGACTCGCATACCACCACGCACGGGGCATTCGGCTGCTTCGGCACAGGCATTGGGGCGACGGAGATGGCCTGCGTCTGGGCCACGGGCAAGCTCTGGCTGCGTGTGCCCGAGACGATCCGCATCGTGGTCAGCGGGGCCTTCCGGCCGTTCGTGAGCGCCAAGGACCTGGTGCTCCACGTGATCGGTGTGCTCCGGGCGGACGGGGCCGACTACCGCGCGGTGGAGTTCGTCGGGCCGACGATCAGCGACATGACCGTCGCGTCGCGCATGGTGCTCTCGAACCTGTCGATGGAGATGGGCGCGAAAGTTGCGTTCGTTCCGCCCGATGACAAGACGATTCGCTACGTGCGCGAGCGCACGGACAAGCCGTTTGAGCCGGTGGATGCCGATCCGGATGCGACGTACATGCAGCGTCTCGAAGTCGACGTGAGTAACCTGCGCCCGCAGATCGCCTGCCCGCATCACGTCGACAACGTCAAGCCAATTGACGAAGTTGGCGACCTCAAGGTGAATCAGGCCCTGCTCGGCTCGTGCACCAACGGGCGGCTCGAAGACATCGCGGCGGCCGCCGGCATCCTGAAGGGTCGCAAGGTCCATCGCGACACGCGCATGATCGTGTTCCCGGCGAGCTGGGCGATCTATGAGGAGGCGATGCAGCGCGGCTACCTGCTCGACCTGATCCAGGCCGGGGCGGTGATCTGCAATCCCGGCTGCGGGCCGTGCCTGGGTGTGCATCAGGGCGTGCTCGCGCCGGGCGAACGCTGCATCAGCTCGACCAACCGCAATTTCCAGGGCCGCATGGGCAGCGCCGAGGCGGAGGTATACCTCGGCTCGCCCGCAGTGGTGGCGGCGTCGGCGGTGACAGGAAAGATCACGGACCCGGCGGAGTTGTGAGAAGTGAGACGTGAAACGTGAGATGTGAACTCGTGCTCGTCTCTGAACGTCTCACTTCTAACGTCTCACGTCTCACAAACTGAGGAGTGTAGTTTATGAACACCCCCCTTCGCGGCCGCGTCTGGAAGTTCCCGGACGACGTGAACACCGACGTCATTTACCCCGGCCGGTACATGTCCATCCTCGACCCGGCCGAGACAGCCAAACACGCCTTCGAGACGGTGTACCCGAACTTCCTCAAGGAGGCCAAGCCCGGAGACATCATCGTCGCGGGCAAATACTTTGGCTGCGGCTCGTCGCGCGAGCAGGCGGCGACCGCCCTGCGGTTCTTCGGCATCTCGTGCATCGTGGCCGACTCGTTTGCCCGCATTTACTACCGTAACGCGATCAATCTGGGCATGCCCGTTCTGATCTGCCCCGGCGTGTCCAAGGCGTTCGAGCAGGGGCACGAAGCGCAGGTTGACCTGTCGACCGGACGCGTCACGAACCTGACGACCGGCGTGGTGCTGCAGAGCCTGCCGTTGCCGCCGTTGATTCGTGAGATTCTCGGCGAGGGTGGCCTGATCCCGCACCTCAAGCGGCGCCTGGCCGGTGCGGCGTCCGGAGCGTGAACGCCGGGTTCGCACCGCTGGCGTCGGGGACCTGACCGGATGCTGAACCGGGAAGGGGGGGCGGCGCTCGAGCGGGACGCCTCGCTGGCGCATCGGGCTCTGTTTGCTCGCTTCGCTCGCGTGGGGTGGGGAGGGGTCGGTGAGGGTGGGGGATGTCTGGCGTCATTCGGGGGACGGTGCGGAGAACCCCTCGCTGGCGCTTCGGGCTCTGTTGGCGACATGGTCCGCAGCCATGTGCTCAACCCAGCTCGCGCTCTGCCTCGCCGATGGCCTCGTCGATGATGTCGAGGCCCTTGAGGAGGACCGCGTCTTCCATGATGATCGGCGGGCTCATGCGCAGGATATGGCCGGCGGGGATCCAGGCGAGACCCTTGCGGAAGGCTTTCTGATAGACGAGTTCGCCCGCCTGATCGAACGGTTCCCGCGTTGACTTGTCTTTGACCAGCTCGATGCCCATGAGGCAGCCCCTGGAGCGGACGTCGCCGACGATGCGATGCTCCTGTTTCATGCGATTCATCCGCTGCAGGGCCAGCTCGCCCAGTTGCCGCGACCGTTCGAGCAGATTCTCCTCCTGGATCACCTCGATGCTGGCCAGGGCCGCTGCGCAGGCCATCGGATTGCCGCCGTAGCTGCTGGAGGCCGAGATCTTCTCGAACGATTCCTTGAAGGGCTCGCGCACGGCGACGGCGGTCACGGGAAAGCCGTTGCCGAAGCCCTTGCCGATCGAGACCACGTCAGGCACGACCCCCCAGTGTTCCATGCAGAGCCATTTGCCCGTCCGGCCCATGCAGGTGAGCACTTCGTCGGCCATCAGAAGGATGCCCAGCCGGTCGCAGAGTTGGCGCAGCTTCGGAAAGAAGTCGTCCGGCGGCATGACCGAACCGCCCCAGCCCTGAATCGGCTCGAGCACGAAGCCGGCCACGTCGCCGACGGTGCCCTTGTCGATGTAGTCACGGTAGAACGCGATGTACTGGTCGGTGTCGATGGTTCCATCGGGGCGGGTCCAGAGCGGGCGGTAGGTGTCGGGCCGGGGGAGCATGTGCATGCCCGGCGCACGGACCCGCCCGTACACGTTCGAGCGGATGTGGGCCAGAGACACCGCGCCGTACGTCTTTCCGTGAAAGTCGTAGAAGCACGAGAGCATCTCGTTGCGGCCCGTGGCGGCGCGGAGGACGCGCATGCCGGCCTCCACCGCGGCCGTGCCCGAGTCGTAGAGCTGGAATCCGCTCAGATCACCCGGCAGCACCTCCGCGAGCTTCTCCATGAGCTGCGTCTTGATCTCCGTGGTGAAGTCGTGGCAGTTCATCAGCGTGCCGGCGTATCTGCGGATGGCCTCGGTGATCTTCGGGTGGCAGTGCCCGAGCGTGGTGACGTAGATTCCCGACGAGAAGTCGATGTAGGTGTTGCCGTCGACGTCGGTGAGCGTGCACCCGCGCCCGGACGCGAAGGCCACCGGAAACAGCTTGACCTGT
>CAZQEN010000545.1:0-3214 GCA_964591605.1 uncultured Planctomycetales bacterium
GCTTCGCTCCGCGAAGCCGAAGCTGCCCATGCCACCCGCCCAAGCTGTCACGGACCCGGTGGGCCGGGCCCGTCCACCGCGCGCAGACTCGAAGCGAATTCCCCATTACACTGACTCCCCACCGAAACCGGGAGAGTCTGTGGAGAGCCTGAGATGAATCCACGCAGGAACCTCACGCGTCGGCGGCTGCTGCGGCGGGCAACGTCCGCCGCCGCGGGCCTGGCGGCGGCCCCTTACGTCGTTTCCCCCTCAGCGCTCGGCAAAGGCGGCACGGTCTCCCCCGGCAACCGCATCACGCTGGGCCTCGTCGGATGCGGCGATCACGGAACCAACTGGAACCTCCCCCAGATCTTCCGCAACGCGGACTCTCAGGTGATCGCCGTGTGTGATGTCGTAGAGCAGCGCTGACGAGCCGCGGCCGATCGCGTAGTCAAGCACTATGCACAGGCCCTGGGTCGACCCGGCTACAAAGCCTGCAGCCGCTATGGCGATTTCCGCGAGCTCCTGCGCCGAAAAGACATCGACGCCCTCGTCAACTGCACGCCCGACCACTGGCACGTCATCCCCGCGGTCATGGCGGCCAGGGCCGGCAAGGACATCATTTGTGAGAAGCCGTTGACCCTCACCGTTGCGGAGGGGCGGATTCTCTGCGATGTCGTCAAACAGCACGGCCGGATCTTCCAGACCGCGTCCGAAAACCGGTCCATCGATACCTACATCCGCATGTGCGAGCTGGTGCGCAACGGCCGCATCGGCGAGCTGAAGCGCATCGCCGTATCGCTGCCCGGCGGCAACGAATCGCGAGGCTCCAACTTCCAGAGCCGCACCGTCCAGCCGGTCCCCGAGGGTTTCAACTACGACATGTGGCTGGGGCAGGCGCCCACCGCGCCGTACTGCCCCGCAAGGTGCCACGGCAGCTTCCGCTGGAACCTGGATTATTCGGGCGGGCGGCTGACCGACTGGGGCGCTCACCTGATCGACCTGGCCCAGTGGGCCAACGACACCGAGGCCACCGGCCCTGTGGAGGTGGAAGGCACTGGACAATTCCCACCCCGCACCGAGCTGTTCAACACCGCCGAGACCTTCGACCTGCGCTATCGCTACGCCAACGGCGTGATCCTCACCGTCGACAGCAAAGGGCCGGCCATCCGCTTCGAAGGGACGCAGGGCTGGATCGGTTTCACCGGCTGGCGCGGCCCGCTCGAGGCCAGTCGACCTGCCATCCTCGATTCGCCGATCGGCCCAGGCGAGGTTCACCTCTACCGCCCCAGCGAGATCATCCCGCGGACCGAGGGCCTCAAGGGCGGCGAGCACCGCAACTTCATCGACTGCGTCAAGTCGCGCAAGCCGTGTTACGCCCCCGCGGAGACCGGCCATCGCACCATCACGATCGCCCACATCGGCAACATCGCGATGATGCTGCGCCGCCCGCTCCGCTGGGACCCCGCTGCCGAGAAGTTCCCCGGCGACGACGAGGCCAGCGCCATGCTCAGCCGCAGACAGCGCGACCCCTGGACCCTCGCCCGCGTCGAGGCCTGGCTCAAGGGCTGATCAGCCTGCGTGATCGCGTCCAGGTCGCCGGATGGTGGCGCGGGCGTCTCGCCTGCATCGTCCAGCCGCCATCCGCCGCGCACCGACATCACACGGACGCCCTCGGACAGAATCACACAGGCTTTCCCCAACGTTGCAGAATGCCGGTCGCAGTCGTCACAGCGCGGACGGTGCTCCACATCTCACCGCTGGTGACAGCCTGGCCCTCCCTGTTCGGCCCCCCCAACCACGATGTCCGGTGTTCTCTGTGGCCCGCCCAGAGAGGGGACCACGGGAACTCGGTCTCCGCGATGACCGACGCAGATCGCCCGCCTGCCACTGAATTCTGGATACACCCACCCCCGCACACTGCCGCCGCCGCGCAGGATTGACCCTGTCCTCCGGGCGGCTTACTCTGAAGGTGAGCAGAGTGGCCCGGGTCCGCCCCGCGATCCGATGAGGCGCGCCACTCCCCGGATTTCAGGTCTGTCGTCTGGTTCGGGACCTCATACGATTTCTCCGCGAACCAAGCGAAGTGCATAGAAATGCTGTGGCAGGCGTGGGAGTCGGGAACGCCAGACGTTGGTGACGCGACGGTGCTCACACACGCTGACGTATCTGACAGCCAGGCTCTACGCCACGTTTTCCGCGAACACCCGGCATGGCTGGCCATGATCGTCGAGGGCGCCACAAAAGGCACACACAAGCTCATTTCGCCAGAAAAAAATGAAAGCGCACGCCTGCACACACGCGTGGCGCACTCTCCCCGAGTCATACTTGGGGGCATGAGTGACGATCTTTGCACAACGAGACAGCTCGCGCAGCGGCTTCGATTGCCAGTTCGATGGCTCAGAACTGAGGCCCTGGCTGGCCGCATTCCATCACTAGAAATCGGCCGTCGCATTCTCTTCAACCTGGACGCAGTGCGCGCTGCGCTGGCAAAGCGGGCTGCGTTCGAGGCGGTTGTTGAGGTCCCCACATGAAATCCGTCATGGCGGAGCAACCCCTCTGCGTCGAGGCTCGCGGACTTGGGCACCTGCTGTCTCTGAGTAGAGCAACGATCTTTCAGTTGCACTCCGCCGGAAAGCTACCCTTGCCCGTGCGGTTTGGTGCCCGCGGGGTCCGGTGGTATGTGCTGGAGATCCAGCAGTGGATTGAAGCTGGCCAGCCGGACCGTGAACAGTGGGAACGCGCCAAGGCGAGCGCCAAGCAGAGAGGCGACGCGCGCGGAAGTCGCTTCCGGCGTGTGAGTTAATGATCGTCGCCAGCGGTGTCTGAGACCGCTGCCGCAGAAAAAGTGAGCGCAGCCGATGCCCACGACAGCGAATCAGAAGGCATCGGCGAGAATCGAAATGGAGTCTCTCAATGTTAGCGGCAAGGATGCCGGCATGTCAAAGCTTCTCACACCCTCTGGCGGACGAGTTCGTCTGTGCTTTTTGCGGAGATTGGCGTCCTTGGCGGCTGCTGGCGGGCTGGTCCTGGCGGCGACGGCGCCGGCTTTGTGAGCAGTGCATCCGCATCATGGACCTGTTTGAGTTGGGGGGCCGACGATGAAGCTGGCCCCCGTCATCATCATCGACACCCGCGAGCAGACCCCGCTCGTGTTCACCAATCTCGCCCAAAACTTCGGGCTGGCACCCCTGCTCCACAAGCCGCTGGCGATCATCAGCGCCGAGATGATCAG
>CAZQEN010000546.1:0-3194 GCA_964591605.1 uncultured Planctomycetales bacterium
GTTGCGGCAGGCTTCCGGGGCGATCGACGCAGGAGCGGTCGCAGTTCTGGCTGGTTCACGGCTGCACCGTCATCAGCACGCCCTGTCCGGGGGCGAGCCACTGGTGTTCGCCGCCCCAGTCTCCGACGGCGCCGGTGTAGGGGCTGACCATCAGGAGGCGTCCGGCCGGCTTGAACTTGACGCTGACATGTGCGGATTTGTGGAGGTCCTTGTTGACGATGAGGGCGTACGGCCGGCTCTCGGGACCCTCGAATTCGCCGACCACACAGCTTCCGCCGTCGACGGCTGCGACCACCTTGCCCGAGTCGATACCACGGCAGTCGCGCGGGACGTCGGGATGGTGGAACACGTTGATGCTCTTGAGCTTGATGTAAGTGGGGCCGAGCCGGTGAATCTGCAGATTGACGCGGCGGAGCAGGTCCCAGGTCGGCGTTTTGTGGCCGAACTGGTCGATCGCCGCGAGGCGGTAGTTGCCGACGTGCGGGGCGAAGTAGGTGAAGTAGCTGATGCCGCGGGCCCCGTAGGCGAGCGTGGTGTACATCTGGAACCGCAGGCCGTCTTCGCTCGGCTCGGCGTAGTGGAAATGGGCGTTGCCCAGGACGATGTTCCAGAAGGGCAGATTGTATTTGAGTGCGGCGGCGCGGACGGTTTCGAGGTTCTGGAAGTAGCCGTCCTTGAGCGAGCCGTCGTCCATGAGGGCGTAGTGGTCGTAGCTGACGAACGACGGCTTGACCGTGGTGATGAACGATTCGACGTATTCGGCGTAGCTCGCCGCGCCGAGCTGCTGCATGTTGGCGACGTTCGGGAAGAGGTTGATGTAGGCGAGCTGTCTGGGCGCGTTCTCCCGGACGGCCGCGGCGAAGCGGGCCAGCGTGGGGTAGAGCGACATTCTGGGCTCGTCGCGCAGGTAGTAGCCGAAGACGGCCGGGTTGTCGCGGAACTTGAGCGTGACAAGGCCGACGCGTTTCTGGATTTCATCGTCGGGGAGGCTGACCGCATCGTCGCCGACATGCAGGCTGGCGTCGGAGAGGATGCACTTGAGCCCGGCGGCGGCGACGGCGGGCACGCCCTCAGGGCTCACGAATCCGGCCAGGTTGAAGCCGCAGGCCCTGATCTCTTCGAGCACCGCCCGGTCGCCCGGGGTGCCGCCCCAGGGGAGGATGGCGAAGTCTTCGGGGGCGAGGCGGGGTCCGGCGTCCTGGGCATAAATGATGGAAGCGATCGCCCCCATCGCCACCGCCAGCGGAATCGTTCTCATGTCACGCGTCTCCTGATGTTGTCTCCCACCGCCGCCGTGCGATAGAATGAGGCAATGACAGTCAAATTGCCAGCCGAAATTGCCGAAGCCGTCGAGGCCATCTCGCGGAGTTCGGGGGTCGCAGCGGACAGGCTCGTGGCGGACGCTCTTCGGGCACACTTTCCGCCGATCGATGCCTCGCTGCAGGCGGATTTCGACTTCTGGGATGAGGCGTCCGCCCGCAGCGAATACGCGATCGATCAGCTTCTGGAAGATGACGCATGAAGCGTGGTGAGGTCTGGCTCGTCTCGCTTCCCGCCACCGGCGGCCGCGAACAGGCCGGAAGCAGGCCGGCACTGGTTATTCAGGACGCCGCACATGGACAGGCATCTCCCCTGGTTCTGACCGTTCCGTTCACTTCTCAGCTTTCGGCTGAGCGTTTCCCAGGAACGCTGCGCATCGAACCATCAGCTCGCAACGGATTGACTGTCACTTCCATCGCGATGGTCTTTCAGACCCGCGCCCTGGATCGACGGTTCTTTACCCGGCGGCTGGGCAGCATTGAGCCTCGGGAACTGCAAGACGTTTTCGAACAACTGGATCGGTTGCTTGGCAGAACTTAATCGTTCCGCCTCCACGGTTTTGCCACAAAGGCTCATACCAGCCCGACAACGATAAAAGCCAAACCCGTGATCACGAGGAAGTTCTGATTCGGAGAGGAGGAGATGATCCAGGCTGCTCCGATCGCGAGCAAAACACAGGACGCCACAGCGAGTTTGACGCCATGGATCTTCATCGCGTGCTGCTCCAATTCGCGATGATGCGGGCGATGCGCTGGGCGGCGTGGCCGTCCCATTTGTCGGGGCGGCGGGGGGTGCGAGGGGGCTGGGCGCGGATCGCGTGATAGGCGCCGAGGATCTTGGCGGGGTCGAGACCGACGAGCTGGTTGGTGCCCTCGGTGATCGTCACGGGGCGCTCGGTGTTCTCGCGGAGGGTCAGGCACGGGACGCCCAGAATGGTGGTCTCCTCCTGGATGCCGCCGGAATCGGTCATGACGACGGCGGCCTCGGACATGAGCTTGAGGAAATCGAGGTAGCCGACCGGTTCGATGAGCTGGAGGCGCTTCATGGCGGCGAAGCGGGCGTCGAGGCCGGCGGCGGCCAGGCATTTGCGCGTGCGGGGGTGGATCGGGAAGATGACGGGCAGGTCGCTCTGAATCTCTTCGAATACGCCGGCCAGGCGGGCCATGAGCGCGGGGTCGTCGACGTTGGCGGGGCGGTGCATGGTGACGACGACGTAACCGCGTGATTCGACGGCGAGCTGCTCGAGGATGCGCGAGGCCCGGGCCTTGCCGCGGTTGTGCTCGAGGGTGTCGATCATGACGTTGCCGACGTGGTGGATTCTCGCGGGATCGATCCCCTCGTTGTGGAGGTTCTTCACGCCGCTGGGCTCGCTCACGAAGAGCAGATCGCTGATGGCGTCGGTGAGGACGCGGTTGATCTCCTCGGGCATGGTGCGGTCGAAGCTGCGCAGGCCGGCCTCGACGTGAAAGACGCCGATGCCGAGCTTGACCGCGACCAGGGCGCACGCGATGGTCGAATTCACGTCGCCGACGACGAGGACGGCGTCGGGGCGATGCTCCTCGAGCACGGGCTCGAAGCGCTCCATGATCATGGCGGTCTGACGGGCGTGGGAGGCGCTGCCGACATCGAGATTGATGTCGGGGCGGGGGATGGCGAGCTCGTCGAAGAAGAGCTGGCTCATCTTCTGGTCGTAGTGCTGGCCGGTGTGGACCAGGAGCGGCTGGATGGAGGGCTCGGCCCGATAAGCCTGCATCAGCGGCGCGATTTTCATGAAGTTCGGCCGGGCCCCGCAGACGTTGATCACCTTCATAAGTGCCTGTCTCCACCGGATCGGAACGGCTTGCGCGTCGAACGCACGCGTGGAATCATAACGC
>CAZQEN010000547.1:0-3189 GCA_964591605.1 uncultured Planctomycetales bacterium
GACGGCCGTGGCGGTGCTCACGGCCGAGCAGGTCTCGGTCCTAGAGCAGCGGGCGGCGCTGGTGCGAGCATTTCGGCGCGCGATGGAGACCGCGAAGGCCGAGGGCCGGCCCAAAATGCAGGCCCTGCAGGCGTTCCTGGCGGATCACCCGGAAGTCTCAAGGAGTTCTTTGTACCACTGGGATCGTCTGCTCCGGCAGGATCAGTCCCGGCCGCGCAAGGATCGCGTCGGCCTGGCTGTTTTGCTGGATGGGCGGCTGCGGCCAGCGCAGCGGGGGATTCAGAAAACGTCTCGCGGGTTGGCGAAGGTCGTGAAACAGACGTGGGCGACGGTCCGGGCCGCCGAAACGGTCGTGCGCCGGTTGAAGGCAGCGGCCCGCGAGCTCGAAACGCTCGGTCGATTCATGAGGGCGGGCGGGGGTGACGCATGAGCGGCCCCCTCGCGACACCGAAGGTTTCATCGGGTGCGGACGTGCCCGACACGTTCTGCCCGCTATCCCTCTCGGCCGAAGAAGAGGCCCTCATCGCCGGGCTGTCCGAGTACGACCGGGAGCGCACGCGCTGGCGGCGGCGGGCGTTGGCGGGGTTCGCGGCGGAGATCCGCGCGCGTCGATTCGTCGGCCGCGTGGGGATCGCGAAGCGCTACATCGCCCGCCTCAAGGCCCGCAACCCGGAGGCGTCTGTGTCGATCTCCAGTCTGTGGCGATGGGCACAGCGGTATCGGACGCACGGGATTCTGGGGTTGACCGACTGGCACGGCCCGGGGCGTCCGAGTCGGGAGAGGACTCTGCGGCGTCTGGATGCGATCGAAGACATGCAGCGCGACCTGCAGAGGCGACTGGAGGCGCTGGGCAACGAGCTGGCGGCAGTCCGCGGCGGGCTTGAGTCGCCGCGGGCCTGAGCCGCGTGTGAACGGATTGTCAACCTTTTCGCGAAACATGGAGGCATTCAGAACAATGGCCAGGTCAAGCGGACAAAAACAGGCGGCGGAAGCGACGCAGGATGAAGGGCACGAGCCGGCGGCGGATCGTCCCCGCGGCGGACTGGCGGAGCGGCTGCGTGAGGCGCGGTCGCGGACACGCAGGGCACTCCTGGCGGAGGCCGAGCAGATCATCCTTCGCGACGCGCAGAACCAGGAACGGCCGGGCGACGTGGAGCGGCTGGGGCGGATCTTTGCTGAGCTGGATCTTCCGAGCGATTACATGGACGAGCTGGCCCAATATACCACAAAGCGCCAGGAGGCGCAGGCGTTCATCGCCCGCGTGGAGGCGAACCCCCCGCACGATCCGCGGGCGGAAATGGGGGAGATCGAGCGACGCCGGGACGAAGAGATTGAGCGCATCAAAGGCCGGGCCGAGCGGGACATCGAGGCGCTGCGTCCCGCACTGGGGCATTGCCGGCGGGTAGAGGAGCAGCGGGCGGCTTGCACGCGGTACCTGCACACTTACGAGCCGCTGCTCGATCGGCTCATCGACGGCGGAGAGGGTTGTCTGACGCTGCTGGCCCGTGCGGCGGCGGACCGGCTGCCATCGATGGACATGTGACTGACGGCCCGGCGCTTGGGGTCCGCGGCCAGGCTGGAGCGACGGCGGATGCACACGTAGACCAGCACGCGAACACGGAGGTTCCGAGGATGCCATTTGAAGACTACGAACCCATCGGCGGACTCCGGCTGGTTCCCATTGAGCCAGGCGTGGTGAGCATCGGCAAGACCGGGGTGATGACGTTTCACCGGTCGGACATGGCCCGGATCGGCGTGACGGATGCGGTGGCGGTGATGATCGACAAGACCACGCTTCGCGTCGGGTTCAAGCGGCCCCGGCTGGACCGGCCGAGTCTGAAGGTGCACCGGGACGACAGCGCGAAACGGCAGCACCCTCGCGACCGTGTGCACCTGGCCGGCGCCCTGTCGGCGCTGGGCTTGGAGTGTGAGCCGGTGGCGGGGCGATTCAAGCTGCACTTCCACAATGACGAGCTGGCGTTCATCGTCCTGACCGAGACGGAGGACCTGGATGAACTGGGGGAAGAGGAGTCATGAGAGGGCAATGAGAGGGATCGGAAACGGAAATAGCGCCCGGGTGGTCCGGGCGCAGTGAGTGGTTTTTCCAATGAAGGGAATTCTGATCATGGCGGTTGAAACCGAGCGAACAACGCAGAAAACCGAACCCGGCGGGCCGCCCGTCGCCATGCGGCGGGTGACCGTGCCCATTATCGACGGCCTGTTGAGCCGGTACCAGGGAATGGCGACAGCCATCCCGCCATCGACCGGCGAGAGCACCGATCAGGTGGTGGCGGCGGGCATCAACGCCGGCCTGGCCTGCTACTACGCGTCGTTCGAGCACGACAGCGACGATGCGTCCGATTGCTGGCTGTCCAGCTTTGAGGAAGCGAAACAGGAATACGGCCGGCCGGCGGATCGCCCGCCGGTTCCGCTGGATCTGACGGGCGAATCGACCGCGCCGCCGGACCGTCCGGCCCGTCGGCCCACGCCCGCCGACACGGGCAGCGGTCCCGGAGAGTCCGACGAAGGCCCCCTGTTTCAGATGGTTCCGATCCACGGGCGCCTGTATCGCGAGCTGCGTTCTTACTGCGAAGCCCATGCCGGCGGGCCGCATGGCCGCGAATCGGCCGACTGGCTGGTCCGTGCAGTGGTGAATGGGACGGTCGCCGCGGAGATCGAGGCGCTTCGCGACGGCGGGGTCAGCTTGGCCGATTGCGTCGCAGCGTGGCGAAAGATCGCCGGCCCCGTGGCGGACACGCCGCCGGCCAGCGCGGCGGCCCCGGCCGACACCGCGGCCAGCGTGGCCGGGCGAGACACGCCGTTTGTCCTTCCCGAGCTTCAGCGGCGGCTCGTGCGGCTCGCTGGGTATCTCGCGGACGAGCGGCGTGGGTGGACCGCGGCGGACCTGGCTCAGTCGATGCTTAACACGGCCGTAGATGTGTATCTGCAGAGCATGAGCGAGGCCGAGCGGCCGGATGACTGGACCGTCACCCACTGGTCGGAGGTTCAGCGGAAGTACGTGGCTTGTGAGGCGCGGTCGCAGAAAAAAGCTCCGGCCGCTGGCAAGAGCGGGCCGGAGCCCAAGGCTAAAAAAGCCTCGGTCGTCAGTCGTGAAGGTAGCAGTCGCGGCCGCGGGAAGCAACGTCGGCGATCGCACGGCGGGGCGGCCCTGGCAGCCGCGCGGTGAGC
>CAZQEN010000548.1:0-3167 GCA_964591605.1 uncultured Planctomycetales bacterium
TCGGCGAGGCCATGTCAATCTTCGCGCGGAGCGTGCGCGAGCCGTCGGGGAACTCGCCCTTCTTCATGCGTTCGAACAGGTCGAGGTTCTCCTCGACGCTGCGGTCGCGATAGGGGCTGTTTTTGCCTGGTTTCGTGAGCGTACCGCGGTATTCGCGGATCTGGTCGGCGGTCAGGTCGCAGACGTACGCCTTGCCGGCCTTGATGAGCAGGATCGCCCACTCGTAGAGCTGCTGAAAGTAGTCGGAGGCGAAGTACAGGTGCTTGCCCCAGTCGAAGCCGAGCCAGCGGATGTCGGCCATGATCGAATCGACGTACTCCTGCTCTTCCTTGGTCGGGTTCGTGTCGTCGAACCGCAGGTGACAGCGCCCGCCGTACTCGATGGCCAGCCCGAAGTTCAGGCAGATGCTCTTGGCGTGGCCGATGTGCAGGTAGCCGTTGGGTTCGGGCGGGAAACGCGTGACGACCTGCCCGCCGAACTTCCCGCTGGCGTTGTGCTCGTTGATGATGTCCTGGATGAAGTGTGTTCGCGGTGTATCGCTCATAAACCGTTGCTCGCAAGCCTCCGGTGCCTTCAGGGCGAAGAACCAGAGGTGGATTATACGCGCGGCGGCGGGGGATTCGAGCTTGTCGTCGGTAGTTTTCCGGGCAGATCCGGCGCGAGGGGCTGGCGCTGTGAACAAAGGGCAAGAGGATCATGGGCGGGGCCATCGTCTGATGAAATGTCTGCGTGCGGGCGTGCTTCTTTCGCTCCTGCCGGGGCTGATGGTAGTGGATGGCGATTGGTTCCCAGGGCTTGCGCCCTGGGCTACCTGCTTGCGCCCCTCCGGGGCTGGGTGTGAGCGAGCGGCGCGGGCTGTGCGGCGGGCCCGCGGGCGCGGTAGGATTCTCGCGTCCTTACGTGTCTGCAGCTCATTGAGCGGGAGTCACCATGATTCGCAACTGGATTCTGATCGTGTGCGCGGGTTTCGCTATCGGGGTTGACATGGGCGGCGGCGCGGCCCGGGCGGGCGAGCCGTTTGACTACTTTCAGAACTCGTGGAGTGTCATCGGGCTGCGCGATTACCGGGACGGCACGCGGATCACGCCCGAGAATGAGCTGCTGCTGGCGGACAAGGGCCGGGTGCGGATTCGCTTCGGGCGCGAGCTGGCGCCGCTGAGCCGCGGGCAGACCAAGACGCTTCAGGACGGCTGGCTGCCGATCGTCCAGCTCACCGCCCGAGACGCAGAGGTGCACTACGAGTTCGTGTTCTGGGCGACGCCGCTGGCGGACGTGAAGGACTGGCGGGCGGCGTTCGATGGGCCGGCCGAGGGCGAGAACTTCCTCAACTGGATCCGCGTGCGCGTGACGAACACCGGAGGCACGGCTACCGGCGCAAAGCTGGTGATCGAGGATTCGGTGGGTCGGCCGCGGCGCTCGGAATGGACGCTCAATGCGGGGGCGTCGGTCGAGTCCGTGGAGCGCGTGCCGTACCGCCGGCCGGAGCGGGATTCGGCCTGGAAGGAGGGCGATCATGAGCAGTGGCTGAAGCGCACCGCCGAATACTGGCGCGATCTGGTGGACCGGGCGGCCCTGATCGAGGTCCCGTGCGTGAAGGCCACGCAGGCGCTGAAAGCCGCGCACGTGTGCCAGCTCATTGCGGCCGACGGCGGCGAACTGCTCGGCGGAGAAGGGTTCTACGACGAGTTCTACATCCGCGACGGCGGCTACCAGATCATGGAGCTCGAAGAGGCCGGCCTCTGGGACGCGGTGGACAAGGCGCTCGCGCCCTACCTGAAGTCGCAGCGTCCGGATGGACGGTTCGAGACGCAGAAGGGCCAACTCGACGCCAACGGGCAGGGCGTGTGGGTGCTCTGGCAGTACTACCGCATTACGGGCGACCAGGCGTGGCTCGCGAAGGCGTATCCGCAGATGCGGCGGGCGGTCGACTGGGCGATGAAGGCCCGGCGCGAGGCGCCGGCGGATTCGCCCTTCGCCGGCCTGCTGCCCGTGGCGGTCGCCGACGGGGAGTTTCTCTGGGACGGCAAGCACCACATCGTCGGCTACGACCTGTGGAACCTGCGGGCGGTGCTGTGCACGGCGGATGCGGCCCGCGATCTGGGGCGCGATGCGGAGGCACGCGAATTGACGGCGGAAGCGGCGGCCTATCGCGCGGCGATCGACGCGGCCTTGCGGCGGCGCGAGAAGAACCACTTCCCGGCGAGCTGGGAGGACAAGGGGACGTTCTGGGGCAACACGGAGACGTTGTGGCCGACGGAGGTGTTCCCTCCGGATGATCCGCGGGTGGCCGGCACGATCGAGTACGCGCGGCGTCGGCTCGGCGGCGGTTTCGTCGAAGGGACGATCCGCTGGCTCGGCGACGGCCCGCCCGCCATTCACCCGTACATGTCGGCCTATACCACCATGGCATCGCTCGTTCGGGGCGAGCACGAGCAGGTCGTCGAGGACTTCTACTGGTACCTGCTGCATTCGACCGCGACGAACGGCTTTCCCGAGGGCATTCACTACCAGCGGCGTTTCGCGTGGAGCGATACGATCCCGCACGTGACCGGCGCATCCAACTACGCGCTCATGCTGCGTCATATGCTGATCCACGAAAGGTCCGACGAGCTGCACCTGCTGCCCGCGATTCCCGACTGGTGGCTGGAGGACGGCCGCGAGATCCGGATCGAGCGGGCGCCGACGCACTTCGGTGAGGTCGGCCTGAAGGTTCGCGGGACGAGCGAGGGCGTGGAAGTGACCTTCGCGCCGCCGGCGCGCCGGCCGCCAGCCCGGACGATTCTGCATCTGCCGTCCGACCGTGTGCCGCGCGCACTACCGCCGGGGATCACACTCGATCGCCGCCAAGCCCAGCGCCAGCGGTGGGATCTGACCACGGTGATCGGTCTCTACGAGAAGACGGCGCCCGCGCTGCAGGTCGGTCCGTCTCCGGGCCAGACCACGCCGGCCCCATGAATGGACCGGCGGATCAGCGGTGTGAGTCGCGGGTGGGTGCAGTGCCGGCCGGGGGCTCGGCGGGGCGGGGACTGAAGGTCGGCTCGGAGTCGTCGGATGGAGCGGCGACCACCTGCGTGGAGGGGATGGCGCCGCGCTGGACGAGCTGGCGGAGCGTGACGCCGCCGGCATTGTTGCGCGGGTCGTGCAGGGCCTGGAGTGCGACCACGTCG
>CAZQEN010000549.1:0-3151 GCA_964591605.1 uncultured Planctomycetales bacterium
GCCAGCGCGCGCCGGAGCTCGGCCTGCGCGAGGTCCGGGCGCGACTGCTCAAAGAGAACCAATGCGCGATCGAAATGCTGGCTCAATTCAGTTTCAGGTATTTGAGAATGTCGTCGTAGAGTCCGGCCTGGTTCGAGTATATCGCGTAATTTCTCGCGGTGGCAAACCACTCTCTGACCGACGGCCGGATCGACCTGGCCGCCGCGGTCAGGTCTTTCGTGGTCAGCGGTTTGGGGACCCCGGTGCGCATCGCCTCCGACAGCTTGGCCTCGACGGCCGTGTCCACCACCGCCTTGAGGTCAGCGCCGGAGAAGCCCTCGGTCTTCTGGGCGATATAGTCGAAATCGATGTTCTCCGCCGGCTTGCCCTGCACGATGACGCGGACGATCTCCGCTCGGGCCGGGGTGTCCGGAGGCGGCACGAACAGGATGCGGTCGAACCGCCCGGGGCGGCGGAACGCCGGGTCCAGGTGCCAGGGAGCATTCGTCGCGGCCAGCATGAGCACGCCCTCATTCGAGCTCTGCACGCCGTCGAGCTCGGCGAGGAACTGGTTGATCAGATGCCGGCCGGCGCTCTGGCGCATGTCGCTGCGGCTGGCCCCGAGGGCGTCCACCTCGTCGAAAAACAGCACCGACGGCCGGTTCGACCGGGCCTGCTCGAACACCTCGTGCAGGTTACGTTCGCTGCTGCCGATCCACATGTCCAGGACCTGGCTGACCCCGACCGCCAGAAAGCCCGCGCTGATCTCGCCGGCCGTCGCCCGCGCCAGATACGTCTTGCCGCAGCCGGGCGGGCCGTACATCAGAATCCCGCCCCCGATCGGCTTGCCGTACGCCTTGTAGATTTCCGGATGCCGCAGCGGATGAATGATCTTCATCCGGATCTCTTCCTTGAGTGCGTCCATCCCGCCCACGTCGGCGAACGTGATGCGCGGCCGTTCGAGCGAGGTGTCGGCCGCGGCCCCGGGCCCCTGATAGGTGGACCGGATGCGCCCGTCGACGATCTCATCCGCATCGCCCGCGTCGTCCGCGTCCCGGCGGATCCCGAGCTGCTCCTCCATGGCCGAATCGGCGACGGCCGGGTCCGCGTCCACCGCCTTTTTGTATTGCCGCACCGCCCGATCGACATCGCCGGTTCGCAGCATGAGCCGGGCATGGAGCAGATAGACCTCCGCGGGCGTCGCGGCCAGCTTCAGGAGTTCTTCGACGATGACCAGGGCATGGCTGTTCTTACCCTGCTGGTAAAACGCAGTGGCCAGGCCGATCTTGAGTTTCTGATCGTGCGGCGACAGGGTGAGCGTATCGCGATACTCCTGCTCCGCGTCGGCGAACCGGCCGAGGCTCATGAGCGTGGCCGCCAGGTGCGTACGCAGCGGAATGTTATCCGGCGAAAGCCGCACGGCTTCACGCAGAGCCTGGATGGTTTCCTCACCGCTGGGCATGGCGTCTTCTCGGTCGTTTCCCTCTCTTTTCTCAGAGACAAAGACCGTGGGCAGGCCACACTACGGGGCTCCTACGCATAACGCAATGGCGGTTGCCACCGCATCCAGTTGCTCGGGAGTCGCTCTGCCCAGGCGGCGGCTGAATCGATGCACTGAAACCGACTTCGTCTGAAACGCATCGGCACCGGAATCCTTGCTCAAACCGTTGTTGTCATCTGCGGGCAGGGCAACAAACCAGGGGTACGACTCGTACTGCGGTTTCCAGTCGGTGATCGGCACGACGATCCGCAGCGGCAGACGACCGATGGCGTCCAGACTCACGACCAACGCCGGGCGCAGCTTCTGAATCTCAGCGCCGAGCGAAGGGTCAAAGTTGATCAGCCAGATTTCACCGCGCAGCGGGGTTGGATCGGTCGCCATACAGGTCCTGGTCTCCCAACGCCTCGAAATCCGTCAGCGCAGAGTCACCGCGATAGTCCACCTCGGCGTCGATGGCTGCGGCAGCGAGGATCGCGTCACGCTCCTGAGACGGCAATTGACGTAGTTCGGCCGCCGTCCAGTGATGCGCGGAGCGGGTGGTTTTGATGGTGGACATGATCACCTCTCCCGGGACCTTTCCTTTGATTATATCGAATGCTGCACCGCGATGCCACGCCCGCTCGTGAACCATGCTGATTTATCAGTGCTGATTGCTATCTCGCAATTTCCTTGCTTTCGCTGACCCGGTTGAAATACATTGCCGCGTCCCAGGCGGGACCCAGGTCGCCGATGGTCTTCTGGGCGACGATGGCCGTCCGGTTGCCCAGGTCCAGGCCCATCTTGACGCGCAGGGCCAGGTCGGCCGTGTCGTCCAGCCGGCCGTCGCGCTGGATCCCCAGATAGCCGGCGATCAACCCCGCGCTGCACGCGTCGCCGGCGCCGGGGCGGTCGAGGATGACGTAGTCAAAGGTATCGCCGACGACGTAGTTGCCGTCGGGCAGAAGGGCCGCCGAGGTCCACACGCCGGTTTCATTGGTGACGCGCTTGCGGATCGTGATCACGTAAAGCTGGCAGCTCCCTCCGTAGCGGCTCTTGAAGGTTTCCAGCACTTTGCGGCTGCGGTCGATGAGCGCCTCGATCGGCGACTCGTCATCCACGCCGTGGTCCACGCCGAAAACGGCCTTCGCGTCCGTTTCGGTGGTGATCAGGGCCGTGATCCAGCCCTGTGTGAGATAGCCGTCGATCGTTTTCTGCGCATCCTGCGGCGACCAGAGCTTCTTGCGGAAGTTCACGTCGAAAAACACCGGTACACCGGCCGATCGGGCCTTTTTCAGTGCCAATTCCGTGTTTTTCGCGCAGTTCGCGCTCAGCGCCGGCGTGATCCCGCTGATGAACGCGGCCGAGGCGCCGGAGAGCGGCTCGAAAAGCGATTCGTGCGGCGCGAGCTGTGCGATCGCCGCCCCGGCGCGGTCGTAATCGACGCGGGCGACGATCGGTCCCATGCCCTGCTCCAGGTAATAGACGCCGTTGCGCTGGTTTTTGGTCCAGCGCACGTGCGAGAGGCCCACCTTGTACTTCTGAAGGTCCGCCGCCAGCGCCCGGCCCGCCAGGTCGTCGTTGAACGCCGAGATGAGTTCGCCGCGAAGCTGCGGCGAATAGCAGCTCAGCTTCGCCAGCACATTCGCCTCCGACCCCCCGGCCGTGAGCTGGATCACATTCGAATCCCCAAAC
>CAZQEN010000550.1:0-3133 GCA_964591605.1 uncultured Planctomycetales bacterium
ACTGCCCGGAGGAATACAACCCCGGTCAGGACGATTCGGACAGCGATTACGTCGGCGATGCGTGCGACAACTGCCCGACGGCGTTCAATCCGCTGCAGCCGGACACTGACGAAGACGGCATCGGCGATGCGTGCGATACGGGTGGCGAGGGCCTGATGATGGAAGGCGAGCCGGAGCCGATCGTGTCGGCGGCGATTGTCCAGACCACCACCGGCAGCGATTCGATCACGTTGCCGCCCGGCGGCGGGACGATTCAATTGGATTTGATCATCCAGCCGCCTCTGACAGACGGGTTGACCGACCTCTACGGCCAGTTGACCGTGAACGTGCCGAACGTGGTGCGGTTCGAGGGCATGCAGTGGCTGGAGCCCACCGGCGGGACGCCGGTGCCACAATCCACCGGCGAGACGCCGTTGCCACAATCCACCGGCGAGACGCCGGTGCCACAGTCCACCGGCGAGACGCCGGTGCCACAATCCACCGGCGAGACGCCGGTGTCACAATCCACCGGCGGGACGCCGGTGCCACAATCCACCGGCGAGACGCCGGTGCCACACCAGGACCTCAGAGAGGTGGACGGCTGGATCAACAGCCGCTGCGGGGAGCATTGGTGCACGGACGGCTGGTCCAGCGCTGCGTTCCACACGCCGCTGGCCGGCAGTCAGCAGGTGGTGGCGACGTTCACGCTGACGGTCGCGCCAACGCCGGGGACGTACCTCGTCCGATTTTGGACGGGAACCTCGATGACCGAATCCGGCGACTGGGTCACGCTGCGCAACGAGCCACTCACGATCACGGTGGAAGCGCCATAGTGACGCTGCCAAACAGGTGCCCCGCTGCTCTCGCAGATGACCGGGCAGGCAGAGGGGACGCGACTCGGTTTCACGTTCTGCAACGCGGACGGGGGAGCCGCGAAAAGGCACAAAAGGCACAAGAAGTGAATTCTCTTGTGCTTTTTGCGTCTCCTGGCGGCTATTTCGTGCTGGGGTCATCTGTGGACCGTGCTGCAGGTTGAATCGGAGGAGCCATGCCTCATCGGTGAGACCGTCGCCACGGCGACCGGGCCGGTGGCACGTGGCCTGGCGTCTACGCGGGAGGGGGGTTGGGGTATACTGCGGCCGGAGCTTTGTTTTCCCTGCGTCGGAGGCCCGTGAATGTCTGTTGCCGTGCGCGTTGATGTGCCGCCGAGTGCCGGCGAGATCGTGTATCCCGCGCCGCCCTGGCAGCAGGCCGGGGGCGGGGGTCTGCGCGGGGCGCTGCGGCTGTTCGGGCCGGGAGCGATCATCGCGTCGGTGTCGATCGCGAGCGGAGAGACGCTGTTCTCCTCACGGGCCGGAGCGCTGTTCGGGTATTCGCTGCTGTGGTTCATCGTGTTCTGCGCGGGGTGCAAGTTCGTGCAGGTGTACACGGCCGGGCGCTACATGGTGCTCACCGGCGAGCATCCGATGGAGGCGTGGATGCGGCTGCCGGGGCCGCGGGGATGGTTTCCGGCGCTGCTGGGCGGTCTGAGCATCTTCTGCTTTCCGTTCTGGATGGGCGGGCTGTCGGGCATGCTGGGGACGGCCATCAACTGGGTGCTGGGGCTCGACCGGGGCTCGGCGGAGACGCAGTACCTGTGGGCGCACACGTTCGCGACGGCGGCCCTGCTGATGGCGATCTGGCTGACCCTCAAGCAGTCGTACCAGATTCTGGAACTGGTGCTGACGATCGTGGTGGGGGCCCTGCTGGCGGGCATCCTGACGGCGGTGGCGGTCGCGCCGGTGGAGTGGGCGGCCGCCCTGAAAGGGCTGGTGGGGGTGGGCGTTCCGCGGTTCGAGGCGTGGATCGCGGAGATGTATCCGGCGATTCCGCAGAAGGAGACGCCGCTGCTGGTGCTGGTCGTGTTCATGGGAGCGATCGGGGGAGGCAGCTACGACTACATCGGGTACCTGAGCTTCTTCCGCGACAAAGGCTGGGGGGCCATCGCACCGGAACATGCGGGCAGCGCGTGGAGCGAACCGCGGCTGGCGAGCCGGCCCGTTCTGCTGACGGAGGAGAATCTGGCGACGGGGCGAAGCTGGCTGCGCGCCCCGGGGATCGACATCGTCACGAGCTTCGCCTGCGTGGCGATCTTCACGATCGCGTTCAACCTGCTGGGCGCGTCGATCCTGCGTCCCAAGCATCTGGTTCCATCGCAGTTTGCCCTGCTCACGCCGCAGGTGGAGTTTCTCACGCAGGTGCATCCGACGCTCAAGTACCTGTATCAGGTGGGGATCTTCATCGCGTTCTGGAAGACGATCTACGGCGCGCTGGAGGTGTACAGCCGGACGGGGTACGAGTCGCTGCGGCCGCTGATCGGGCGCGTGCGGCGCACGCCGTATCGCTGGTTCCGGGTCCTGGTGTGCCTGTACGCCGGGCTGGGGGCGATCGTTCTGCTGTGGACGGTGCAGGAACCCATGGAGATCGTCAAGCCGGCCGCCCTGATCGGGACAATCACGTGCGGGCTGTGGTGCTTCGCGATGCTCTGGACGGATCGGCACGGCCTGCCGCGGCCGCTGCGGATGAACGCGGTGTGGAAGGTGCTGAATGTCGGGGCGGGGGTGGCGCTCATGGCGTTCGGGCTCGGGGCGACGATCGATTACTTCCGGCATGGATGAGGCGGCGGTGCATTGCGGGCGGTGGCATGGGTCCCGGCAGGCCGGGACCCGTGGGGAGGCCCACACGGGCAGCTTCGGCTTCGCTCCGCGAAGCCGAAACTGCCCATGCCACCCCGCCGATTCTGTCACGGGCCCGACGTGCACCCATGAGGCGGCGGTGCGTTGCGGGGGGCACGGACATGCCCTAAGATCGGCCGGGGTCTCGAGGAGTTGACTATGGCGGCCAGGACCGCGACACCAGGGGCGCTGGAGTTATGCCCGTTCATCCGTGACATTCCGGATTTCCCCAAGAAGGGGATCGTGTTCAAGGACATCACGCCGCTGCTGGCGAGCCCGGCGGGGCTGTCGCTGGCGGTGGAGTTTCTCACGCAGCCGTTCCGCGACAAGCACATCGACATCGTGGTGGGCGCGGAGTCACGCGGTTTCATTTTCGGGACGGCCGTCGCCCGCAATCTCTCGGCCGGCTTCGTGCCCGTCCGCAAGCCGGGCAAGCTTCC
>CAZQEN010000551.1:0-3123 GCA_964591605.1 uncultured Planctomycetales bacterium
CCTTGACACGCACCCGGAAGTACCGTCCGGATCAACCCTCATGGCCTTCGCATCCCCAGGCACCACCAGAGTGGTCAAAGCGCACCTCCTCGACGAGGCCCTGGCCCGGCTGGAGGCACTGGATCCTCGAAAATCCTGTATCGCCCGCATGCGGCTGGTGGGTAGACTATCCCTTGACCAGATCGCACGGGTTCTCGGGCTGGATGCCGCGCTGGTTGCCCGCGACTGGGAACTGACCCGGCTCTGGCTGGCCCGCGAAGTGGGTTGCCTGTCCCCATGATGCAGGATTCCGCCCAATTCCGGAGAGTCGAAGAACTCTTCCACCAGATCCGCCGCGTTCCGAGATCCCAGTGGTCCCTGGCTCTCGACGAAGCGTGCGGCGACGATGCGGAGCTGCGCCGAGAGGTCGAGTCCCTCCTGGAGCACGCCGAGCCGCGGGCGGAGCTGCTGCGTCTGACCCGAACGCTGCAGGGTTACGTGGCCGACACTTCGCCCGACGTGCAGCCGGGCCGCCGCATCGGTTCATACGTGATCCAGCGGTGGATCGGCGACGGCGGCATGGGCAGCGTCTGCGTCGCTGATCAGACTGAGCCGGTGCAGCGCACCGTGGCCCTCAAGCTCATCAAGCGGGGCATGGACACCCGCGAGACCATCCGCCGCTTCGAGAACGAACGGCAGGTCCTGGCCGCCCTGAACCATCCCAACATCGCCCGGCTGCTCGACGGGGGCTCCACGCCGGACGGTCTCCCGTACTTCGTGATGGAATACGTGGAAGGCGAGTCCATCACGATGTACGCGGCGCGACATCATCTGTCCATCGCCCAGAAGCTCCGGCTTTTTCAGCAGGTCTGCGCGGCCGTCCATTTCGCCCACCAGAACACCGTGATCCACCGGGACCTCAAACCGGCGAACATTCTCGTCACCGCCGACGGGACCCCCAAGCTGCTCGACTTCGGCATCGCCCGGATCACCGCCGCCCAGGACTCCCAGACGGTTGACGGGACGCTGCCGGAGCACCGTTTTCTGACGCCCGACTACGCCAGCCCCGAACAGGTCCGCGGCGAGCGGGTCACGACGGCCAGCGATGTCTATTCGCTGGGCGTCATCCTGTTCGAGTTGCTGACCGGCCGCCTCCCCCACGATCTGCAGCACCGCTCGCGGACGGAAATCGAACGGATCATCTGCTCCGACCAGGAGCCTCCCCGTCCCAGCGACATGGTCGCAGCGCCTGACGCCCCGTCGGGTCACCGGGCCATCGACGAACCCCCGCTCACCTCGCAGAATCCGACCGCCGCCCGGCGCGCCCATGACAGGCGTCGAAACTCTCTCCGGCATGCCCTCCGCGGCGACCTCGACAACATCGTCTGCACCGCCTTGCGCAAGGAGCCCGCCCGCCGGTACCCATCGGTCGAGCATCTGTCGGCGCACGTCGATCGTTTCCTGCGGCATGAGCCGGTACTGGCGACGCAGCCCGGGCTGCTGTATCGCTTCCGGAAGTTTACCCGGCGCAACAAGTCGGCCTGCGCGATCATCGCCGCTCTGCTCGTTGGAGCGATTGGTGCCGGCTGGGGCGCCGTGCGGGCTCTCCAGGCGCGCGATGACGCCCGCCTGGCCGAACAGACTGCCCTTCATCAGGCCGAGCGGTTCCGGCGCGAATCCTACGCCAAGGGGGTCGCCCTCACGTGGAACGACTTTCGCATCCGTGCGATGGGCAGCATGAGGGAGCGGCTGGAGAGCTCGCCCGAGGATCTGCGCGGCTGGGAATGGCTCTATCTCCGCTCGCTGGCCGACGAGAGCCTCCAGCAATGGCAGGGTCACGAAGATGCGATCACCGCCGTCGCCTTCAGTCCCGATGGCCGCCAGGTTGCATCCGCCAGCGACGACAGCACTGTCCGGATCTGGGACGTGGCAACCGGCACACAGGCACGAGTCCTTCGCGGACACGACCGCGCAGTCAATTCGGTGACCTTCACGCCGGATGGCCGGCACGTGCTCAGTGCCGGCGTCGACAGGACCGTCCGGCGCTGGGACCTCCAGAACGCCGCCGCTTCGAGCGTTGTGGCCATGAGCAAGCACAAGTTCAGCTCGGTGCGGGTCAGTCCGGACGGCCGCTACATCGCCGCCGCCGCCGCGGACGGCCGCATCCATCTCCTCGACGCACCGACCTTCACGCCTGTCCGCACGCTCACCGGATACGATGGTTGCTTCGATTCACTGGCCTTCTCGCCCGACAGCCGGCTCGTCGCAGCCGGCGGGACCGACCACATGCTCAAGGTGTGGGACGTCGAGACCGCCATCGAGGTTCGTTCCCTTGGTTCGCTGGAGAACCCGGTCACCTCGGTTGCCTTCAGCCCGGATGGGCGGTTGATTGCCGCCGTCATCCGCAAGAGGCTCATCTCCACGTGGGAGACTGCCACCTGGTCACGCCGCCGCTCCCTGGGGGACTCCGCCGCGGTCTGCAACGTGGCGTTCGACCCGCGCGGCGAGTGGATCGTCTCCAACGGACAGCGGGACACGGTCCTGCGCTCCCGCTTGCTCTCGAACCGCAGACAGCAGCCCGAGTATGTCGGTCACGACGGGACCGTTCGCTGCGTCGCTTTCAGTCCGGATGGCCGGACCTTCGTCAGCGGCGGCGACGATCGCACCCTGCGCTATTGGGCGGTCCCTCCTCCCAAGACCCGACTTCCACTGCAACCCCACGCGGGGGCCGTCACCTGTCTGGCGTTCAGCCCGGACGGCGGCCTCCTGGTATCTGGCAGCGAGGACCGCGCGCTGTTTCTCCTCGAAGCGGGCAGCCGGCTCGTGGTCGGACGCATCGAAGCCCACGAGTCTGCGGTTCGGTCGCTCGCGTTTGCCCCGGATGGCCGCAGCTTCGCTTCCGGCGCCGCCGATGGCCTCATCCGGGTCTGGGACGCCGCCACGGGCGAACTGCGGCAATCGCTGTTGGCGGGGCACTCCGGCGTTTCGAATCTGCATTTCAGCCCCGACAGCCGGCTGCTCCTCTCCTGCAGCGGCGACGCGGTGGTGCGGCTCTGGAATCCGGAGACGGGTCAACCGGTTCGGGAGCTGCGTGGGCATGACGACGTGGTTCATGCCGCGGTTTTCACCCCGGACGGCCGGCGC
>CAZQEN010000552.1:0-3105 GCA_964591605.1 uncultured Planctomycetales bacterium
TGCACCAGGCGGTCAGCGGGATCGAACTCGACTGCTTCGTCCTGTTCTCGTCGGCTGCCGCGGTGTGGGGATCCCGGCACATGGGTTCCTACTCGGCCGCAAACTGCTTTCTCGATGCCTTGGCCCGATACCGCCGGGCTCTGCGTCTCCCGGCGCTGAGCGTTAATTGGGCGAGGCTGAGCCAGCGCGGCATGCAGTCGTCACAGCTCGAGTCATCTCTCGCCCGCATCGGCGTGAACGCGATCCCCATGCCCCAGGGCCTGGAGACTCTGGGCCGGCTCATGCAGTCGCCCCACGCCCAGGTCACGGTCGCTGACGTGGACTGGGCGACCTTCAAGCCCGTCTACGAACTGGGTGGACCGCGCACGTTTCTCCAGAGGATTGATGCGACACCGGGTGGGCCGGCATCCCTCCCGTGTTCAGCCGGGCTCCGGGCCCAACTGGGCCCTGCCGCGCCGGGCGAGCGAAAGGCGATTCTCCGCAGCTATATCGATCGGGAACTGGCGGACATCCTGGGCTTTGCCAGCGACCAGACCATTGATCCATGCAAGGGGTTCTTCGCGCTGGGCATGGACTCACTCAGCGCCGTCGAGCTGCGGAACCGGCTTCAGAAGAACCTAGACCTGGATTTACCCTCCGCACTACTCTTCGAGTATTCCACCGTCCAGACGCTTGCTGATCATCTGGCGGATCGGCTGTCTGTGTCACGCAGCGCGCCGTTGACAACGCTTGCCGGACGTGCGGACCGGACCGACGTGGCTGCCTCGAATCGGGCCCTGGAAGGAATGTCTCCGGAGGAACTGGAAACCGCATTGGATGAGGAACTGCGTGCCGTCGAGGCGCTCCTGGAAAGGCTTTGACGTGAGCGATTGTCGGGATGAATCCGGTCAACGCGACAGACTGAGGCGCGCTCTGGCCGCGCTGCGCGAAATGCGCTCGCGGCTCGAGGACTCCCGGAATGTCGGCTTCGAGCCGATCGCGATCGTGGGGGCCGGCTGCCGATTTCCCGGCGGTGTCGATGACCTGGAGTCCTTCTGGAAGCTTCTTAGCGATGGGACAGATGCCGTTTCAGAGGTTCCCCCCGATCGGTTTGACATCGATGCCCTGTACGACCCTGACCCCGCCACTCCCGGCACGATATGCACCCGTCACGGCGGCTTCCTCCGCCAGGTGGATTGCTTCGACGCCGCATTCTTCGGAATCGCCCCCCGCGAGGCGGCCGACATGGATCCCCAGCACCGCATCCTGCTCGAGGTGGCATGGGAGTCGCTGGAAAACGCCGGCATCGCTCCCGAGACGGCAGCTCGCCACAGGACAGGCGTGTTCATCGGAATCAGCGGGAACGATTACCTGCGGGTGCAGTGCGCGAATGGCCGGTACGATGACCTCCGCGGACATGCCCTGACGGGTAACTCGCTGAACGCCGCTGCCGGCCGGCTGTCGCATTTTCTCGGCTTGCAGGGGCCGAGCATGGCCGTCGACACCGCCTGCTCCTCTTCCATGGTGGCGGTGCATCTGGCCTGTCAGAGCCTCCGCGCCGGCGAGTGCGAGCTCGCCCTCGCCGGCGGTGTCAACCTGATTCTCGCTCCGGACATGAGCGTCATCGCGTCCCAGGCCCGCATGCTCTCGCCGGACGGGCGCTGTAGGACCTTCGATGCATCGGCCAATGGGTTCGTGCGGAGCGAGGGCTGCGGCGTGGTTGTGCTCAGGCGAGTTTCCGAGGCACGCAGATGCGGCGACCGCGTGCTGGCCCTGATTCGAGGCTCCGCCGTAAACCAGGACGGCGCCAGCAGCGGCTTCACCACACCCAACGGCCTTGCCCAGCAGGCACTGATCCGCGAAGCCCTGACCAACGCGAGAATCGAGCCGGCACAGGTCAGCTACATCGAAGCACACGGAACGGGGACCGCCCTGGGCGATCCGATCGAGGCCCGCGCGATTGCAGCCGTGCTGGGCCGGGATCGCCCGCCCGACCGACCGCTTCTGATCGGGTCGGTCAAAACGAATCTGGGCCACGCCGAATCCGCCGCGGGTATTGCAGGCCTGATCAAGACGCTTCTCGCTCTCCAGCATCGCGAGATCCCGCCACACCTGCACCTTCAGCGGCTCAACCCGGAGATCCATCTGGAAGGCCTGCCCGCTGTGATCCCGACCCGTCTGACGCCATGGCCGGGCCCCGAGCCCCGCCTCGCATGCGTCAGCTCCTTCGGAGCCAGCGGCACAAACGCCCACCTCATCCTCGAGGAAGCACACTCGTCGCCGCACGCCGGCAGCCCGGTTGGTCCTTGTCTCCTCTGCCTGTCCGCTCGGAACGACCAGGCTCTACGCGAGTTGGCGGATCGTTATGTCCGATACATCGCCGAGCATCCGGATGCGTCATTGGCGGACATCTGCTTCACTGCGAATACGGGGCGGGCTCATTTCACCCATCGCCTCGCGCTGGTGGCCGAATCGACGAGCCGGGCACGCCGCATGCTCTCCTCGTTCGTCGCCGGCGGCCAGACAGAACATCTGCTCCATGGCCAGTGTCCGGCATCGGTCGCTACATCGGAGACCGCAGCCTGCCGTGATGGTCCGGACCGACGGGCAAACCTGGCTCAACTCGCCCGCGCCTACATCTGTAACGGCAGAAACGATTTATCGACACTTGACTACGGCCCCAGTCCCGACCGGCTGGCTGTGCCCACATACCCCTTCCAGCGGCAGCGCTACTGGATCGAGACCGCATCGGGCCGCAGCGACCCCCGCGGCTGCTTGCCAACCGAGCCTTCGCACCCGCTGTTGGGCCGGCGGTTGCCTTCCCCTCTCCCGGAGCGACTGTTCGCATCCGTTATCAGCGCATCCAGCCCGGCCTTTCTGTCAGACCACCGCGTTGGAGACCGGATTCTTCTGCCCGCCACGGCCTATGTCGAGATGGCACTCGCTGCGGCCAGAACGATTGCCGGGCGGGCACCCTTCCTGATTGAAGGATTGACCTTCCGTGAGCCTCTCGTCCTCTCGCAGGCACAGACCACCTCAGTCCAAGTGATTCTCCGGGGGGAGAACGCAGACGAAACGAGCATCGAAATCCTGAGTCTGGCCTCGACACAGCCGAACGGCGAGGCG
>CAZQEN010000553.1:0-3101 GCA_964591605.1 uncultured Planctomycetales bacterium
AAACGTGAAAGCCGCCTGATACGCTCGGACGGTGCGGTTGTCCTGAATTGCGTCGTGTGGGATGAGCAGATACTTCCACGGCTTCCCGCCGTTTGAACGCTCATGGGTCGTCGCATGCTCGCACCATGTGGCCGCCGCCCGCGCCTTCGCCAGCACGACGGGATCGTTCATTTCGCTGGCACGTTTCGGCTCGCATAGCAGTTTGGCCGCATTCGTCTCAACGACGAAATCCGGTTCATATTGACCTTCTTGTCCTTCGTGCCGGTAATGAATCTGAAAGTCGCCGCCACTGGGCTTGAACCACTTTAGAACGTCCTCATCGTTCTCCAGATTTACCGCAAAGCGGCGCTCGGTGTCGGTGTGGAAACGCTGAACCGGATACAGACAGCGACGGAATCCGCCGAACAGCATGCCCCGGATCAACAGCCGTTCATCAACCGGCGTGCGGAAGTTGCGGATCTCCTCACCTACCGGGGCCGAAAAACTGTTCGGGCGGAGCGTGGTGAACCCCCGGCTCACCTGGGCCTCGTACTCCGTCGCCTCCTCCCGATAGTGCGGCTGCATCTGGGCATGAATGAGATCAACCAGCGTCCGGCCGTGATACTGCAGCACGTTCAAGACCTGCTGCTCGTCAGGCAGATACGATCGCAACCGCTGAACCACCTGGCCGGCCAGCTTGTACAGCAGGTCGGCGTGATCGTCGTAGCTGATGTCGTCGAAATCGACGAGCCCGCGGACCAGATAATCCTCCGCGCGCTCCTCCGGCACGACGCCGTCGCCGCTGATGAGGCGATAGCGCTCGTTGCTGTGCAGGTGCTGGATCAGGATCTCGCTCTCGACCGGCGGATAGTTGATGCCGTTTGTGTCGAGGTCGAAATCCTCATACCCGCACGTCCACTCGCCCTTCGGCACGACCACGATGCGCGGGATATCGATCGACCAGTTGGTGTACAGCTCCGTCGTGCGGGCCACAATCTGCGCCACATCCACTTCGGGCGCGACGCCCGGCAGCTCGGCCTGAACAGGTGCGATGCGCTCCGCGACCCGCTCAGCAATCTCCCGCTGGATCTCCGGTGCCCGAAGATCGGCCGACCTGGGCAGACGCTCATACTGCCGGATCACGTCGAGTGTGGTCCGCGCCACCTCCTGCTCCCGAGGATTCTCGAACAGGAGTTGCTGTTGCTGGCCGCCGGCCCCGACCTGCCCGTCACCCCCGCCGATCTGCTGAACGTACTGCGGCTCGATCACCACGACGCGCGACTGCTCATCCGGAATGTCGCGTCCGATCACCACGCCGGTCCGGATGATCGAATCCGGCCGGTTCGCCTCGTCCACGATCTCCTGAAACTTGTCATGCGAGACAATGGTGAGCCGATCGACGGCCGGGACGCCCACGCGCTTGCCGTACGGCAGCCGCAGTCCGCGGCCGATCGACTGCTCCACCAGCGTCTTGGAGTTCGCCGCCCGGAGCGGGACGATCGTGTACAGATTGGTCACGTCCCAGCCTTCTTTGAGCATGTTGACGTGGACGACGATCTCCACCGGGTTCTGCGGGTCTTCGACGTTCAGCAGTTGCTCGACGGTCTCATCCTTCTCCTCACCGGTCTGGGCCGAGTGGACGGTGATGACGCGCCCTTGATACCGCCCGTCAAAAAAGTCAGGGCTCTCGATGGCCTGAACGAGGGCGTTGGCGTGGTCGGTGTTCTGGGCCACGACCAGCATGAACGGTTTGACGATCCGGACCTCGTTCTGACGGGCGTACACTTCGAGTTGGACCTTTGTCTCCTCATGGACGCGGACGCCGTCTTCGAGCTTGAGCCGCTCCAGGCCGGCCTCGTCGTAGTTGTTCACGTCGAAGTTGAGCCGTGTGGCGACCGCCGGCTCCTTCACAAAGCCATCCCGCAGCGCGCTCGATAACGGATAACTGTAGATGACGTTCTTGAACGGCACGGTGCGGGCGCCGGTCTCTATCTGCGGCGTGGCCGTCAGCTCCAGGCCCAGGATCGGCCTCAGCTCATTGATCGCCCGCACGCCCGCCGACGCCCGGTACCGGTGCGATTCGTCCATCAGCAGGACCAGATCATCGAGCTTGGAGAGATACTCGAAGTAACTCTCGCCGATGTACTCCTGCAGCCGCTTGATCCGCGGTGCCCGGCCGCCGCGCACCTCGGAGTTGATCTTGGAGATGTTGAAGATGTTCACGTGGACCTGGCTGGTATCCAGCAGGTATCCGGCACGCACGCCCCGGCCGGTCTCGTAATCGTCGCCGGTGATGATCTCGGGCGGATTGATGGCAAAGTCGGAGATGCCCTGGAAAACATATTTGGGGGTGTTGGGCGCGAAATCGGCCTTCAGCTTGTTGTAGATGGTCAGGTTCGGGGCGAGCACAAAAAAGTGGCGGATTTCGTGGGCCTGGAATAGGTAAGTGATGAATGCGCCCATGAGCCGGGTCTTGCCGACGCCGGTCGCCAGGGCAAAGCACAGCGACGGGAAATCGCGCTCGAAATCGGTGACGCTGGAGAATTCGCCCCGGATCGTCTCCAGCGCCCGTCCGACATCGGCACCCTTTTCCAGCGGGATGAACTCGCAGACGCGATCGAGGATCTCCAGCGCGTCGCGCTGCGGCGGCCGCAGGCTCAGGCGGGCACCGATCGGGGCGGTATCGGCAATCATGGGCTGCCCTCCGCACCAAAAAGCGACGGCTCCACCTCGGCGGGTGCGCATCGACGTTTGCGACCGCGCCGGCTGGGGGGGGCGGACGCCACGCGCTGCGGCTCGACGTGCTCATCGTCCGGCGGCGCAGGCGGGAGGCTCCTGATCTCCATGCTGTAGTCGTCCTTGCCGTACTCGCACTTGCCCAGGACGGCCTTGGGGATCTTGCGGAGTGTCAGGTTCGGGAAGGCGCTCGGGCTCACGCGAAACGCTGTGCAATAGACCATCAGCGTGCGGTTCTCGCCCACCTCGTCGCTCAAATGGGCGAGCTGATCGCGCGTCAGGCCCTGCGTGGTGACGTAGATGAAGTCGCGCTCGGTCGAGTGGCCGTGCTGCCAATACACGCTGTCGCTCGGAGCGAACTTGAACCCGGCCAGCTTGCAGACGGC
>CAZQEN010000554.1:0-3060 GCA_964591605.1 uncultured Planctomycetales bacterium
GCCCGGCAGGGCGCACGATGGTTGCCAGGGACTTTGAGTCCCTGGAAACCAAGCCGAACACAGACCTCTCGCCTCCTCTCCTCCGCCCGAAGGGCGGAGGAGAGGAGGCGAGAGAATAGGGAGAACAGGAATCGCCGTTCCAGGGACTGAAAGTCCCTGGCAACGCTCGAATGCCCTCCGGGCAAAGTGGTGATAGCCGCCCGGAAAAATGGCCACACCCTCGTCATTCGTCATCCGCCCGGCGGTCTTGGGCTTTGGACGGCCCGGCCTTATGATGGGCGGGTCCGTGAATGGGTGTTTTGAGGCCCCGGAGAGTGTGATATGCCAGTAACGGCTGTTCATCGTGTCCTGACAGACCAGCAGGTACGGACGTACCACGAGCGCGGGTATCTGACCGTGCCGCGTTTTTTCACGCCCGAGCAGATTCAGAGCGTCGACGATTACCTCGTCTCGCACCAGGACGTGAAGTGGACGCACAAGAACGACGACCCGCTCCGCGAGGCGCATTATCACCACAAGTCGATCTACGACATCTGCACGCTGCCCAGGCTGCTGGATGCCGTGGAGCAGTTGATCGGCCCGGACGTCGTGCTGCTCTATTCGCACATCCTCAACAAGCGCGGCGGCGGGGGGCTGGGCGTCAAGTGGCACCAGGACGGGCCATACTGGCCGCGGATCGAACCGAAAATCGCGGTGACCGCGTGGATCGCGCTGGATGACGCCGAAGTCGAGAACGGGTGCATGCAGGTGATCCCCGGGAGCCACGCCGGGCACGTGGATCTGGGCCAGAAGGAGACCTCCGACCGCGATCTCATCCAGGACCACGCGATCGCCCTGCCCGACGGGGTGGTGGACGAGTCGAAGGCCGAGAACGTGATCCTGAAACGCGGCGACGTGTCGTTCCACGACTCGTACATCGTGCACGGCTCACAGGCGAACCACTCGAGCCGCCGGCGGGCGGCGCTGACGGTCCGTTACGTGCCGGCGACCACAAGAATCCAGCATCGGCCGGACCGCAAGCAGTACCTGGTCCGGGGCAAGGCGGCGGACAACGGGAATGTGTATTTCCGATTCGGCGAGTAGCTCTGCCCTCCATCCGCATTCCGCAACCGGCGGACATCGAGGAGACCTGTCATGGCGAAGATTCTGATCGGCATCAACATGGAATACGTCCGCCACCACGACATGCCCTTCATCGCGGGCGTCGAAAAGGCCGCGGAGCTCGGCTACGCGTACATCGAACCGATGGTGCACACGGGCCGTGAGCTGATGAGCGAGGCGGGGTACGTGCACTCGCTGTCGATGGAGGAGGACCCGATCGAGGTGCGGCGGATCTGCGAAAAGTACAAGGTCAAGTGCTCGGGACTCAGCGCGCACACGCCGATCGGACGACCGGATGTGGGGGTAAACTACCTGCGCGGGGCGATCAAGTTCGCGGCCGAGCTGGGGGCGCCGGTGGTGGTCACCGATGAGGGCCCCAAGGCCACGTTCACGAACGTCGAGCAGGATCACGAGCTGATGCGCTACACGCTGACGCTGGCGACGCGGGCCGCCGAGAATCGCGGGCTCAAGATCGGGCTCGAATGTCATCAGCAGTACAGCAGGAGCCCGGCCGGGCTGGAGCGGATCTACAACCTCGTGAAATCGCCGGCCCTGGGCTTCAATTTCGATACGGGCAACGCCTACCTGGCGGGCGAGGATCCGTACCAGTGGCTCGCGAGCATCCGCGACCGCCTCTGGCACATGCACGCCAAGGATATCAGCGTCAAGCAGAGCACCGCCGAGCGCGGCAAGGTCACGGGGACGCCGGTCGGCTGCGCCTGCGGGGAGGGCGTGATCGACTGGAAGGAGATCATCCAGATCCTCAAACCGGTCAATCGCGAGATCTGCTTCAGCGTCGAGTGTGGCACGATCGATCAGGCGCGGGCGAGCCTGGAGCATCTCAAATCGCTGGTGTGACGGCGTCGCGCTGTTGTGCTGATCGCTTCACATTGAACCAGGAAGACGCGAAGAGGGATCGGCAACAGCCGTTTCCTGCGGGTGGGAGATTCCACTCTCGCGCCAGCACGCGCAGAAATCCCTTCCCAAGAATGAGGAAGCTTGCTCACCTTCGTGAACCGGCTACGGGCAGCCTCCGCCGCTGCTGAATTCCTTGTCTTCATACTCGCTGATCTTGCGGACGCGGCGGTCGTGGCGGCCGCCCTCAAAGGGGGTACGCAGCCAGACTTCGACGATGCGGCGGGTGAGTTCCTCGCCGATGAGGTCGGCGGGCAGGCACAGGATGTTGGCGTTGTTGTGGCGGCGCGACATCTCGGCGGTGAGCTCGTCGTGGCACAGGGCGGCGCGGATGCCGCGCACCTTGTTGGCGGAGATCGACATGCCGATGCCGCTGCCGCACAGCAGGATGCCCAGCTCGGCGTCGCCGCAGCGGACGGCCTTGCACGTGGGGTAGGCCAGGTCGGGGTAATCGCAGCCGTTGGGGGCGCTGGTCCCGAAGTCGAGGACTTCGTGCCCCTTGGAGATCAGCATCTCCTTGATCTTCTCCTTGGCGTTAAAACCCCGATGGTCGGAGCCGATCGCGATTTTCACAGGGGGATCTCCTCCAACCGTTGCCGCAGTGCGGTTTCGAGTTGATCGGCACACCGGGCGTAGACCGCCTCGCTCGCGCCGATCGGATCCTCAATGTCTGCTTCGCCCAGCAACCGCGCGCGGGCCGGGCCGCCGGGCAGCATCCGGCGAACCTCGTCCAGGTGCGATTGCGTCATGGTGAGAATGTAATCGGCCCGGTGAACCAACTCCAGTGTGAGCGGCTGGGAGCGGTGGCTGGAGATGTCGATGCCCCGGGCCCGCAGGGCTTCGACCCCCTGGGGCGAGGGGGCAGCTCCGGGAAAAGCGGCGGTGCCGGCCGATTCGACGTGATATCCGCGGTCCTCGAGCTGATTTTCGGGGCAGCCGAGCCGCTGGGCGAGCAGACGGCGAAGGAGCCCCTCGGCCATGGGGCTGCGGCAGGTATTTCCGGTGCAGACGAGCAGAAAATGCGTGTGGGTCAGCCGCCGGATG
>CAZQEN010000555.1:0-3057 GCA_964591605.1 uncultured Planctomycetales bacterium
CGATCTGCCGGTTCCACTGCAGCTTGGGCCCGATCGACAGGGCCAGCGACGCGATGAAGAGCACCGTCATGAGCCGCATCCGAACATCACCGCGGCACGCCCACCATCCCGCCACGGCCAGCGGCAGCACCAGCCAGCCCAGGTACACGGCAAGTTCCAGGTTCCACAAAGAACCCACGGATGGAAACCAGTCCTTCCACATCGAGGTCGAATGCAGCGGCAGCACGTACGACAGCGGCTCCGGGCACCAGATCGGTGCGGCGTACGGCGTGGCATCCAGCCGGTAACGCCACACGCACAGCCCGATCACCACCCCCCACGCACCGGCGATCACCAGCGTCGGGCTCAGCGCCCCCGCGAAGCGGCCCAGCCAGCCCCGCCAGTTCCGCTCGCGGATCGAGAAGTACACGCATGCCCACAGGGCCACGTTCCCCGCGAAGATGGCCGTGTGGATGTTGCTCAGGAGGATGACCGCAAACACGCCCGCCACGGCCCATCGCCATCGTCGGCCGTCCACGTCGATCGCCTTCAGGAGCGTCAGCGTGAACAGCGGCAGCAGCGCCGCGCATTGCAGATTGAGATGCCCCACCAGCTTGCTGGCCATGCACGGGCACATCATGAACGCCAGCCCGCCGGCCAGCGCCCCGGCCGTATCCCGCGTGATGTGCCGCGCCAGCGCAAACAGGCAGAGCCCCGCCAGCGGATACAGCCCGATCACCATCAGGTTGTAGACCACCGGCAGCGGGAGCCCGCGTCCCGCCAGCGCGATGAACGTTGATGGGAGCAGGCTCAGCGTATGCAGGACCAGCGGCACCCCCGTCGGCACGAACTGCATATCGCACCAGTACGGGTTCCGGCCCGCCAGCAGCGATTGATCGATCCACCACGCGTTCCAGTAGAACTCGAAGCAGTCCCCGCCGTCGCCGATGAGATGCGTCCGCAGTTGCCCGAACACGGAGTGGAAGAGGATGCAGGCCACGCCCGTGTAGAAGCCGGCTACCGCGCCGAAGCCCAGCGCCGTGCGAAGGCGACCACCGGGTTCTGCGGGGCAGGCCAACGGGGTCCGCAGCCCAGGCGAGGGGCTCGCCGGATATGACTTCCCCTCGCTGGAATCCTCCGTTTGCGCTGTGGGCTCCGCAGAGGACGTCTCACTCACGCTGTCTGCGCGATTCGTCTGTCGTTCGTGCGTTTCGCCGTTGCTCAAGAGTTGTCCAGGTTGATCCTGCGCGCTCATGCCACATGGACGACCGCAGTAGGATAACCAGCAGTGCCCACCGGTGCACGGACGCACCACGGGCGGTCAGGTGTGGACCGCATTCAGATCCGCAGGTTGTGAGGGCGCGTTTGAGCCCTGCTGCGACTCTGCATCGTAGATGTCGCCGATCCGAGGCTCGGCAGGCGGGAAAGCCTGGCTGCAGTGTTCGCACATCTCGCGATCGACGCGCCGCGGCCGCGAGCAGCGTGGACAGGGCACCCGCGACGGCCACTGATGCAGGCTCAGCAGCGTCGGGATCGCAAGCAGGCCAAGAAGGACCGACAGGCCGCGCCAGGTCCATCGCCCCGCCCGTGAGAACGCGTACCGCCGGGTGATTCGGTCGCAAACGATGATCGCAACCGCGATGGACAGCACGAACACCATGATCGCCGTCGCCACGACCATCCGTTGAGCCTGCAATGTGTCCTGCAGTTCGCGCCAGAACTCCCCGATCTGTTCCCACCGGCTCGCGTCGGGCGACACGGAGGGCGCGATCGTTCCGCAGACCAGCGCACCCATGTACACCGCCAGCGGGACGAGTCCGATGGAGACGGCCTCAGGTGATCCTGGCTGGCTCGTCGTCGGCTGAGCGAGCGGCGGCAGCGGCTGGCGTGAGACTTCATGACCGGTTCCGGAATACTCGACCAGCATCCCCTCTCCCCAGCGATTCATGCGCGGGGAGCCGTACCACAGGATGAACCGGTCTGACGTCGGGGCGGCGATCTGGAGCGAAGTCTGCCGGGCGTCGCGGGCGAAGCGGACGGTGAAGCGCGGCGTGCCGGAAGGGCCGAGCAGAACGACCTGGGATGTGAGGGCAACGGCGGTCCCGATGTATCCGTTCGGCTTGCTCGTGATGTCGCAGGCGTTCAATACGGCCTGGCCGGGGGGCGGCTCGTAGATCCGCGCCAGGCGGCGTGCGATCCAATCGGCGCGATAGAGAGCATCCTCGCAGGGTGCGAGAGTGGTGGTCTGCCAGTAGAACGTCGATCGTCGCAGTCCGCGGAGCGGCTCAGTCTCGCCCATCCTCGTCGAGAAACCGTTGCGGCCCAGCCACCCGATCCGCCGCCGTGTGAGAAGATCGAATCCCTCGAATCGCGCGGTGGAAGGCACGTAATACCATATCTCGCGGGAGTCCGCATGAACTTCCTGATAGTAACAGGCGGTGTTACGATAGGTAACGCTGAAGCTCCACGATGGCAGCAGCGGCAACGTGCCCAGCCCCTCGTGGTAGTAACGGGAGGCGACCTCCGCGTCGGCGAATTCCGGGACGCGGCGCCCCTGCAGATCGGTGACCGTGGTCACGCGACCTGCATAGCGTGCGATCAGCGGCCGACCACTCTTGTCGAGGAAGTACTGCGACCAGGAATGGTCCGGCCGGGGGCGAAGCTCGTCGATGAATGCCGCTGCCAGCGCCCCTGCGACGAACAGACCCAGAAACAGGATGACGCCGAGCGAGAACCGGGCCGCTCTGGGTTGAGGACGGTACTCACCGGCGGTCAGAAATGCGCCGCGCGCTGCGCTGCCCAGCACCAGAACCGCGAGAGCGATGACCAGCCCCGATTGCCAGACGTCGCGAGCCCCCACCGTGGCCGCACTGGCCACGACCACCGATGCAAGCGGGAGGGCACGCGTGGCGTACCAGCGAGCCTGACGCAGGGCCACGAGCAACGCCGCAAAGTAGTAGACAAACCCCATGACCACGTCGACTGCCGGCAGCAGCGCCAGTCGCCAGTGGAATGGAGCGGCCACGTTTCCGGGTATGGCCGTCCACATCACGGCGCCTGCGATCGGAATCAGGCTGG
>CAZQEN010000556.1:0-3042 GCA_964591605.1 uncultured Planctomycetales bacterium
TCGAGGCCAATGCCCGTCGCCGTGAATCCGAGGCCATCGGCCCGGCGGGTGGGGGTGGCCAGGCCGGGACGGGCAGCAACCGCATCGAGGCGTTGCTGGAGCAGGTAGTGGATGCAGCCCGTCAGACGGCGGCCGGGGTGAACCGCCCACAGAAGCCACCCAGTGTCAACATGACGATCGGCTCCGGCCACGGCCCGCCCCGCTCGGTCGCCAAGCCGCGGGTAGCGGGCTGAGGTTTCTGGGGCTTCGACCGCCCCTCGAACGCCGTTCGGGGGGCGGTCAACAACTCGGTTTCAATGGGGCTCTCCAGAGCGAGAGCTTTTTCCCTGCGCCGACGGTTTCTGACACTTTTCCCGCGCCGTCTGACACTCTTGCCCGCGCGGTCCATCGCCTTCCCTGTCGGGTCCGATTTGCATTCCGTCGGTGCGCGCCCTATATTGTGAACGAATTCACGATCTGGCCGGAGAGCGGTCGCCCATCGGGTCGACTGGACGTGCCGATTCGCCGAATCGTGAGCCCAGACTAAAGCAGGAATTAACAGGGTTGGAGATGTCCTGGATGTCCCCTTCCCGTAACCACTCGGACGCCTGAGGTCCTGGGGTTGGAACGCTGTCGCAATGGCGCAGATCTTCCATCCGAGCATGAACACCCTCTCCAAAGTGAGCATCTTTGGAGCGGTTTTCTTCCTGGCCGGGCTGGCCTGGGTGTGGGCGCTGGTGATCCGGTCACCGTACGTGACGGAGGCGGCCGTGGTCCGTCCGCAGCCGGTGCCCTTCAGCCACAAGCACCACGTGAGCGGGCTGGGAATCGACTGCCGGTACTGCCACACCAGCGTGGAGGATTCGGCGTTTGCCGGCATCCCACCGACCAAGACGTGCATGACGTGCCACTCGCAGATCTGGACCAACGCCGAGGTGCTGGCACCGGTGCGCGAGAGCTTCCGGACGGATCAGTCGCTGCCGTGGACGCGGGTACACGACCTGCCGGACTTTGCCTACTTTGACCACAGCATCCACGTGGCCAGGGGGATCGGCTGTTCGACGTGCCACGGGCGGGTCGACCGGATGCCGATGACGTGGCGCGAGTACAGCCTGGACATGGAGTGGTGCCTGAACTGCCACCGCCAGCCGGAGCGATACGTCCGGCCGCGGAGCGAGGTGTTCAACATGGAGTGGGAGGCTCCTTCCAACCAGCTTGAGGTGGGACGCGAGCTGGTCAAGGAGTATGGGATCAGCCAGGTCGGTGGGCGGATGGCGGATTGTTACATATGTCATCGATGAGCCAGAACGAACATTGCGAATTGCGGATTGCGGATTGCGGATTGGAGGCTGCGCCCCCGCCGGCCTCCATCCGCAATCCGAAATCAGCCATCCGCCATTACTGGCGCAGCCTCGAGGAGCTGGCGGATACGCCGGAGTTCCGGGAGATGCTGCACCGGGAGTTTCCGCAGAACGCCTCGGAGTGGCTGGATCCGGTGGGGCGGCGGACGTTCCTGAAGCTGATGGGGGCGTCGCTGGGTCTGGCGGGCCTGACGGCGTGCACGCGCCAGCCGACCGAGCGGATCATGCCGTACGTGCGGTCGCCGGAGGAAATGACGCCCGGGAAACCGCTGTACTACGCGAGTGCGTTCCCGTTCAACGGGTATGGCGTGGGCGTGCTGGTCGAGAGCCACGAGGGACGGCCGACCAAGATCGAGGGCAACGAGCTGCATCCGGCGAGCCTCGGGGCCACGGATGTCTTCACCCAGGCGTCGATTCTCAACCTGTACGATCCGGATCGTTCGAAGGTGCTGACGAACGGCGGGCGGATTGCCAACTGGGAGCGGTTCCGGGTCGAGATCCAGGACAACGCCCGGCGGTGGCTGCAGACGCGCGGGGCAGGGGTGCGGATTCTCACGGAGACGGTGACGTCGCCGACGCTGGCGGACCAGATGGCATCGCTGGGCAAGGTGCTGCCGGATATGCGGTGGCATCGCTACGAGCCGGTCAACCGGGACAACGTGCTCGAAGGGGCGAAGCTGGCGTTCGGACGGCCGGTGAACGCGACGTACGATCTCAAGCACGCGCGGGTGATTCTGTCCCTGGATTGCGATTTCCTGCAGGGTGAGCCGGGGAGCATCCGGTATGCGCGGGATTTTGGCAGTGCCCGCCGTGCCCTGTCCGGCTCGCCCGAGATGAATCGGCTGTACGTGGTGGAGCCGACGCCGACGATCACGGGCGCAATTGCGGATCATCGCCTGCGGATGCGGCGGAGTCGGATCGAGGACCTGGCGCGGGCGATGGGACTGCAGATGGCCGTCGTGCGCGAGGGCGGAGACCTCTCGCCGGCGGAGGCGCGATGGATCGACGCGGTGATCGCGGATCTGCAGGCGCACCGGGGCGCGAGCCTGGTCATGGCCGGGCGCGGGCAGCCGCCCATCGTGCATGCGATGGCCCATGCGATGAACCACGCGCTGGGCAACGTCGGCAAAACGGTGGTTTACACCGAGTGGAACGAGTTTCCCGGCTCACGGGGCGCCGACGGGCCATTGCCTCAAACGGAGGACCTCCGGCTGCTCGCGCGGGAGATGGCGGCCGGACAGGTGGATACACTCGTGGTCATCGGGGGGAACCCGGTGTACGCGGCGCCGGCGGACCTGCAGTTGGCCGAGGCGATGCGGAAGGTGCGGCTGGTGATCCGGCTCGGCCTGCATGAGGATGAGACCTCCGCCTATTCGCACTGGCACATTCCGACGGCGCACTACCTGGAGTCGTGGGGCGACATTCAGGCGTACGATGGCACGATCTCCATCATTCAGCCGCTCATCGAGCCGCTGTACGGGGGGAAGACGCCGCACGATCTGCTGGCGCTGCTGATCGAGTCGGCGGGCGGGGAGACGCTGCCGACTTCGTACGAGATCGTGCGCGATTACTGGCGGCGCCGGCACGGGGGCGATGACTTCGAGAGCTTCTGGCGCCGGGCGCTGCATGACGGAGTGGTGGCCGGATCGACTCCCAGGGCAAAGGTGACGCTGCAGACGGCGCGGATTGCGGCGGCGGCGAC
>CAZQEN010000557.1:0-3032 GCA_964591605.1 uncultured Planctomycetales bacterium
TCGATCGCTTCCTTCTTGAAGTAATCGCCGAACGACCAGTTGCCGAGCATCTCGAAGAACGTGTGGTGATACGTGTCGCGGCCGACGTCGTCGAGATCGTTGTGCTTGCCGCCGGCGCGGATGCACTTCTGCGTGTCGGCCGCCCGGCTGGCCAGCCCCGCGATCACGCCCGGCCACCGGTCCACGTCCGGCGCCCGCTGGCCCAGGAAAATGGGCTTGAACTGATTCATCCCCGCATTGGCGAACAACAGCGTGGGGTCATCGTGCGGCACCACCGGCGAGGACGGCACGATGGTGTGCTTCTTGCCCGCGAAAAAATCGAGGAATTCACGACGGATCTGGTCGGCGCTACGAATCGGCATGCGCAATCCTGCTTCCCCGGACGGTGCTCCCGCAGGACGGTTCACTCCGGAAGCTCCACCACAGCACCCCTGCCTGCCACACCCCCCGTCCGACACCGGCATCGGACGCCTGCGAGCGCTCAAATCTCAAATCAGAGATCTCAAATCTGAAATCTGAAATGAGTGATGGGCAGACAGCCTCAAAGCCCCGCAATTGTAGCGGTGACCCCCCGATCGACAAAGCCGGGTGGAAAGATCGCCTCCGGTCTTATATCGTGCCGGATTCGGGCCCGGCCCCCTCCGCTGTCGGCGCCCGCTGTGACGGAGTCCGAGCGTGTTTGACCGCGTGATGCTGCTTTCGATCCCGGGTCTGCGGCCCGGCGACGTCCACGACCCCAAACTCACCCCCACGCTCTATCAGCTTGCGGGCCGGGGCGAAGTGCGGCCCATGACCCCCACCTTCCCCTGCGTGACCTCCCCCGTGCAGGCCGGCATGCTCACCGGCGTCGGGCCCAGCGGGCACGGGGTCATCGCCAACGGCTTCTACCACGCCGATCGCGGCCAGGTCGAGTTCTGGGTCGGCCGCCACAGCGTCATCGAGCGGCCCACCTTCTTCACGCGGCTCGCTCAGGAGCGGCCCCAGATCACCTCGGCCGCCTGGCACCTGCAGAACATCAAGGACGCCGACGCCACCTTCATCGTCACCCCCGCCCCCATCCACGAACCCGACGGCACGACCAGGCTCTGGTGCTACTCCAAACCCGAGGGCCTCTATCAGGAGTTGCTCACGCCGCTCGGCCATTTCCCCCTCCAGCATTACTGGGGGCCGCTGGCCAGCATCCAGTCCACCCGATGGATTCTCGAAGGCGTCCTCTGGCTCGCCCAGCACCGCGCCCCCCGCCTGCAGTACGTCTACCTGCCCCACCTCGACTACGCGTCCCAGAAGTCCGGCGCCACCTCGCATGAGGCCGCCACCGCGCTCGAAGAGCTCGACAAGGTCCTCGCCGACTTCCTGGAGCGGTACGAAACCCTCATGGGCGGCCCCGGTGCGGGCAAAACCGCCTGGATCCTGGCCGGCGAGTACGCCCTCACCGACGTCAGCGGCGCCGTCTTCCCCAACCGCATCCTCCGCGAGGCCGGCCTGCTCCGCATCCGCGAGCACCGCGGCCACGAATACGTCGACCTCCAGGCCAGCGACGCCTTCGCCATGGTCGACCACCAGTTCGCCCACGTGTACGTCAACCGCGGCGATCCGCAGCGCGTGGCCGAGCTGTTCGCCCATCTGCACGACATCCCCGATATCATCGTCGGGCGGCAGCGGGCGGCCCTCGGCATGGATCACCCCCGCAGCGCCCCCGTCATCCTGATCAGCCGGCCCGACCGCTGGTTCGCCTACTACTGGTGGCTCGACGACGACGCGGCCCCCCCCTTCGCCCGCACCGTCGACATCCACGCCAAGCCCGGCTATGACCCCGTCGAACTCTTCATCAGAATGCCCGAGCGCCAGATCCCCCTCGACGCATCGCTCGTCAAGGGCAGCCACGGCGCCCCCGTCACCCAGCCCGGCCAGCAGAGCGCCCTCATCACGACCGAGCCGGGCCTGCTCGACGGTCTTCCCGACCCCCTGCGTGACACTGACGTCTACCACATCCTCTGCCGATGCTTCGATCTGTGACCAGCTCGCACCCTTGACACCCCGCCGCAACTCGACATGATTTCCAGTCCGTTGTGTAGACCCCCGAAGGAGTGAGCGAGATGGCAAAGCGAATTCTGGCCTTCATGGCCCATCCCGACGACGTCGAATTCTCCTGCGCCGGGACGCTGGCGCGGCTCAAGCACGAGGCCGGCTGCGAGATCATCATCGCCACCGCCACCAGCGGCGACTGCGGCACCATGGACCACCGCCCCGACGATATCGCACGCATCCGCCATCAGGAGGCGCTCAACGCCGCCAAACTGATCAACGCTGCCTACCTCTGCGCGGGCAGCACCGATCTCATGATCACCTACGACGTCCCCACCCTGCGCAGCTTCACCGAGGTCGTCCGCAAGGCCCGCCCCGACGTCATCATCACGCACCCGCCCGTCGACTACCTCATCGACCACGAAATGGTCAGCAGGCTCGTGCGGACTTCCGCCTTCTCCGCCCCGGCCCCGAATTTCCTCACCTTCGACCTCGACCCGGCCCCCCGCATCGACCATGTGCCCCACCTGTATTACGCCCTTCCTGTGGAAGGCAAAGACTGGTACGGCCGGACCGTCGAACCCGGATTCGTCGTCGACATCACCGGCGTGATGGCCCTCAAGGAAAAGATGCTCGCCAGCCACGTCTCGCAGCGCGAGTGGCTCCGCAAGCACCACGGCATGGACGAATACATCGAGGCCATGCGCCGGGCCGCCGCCGAGCAGGGCAAACGCATCGGCAAGCCCTTCGCCGAAGGCTTCAACCAGCACCTGGGTCACGGCTACCCCCAGGACAACCTCATCGCCGCCCTGCTCAAGCTCTGATCCCTCCGCCGCCCCACAGACCCGCCGCGGCGGGGAAACCACGTAGGGTCCGCTGTGCGGACGGAGCAACGTAGGGTCCGCTGTGCGGACGGAGCCACGTAGGATCCGCTGTGCGGACGGAACCACGTAGGGTCCGCTGTGCGGACGGAACCGCCGGCCTCAGAACAGTCCGGTGATCCGACC
>CAZQEN010000558.1:0-3022 GCA_964591605.1 uncultured Planctomycetales bacterium
GGCATGGGCAGCGTCGGCTTCGCGCAGCGAGGCCGACGCTGCCCGTGCGAGCCTCACCACAGGTCCCGGCGCGCCGGGACATTCGCATGTGCAATGCATACGGCCGCCCCGCCGATTCTGTCATGGCCCCTCGATGTGCGTGCGCGGCTGCATCTTCGGGTGTGCGGAGGCAGGTCCCGGCCGCTGGCCGCGACGACGACGTGGGCGGGAAGGGCACGCACGCATCGCAGGTCCGATCCGGCAGGCCCAACCTGCCCAGGGGCCCGGCCAGCGGTGGCACGCTATGGTGTCGGGCGCCAGCCGGCGTCGGCCCAGAGCGGGCCGCTCACCGCCGCATTGGAGATCATGAAGCAAATAGCGTCGGCGATCTCTTCCGGCCGGATGAGCCGCCCAAGCTGGGTCTGCGGGAGGATGCGCTCCTGGATCCGTTCCTCCCCGAGAGCGCGGACCATGGGTGTGTCGGTATAGCCGGGGTGAACCACGCCGCATCGCACGCCGTGGTACATGGCCTCAGTCGTCAGCGTGGCCGCTGCGCCCTGCAGGCCTGCCTTGGCAGCCGCATAGGCGATCTGCCCCTTGTTCCCCAGCGACGAGACCGAACCGATCAGGACGATCGCGCCCTCCTCAGGCTCCTGCGGCTCCCAGCGGCCCTGACCCCGCCGGTGCCGATCCTCGGCGATGCGGGCCACCATCTCCAGCGACCAGTAGATGGGAGCGATCAGGTCGACTTCGGTGATCAGACGAAACGTGTCCAGCGGGTAAACCGCGGCCCGGCCGGTGCCTTTGTCCAGTTTCACGGCCAGTGCGTCACGGGTGATGCCTGCCGCGGGCACACAGATGCGGGGCACGGCCACCTGACTGGAGATCTCGTGGTAGACGGCCTCGCGGAACGCGGAGTCGGCTACGTCACCCACGAAGGGCCGGGCCACCTGGGCGCGCCGCAGATCGTTGATGGCGGTCGCGATCTGCCGTACGGAATCGCTGCAGTCCACCAGCGCGATCCCGCCGACACCGCGTCGCGTCAGCTCCATCGCGACCGATTCGCCGATGCCGCTGCCCGCACCGGTCACGACGGCCACCTTGCCTGCAATCTCCATCGGACGAGCTCCTGCCTCCGGAGGGTCGGACATGACCGGGCCCGGCGAGCCCGTGCGGGCAATATATGCCGGCGCCGGGCGCAGGCAAACACCGATGTTTCGCGCGATGGCCCGCCGCCGGTTGACGCCCCGCGCCCGCGTGGCGTAGATTCCCCGCGGGTTCTCTCCGCGCGACTACGTGCACACAGGGCATCAGCAGAGGTCTGTCACCATGACCAGCAGCGTCTTTCTGGCGGGCGGGGTCCGCACTCCGATCGGCAGCCTGGCCGGCGTGTTCGCCGAGGTATCCGCGCCTGCGCTGGGATCGGTCGCGGTTCGCGCTGCGCTCGAGCGGGCGGGGGTTCCCGGCCAGCAGATCGATGAGGTCATCTTCGGAAACGTCATCGGCGCTGGCCTGGGACAGAACGTCGCGCGGCAGGTCGCCATCGGCGCCGGGCTGGGCGTCCAGGTGGGCGCCACCACCGTGAACAAGGTCTGCGGATCGGGCCTCAAGGCGGTGATGCTGGCCGCCCAGGCGATCCGGTGCGGCGACGCCGGGGTGGTGGTCGCCGGCGGAACCGAGAACATGACCCGGGCCCCCTACCTGCTCGAAAAGGCGCGGGGCGGCTATCGCCTCGGCCACGGCGAGATGATCGACTCGATGATCCGCGACGGCCTGTGGGACGTGTACAACAACCTGCACATGGGTACGTGCGGGGACCGCTGCGCCGAGAAGTACGGGTTTTCACGGGAAGAGCAGGACAACTACGCCATCGAGAGCTACCGGCGGGCGATCGCCGCTACGCAGGACGGCACCTTCCGCGACGAGATCACGCCGGTGGAGGCGAGGGCAGGCAAAAACGCCCTGATGGTGGAGAAGGACGAGGAGCCCGCCCGCTTCAACGAAGCGAAGCTGCGAAGCCTGGCCCCCGCTTTTGGCAGGACGGGCACGGTGACGGCCGGCAACGCTTCGAGCATCAACGACGGGGCGGCCGCGGTTCTCGTCCTGTCCGCGGAAAAGGCCACGCAACTGGACGCGCGGGTGCAGGCCCGGATTCTCGGCTGTGCCACCGCATCCCTTGAGCCGGCGTGGTTCACCATCGCACCGGTCGCGGCAATCCGCAAACTGCTGGATCAGCTCTCGATGCGGGCCGACGACGTGGATCTCTGGGAGATCAACGAGGCCTTCTCGGTGGTGCCGATGGTCGCAATGAAGGAGCTGGGCATCCCGCATGGGGTCCTCAACGTGCATGGCGGCGCGGTGGCCCTGGGCCATCCCATCGGGGCCAGCGGCGCACGCATCCTGGTGACCCTGCTGAATGCCATGCGGCGACGCAATGCCCGCATCGGCGTGGCCTGCCTGTGCATCGGCGGCGGCGAAGCGGTGGCGATGGCCGTCGAGCGGGTCTGACCCCCCAGGTTTCGCCCACGATCCAATCGCCCACGCTCCGGCTTCTGATCGAAGCCCCCGGCTGTCGCGCCCCAACAGTAACCTAACTCGATTCTGGGTTGGGCTTGACGCTGCTGCCTGCCTGACCCATAATACGGGGCTCATTGGAACAGGAGCCTGAGCGTGTACGCGATCTTCGAAGACAGCGGTCGGCAGTTCAAGGTGACGGCCGGCGACCGGATTTACGTGGATCTCCGCGAGATGCCGGAGGGCCAGGACACCATCGAGTTCGACCGCGTCCTCGCCTTGGGCGAGGGAGAGCAGTCGCGCATCGGCCAGCCGTTCGTCGAGGGCGCCAAGGTCGTCGGCAGAGTGGTGGCCGAGGCCAAGGGCCCCAAGCTGGTGGGCACCATCTACCGGCGCCGCAAGAACTTCCGGCGTTCGTTCGGACACCGCCAGCGCCACCTCCAGGTGACCATCAGCGACATCGTCGGCTGATCGTCCGCCTCAGCCGCCCCCGCCCCTGAGCTCGAAGGGGGCATCGTCGTTCGGGCTT
>CAZQEN010000559.1:0-3007 GCA_964591605.1 uncultured Planctomycetales bacterium
TCGCAGTTGCGAATGCATGCTGCCCATGCCACCCGCCTACCTTGACACGCACCCGGCATCCAGCCGCGCGGCAACGCAGGCTACTTCGCGGCCATCCGGACCGCGCCGTCGAGGCGCAGGACGCTGCCGTTGAGCATCGGATTCTCGATGATGTGCTCGGCCAGGGCGGCGAACTCATCCGGGTCACCCGGCCGCGGCGGAAAGACGGTCTGCTGCCGCAGGTTGTCGCGGACTTTATCAGGGAGGGCGGCAATGAGGGGCGTCTTGAAGACGCCGGGCGCGATCGCCACGACGCGGATGCCGTGCCGGGCGAGCTCGCGGGCCATCGGAAGGGTCATGGACGCAACGCCGCCCTTGGATGCGGCGTACGCCGCCTGCCCGATCTGCCCCTCCATCGCGCTGATGGACGCGGTGAGGATGATGACGCCGCGTTCGCCGGTCTCGTCAGGGTTGGAGCGGGCCATCGCCGCGGCGGCCAGCCGTGAGGCGTTGAACGTCCCGATCAGGTTGACCTGCACGACGCGGGTGAACAGCTCCAGGGAGTGAGGCCCGTTCTTTCCGAGCACGCTTTCGCCGACCACGATGCCGGCGCAGTGGATGAGGCCGCGCAGACCATCACTGCCGCTGTGAACGACGGCCGCATCCACGGCCCTTTGCATGTCGGCTTCGCTGGTGACATCTACGACCGCATATCGCGCCGGCGGCCCGAGCTCAGCGGTGACGGACGCACACGCCTGGCCGTCGCGATCAACGATGAAGACGCGTGCGCCGCGCCCGGCCAGCCGGCGGGCACACGCCAATCCCAGGCCCGAGGCCCCGCCCGTGATCAGAAACGTCTTCCCGTCAATCTGCAAGATTCACCTGCTGTGTCTGCACGAATCAGTCTCTCATGGCCACAACACCCTCAATCGCAAACTCCTCCTTCGGGTCGCGGCGCAGGCGGATGGCGGGCATCTTCGGATCGTGATAGAAGTAGACGGTCCAACCCTCGTCGGCGGCGCGGCCGAGCCACTCCGGCTTGATGCGCCGAACCTGCAGCAGATTCTGGTCGTAGCCCATGGTCCAGAACGTGCGCAGGTGCGCGGTGGTGGGGCACAGATCGCTGACAAAGAGCAGAGACTGGCTCTGCGATTCGATCAGCACGAGCTGATGGCCGCGCGTGTGGCCGGGCGCCAGTCGGACGGATATGCCGGGCATCACCTCGGCGTCGCCTTCGACCAGATCCACCAGACCCGCCTCATGCAGCGGGAGGAAATCGCGCTCGAAGTAGGCGCCGCGCAGCTCAGGGATGTTCCCGGCGGCATCTTCCCATTCAGCCCGCTGAACGATATGGCGGGCTGTGGGAAACGTGGGTTTCAAACGACCCTCGTCGCCGGGCGTCGTGCAGCCGCCTGCATGGTCAAAGTGCAGGTGGCTCAGGACGACGTGCGTGATGTCAGCAGCGTCCACCCCCGCCTGCGACAGCGCCCTCAGGAGCGGATGGCCGTTCGAGCTGATGCTGAAGTTCTTCTGCTCGCGATCCGAGAGATTCGGGCCATAGCCGGTGTCCACGAGCACGGCCGCGTCGCCGGAGCGGATGAGCAGGCAGTTGGTCGCAAGCGGGATGCGGTTGAGTTCGTCCGCGGGCGTACGCTTCGACCAGAGCGGCTTGGGCACGACGCCAAACATCGCGCCGCCGTCCATCTTGAAAAGGCCGGCGGGGATCATCTGGAGAGTCAAATTCCCGAGCATCAGCGGCATTCGTGGTTCAACCGGCTTTCGGTAGGGTGGGCTTTACCCACCTTCCGATGCATGTTTTTGGGTCCTTCCGTAGGGTGGGCTTTGCCCACATTTCGATGCACGTTCCCGACTCTACGTAGGGTGGGCTTTGCCCACCTTCGAACGCACGTTCTCGGGACTGGTGGGCAGAGCCCACCCTACTGATCTGGTGGGCAGAGCCCACCCTACCGACCTTCGTGTCCCCCACCCTTCGGGCGAACCACCCTGCTGACAATCCGCAATTCGCAATCCGCAATGTCCTTCACGCCGTTTCGATCCGGCTGGCCTCCTCCAGGTGCAGCTCCTGGATGGCGAGTTCGCGGATGCGGTACTTCTGGATCTTGCCCGTCACGGTCATCGGGAACGACTCCACAAACTTGATGTATTGCGGAACCTTGAAGCGGGCGAGGGACTGACGGCAGAAACTGCGGATGTCGTCTTCGCAGACCCGCTGGCCGTCGCGGAGCTTGATCCACGCGAGGATCTGCTCGCCGTATTTGACATCCGGGACCCCGACGACCTGCACTTCCTCGATCGCGGGGTGCGTGTAGAGGAACTCCTCGATCTCGCGCGGGTAAATGTTCTCGCCGCCGCGGATGATCATGTCCTTGAGCCGGCCGGTGATCCGGAAGCAGCCGTTCTCGAGCTCGACCGCCAGATCGCCGGTGTGGAGCCACCCCTCGGAGTCGACGGCACGGGCGGTCTGCTCGGGCATGTTGTAGTAGCCGCGCATGACGTTGTGGCCGCGGGCACAGAGTTCACCCGGCTGGCCGGACGGGAGCTCCCGGCCGCTGGAGGGATCGACGATCTTGATCTCCACGCCGGGCAGCGGCCGCCCGACGGTGCCGCACCGCGTCTCGATGGTATCGTCGCAACGGGTCTGCGTGATCAGCGGAGAGGCCTCGGTCTGCCCGTACACAATGGTGATCTCGCGGCAGCCCATCACCTCGACCACCTTCTTCATCAGGGCGACCGGGCAGGGGGCGCCGGACATGAGGCCCGTCCGCAGGGACGATACGTTCCGCCGGGGAAAATCGGCATGCTCGAGCTGGGCAATGAACATGGTCGGGACGCCGTACAGAACCGTGCATCGCTCCCGCTCGATCGCTTCGAGTGTGCGCCCTGCGTCGAAGAAATCGTACGGAAACACCATCGTCGCCCCGTAGACGCCCGCCACGAGCGAACCGAGCACGCAGCCGAAGCAGTGATACAGCGGCACCGGGATGCACAGGCGATCGCCCGGCACGAG
>CAZQEN010000560.1:0-3005 GCA_964591605.1 uncultured Planctomycetales bacterium
TGAGCGCTGGGCCCCTGCTTGACCCGCCGCCGCCTCGCGGGCATTGTGATGCCTGGCCGCCACTGGCGCTCCCTCGCGCATCGGAGCGGGCGGCCCAATCCGGTACTCACCCTGGAGATGCATCCGTGACGCGAGTACTTCTCGTCCTGCTGTGTATCCCTTCGATCGTCCGGGCACAGACCAATCCGTGGCCACAGGCCGAGCAGAACGCGCAGGCCGCGCAGCAGGTGATCCGCTTCGCCAACCGCAACACGCTCTCCTGGCTGAGTCACGTGGACCCGCAGACGGGGCTGATCCCCCGGAACCTGAGCGCCGATGCGTTCTGGAACGCCAAGGACTGCGCCGCCGACAACTACCCGTTCATGGTGCTCACCGCCCACGTGACGGCCAATTACCACCTCATGCGGACGGTCGGGCACATGCTCGAGCAGGAGCGGCGGCTGACGCCGCGGATCGACTCGCTGCCGGATGACTTTCTCTTCGCGACGCAGAAGTTCCGCACCGATCAGCCCGACCTGGCGAGCATCATCTTCGGCGCGGCGGAGTACGCGAAGGACGGGCTGATCCCGATCACCGAATGGCTCGGACCCAGCCCCTGGCTCGACCGGATGCAGGGGCTCATCTCCGACATCTGGAAGCACGCCCCGATCGATTCGCCCTCCGGCAGGATTCCTTCGACGAATGTGGAAGTCAACGGCGATCTGCTGCAGACGATGGGCCGGCTCTACTGGCTGACGGGCAACGACCGGTACCGCGAATGGAGTTTCCGCCTGGCCGACCATTACCTCCTGCACACGGGCCTGCTGGAGGCGGACTCGGTGTCGCTGCGCGATCACGGGTGCGAGATCATCGGCGGGCTGTCGGAGGCGTATGTCATCGCGGCCCAAGAAGACGCCGGGCGGCGCGAGCGCTATCGCCCGAAGCTGCACGCGCTTCTGGACGCCATCCTCGAGCACGGACTCAACGCCGACGGGCTGATGTACCGCGCGTTCAACCCGCGCACGGCTGAGGTGACGGCCAGGGACCTCAGCGACGGCTGGGGCTACGTCTACAACGCGTTTCTGACGGTGGCGATGCTGGACGGCGAGGAGCGGTATCGCGAGGCGGTGCGGCGGGCGCTGAGCAACGTCCACAAGTACCCGGGGAACCCGTGGGGCCGCAGCATTGACGACCTGGCCGATTCGGTGGAGGGGGCGATTAACCTGCTCAACCGGCTGCCTGTCGAATTGGCCTGGCCGTGGGTGGATGAGGGGATGAAGGCGATCTTCGCGACCCAGCGTCCGGATGGCACGATCGAGGGCTGGCACGGCGACGGGAACTCGACGCGCACCGCCCTCATGTACGCTTTCTGGAAGACGCAGGGGGTTACGGCCGCACCGTGGCCGGAGGACCTGCAGATCGGCGCGGTCCGCGAGGCGGACGGGGCGGTCCGCGTGTGGCTCAAGTCAGAGTGGCCCTGGCACGGCCGGCTGCGCTTCGACCGGGCGCGCCATCGCGACTTCTTCCACCTGCCGCTGGACTACCCACGGATCAACCAGTTCCCCGAGTGGTTCACGGTCCACCGGCCGGGGCAGTATCGGATTGAGATCGAGGGCGGCGCCGAGAAGGTTGTCAAGGGGTCCGAGCTGGTGAGCTACCCGCTCTCGCTCGAGGCGGGCAAGCCGCTGCGCCTGACCGTGACGCCGATCCCCCCTGCCGCGGAGCTGCGGAGCATGCGGTACACGAGCCGCCCGCGCGAGGCAGCGCGGGCCTGGCAGAAGGAACTGCGTAGCCGCTTCTTCGTGCTGCTCAAACTGGCCGACCTTCGGGAGGCGGCGATCCCGCTCGATTCACGCATGACGTCATCCGCGCAGAACGCAGAGTACACCCGCCAGGAGCTGACCATTCAGTCGACGCCGGGACGGCGGATCGACGTGATTCTGACGGTGCCCGTGCAGGAGTCGGCGCGGCCGTGGCCGGCGGTGGTCTGCATCCACGGCCACGGCGGCAACCGCAACGTCGTGTACGAGGAAAAGTCGATCTACAAGGGCTTCGCCGACGCCCTCGCCCGCCGGGGCTTCATCACGATTTCGACCGACGTCGGCCAGCACGAGGTGCGCGAGCCCGGCCGCACGCTCATGGGCGAGCGGCTGTGGGACCTGATGCGCTGCGTCGACTATCTGCGCTCGCGGCCGGACGTGGACGCGACGCGCATCGGCTGCGCGGGGCTGTCGCTGGGCGGCGAAATGGCCATGTGGCTCGGGGCAATGGACGAGCGCATCACCGCGACGGTCAGCTCGGGCTATCTCACCACGATGGATCAGATGGAGCAGGACCATTGCATGTGCTGGAAGTTCGACGGGCTACGCGAGCTGGCCGACTGGGCGGACGTCTACGCCCTCATCGCCCCCCGCGCCCTGCAATGCCAGAACGGCCTCCAGGAGCCACTCAATGCGTTCAATGTGCCGTTGGCCAAGCAGGCTCTGCGCGAGATTCAGCCGATCTACGCCGACCTCGGCCACCCCGATCGCGTCGAGCTCCGCGTCCACCCGGAAGGCCACGTGATCGACCTGCCGTCGCTCCTGGCGTTCTTCGAGCGGCAATTCCATTGAGCCACAGCTCCGGCGTCTGCCGCGAATGCGGGATGCCAATCGACACAGCACCGCAGCCCAAGATAGGTTAGAATGCCTCCATGCAACCCTTCGAGCAGGCGGTTCGCGCATGCAACTTGAATGGATAGTTCTTGTCGCTCTGATCGGGCTCCTGTTTGTCATCGCTTCGCCAGTTTTCCTATTCGCATACGGGCTGTTCCGATGCCGTCTCACATTCTTGAGACGCCATGCGGTGTCACTGGGCGTGTACATGCTCAGCTTGCTCGTTTGTGTTCTGCTTGTCATGCCGGCAGTTGGCATCGGACTTGGCTTATTCGCCCTAACGGCCGGCGCGGTGATTATGGGCTCGGTCCTCTCGGTCCACTACTTGGCCATGACGCGGAGCATCATCGCGCAGGAGCGTCTGCGAGCTGC
>CAZQEN010000561.1:0-3004 GCA_964591605.1 uncultured Planctomycetales bacterium
CCTCGCCCGCGACGCCGACGTGCTGCTCGAGTCGTTCCGGCCCGGGGTGCTCGACCGGCTGGGGCTCCTCACGCGAAATGCTTTTCTGGCCCCACCGGGCGAGGGCATGTTCCGCATTGCGACGGCGTTTGCGAACAATCGACTATTCTCGGCGAAGACCGTGCCGGCCGAAGACTGGGCCCGGACCGCGCCGGCTGCTTATCTGCCCGCCGACCGCCGAATCCGGGTGCTCTTCCAGGCGCAGAACTTCACACAGGGAGGGCTCGAACATGTGATCCTGGATGTGATGGCCACGCTCGATCCTGACCGCTTCGAGATATTTCTGCTCGTACTTGGAGAGGAAGGCCCGGCCGCCCAGAAAGCCCGCGATCGCGGTTTCCACGTGATTCGGCTGGTCGGGGATGCGCCCGAAGAGGCGTACCGCCGTCTGCTCGCGGACCGGCAGATTGACGTCATCAACGCCCACTACAGCCTCTTCGGCGCAGCCATTGCCCATGAGCTGCACGTACCCTTCATACAGACGATCCACAATGCGTACGTATGGCTGTCCGAGGAAGAACGGGCCCAGCATCGTGCAGCCGATCGCTATACCACCAGCTACATCTGTGTCTCGAACATGGTGGCGGCGTACGCCAGTTTCCGGCTGGGGCTGCCGTCCCGAAAGATGGTGGTGGTCACCAACGGTATCGACGTGCGAGCGATGGATGCCGCCCAGGAAGGGATCGACCGCGAGGTCTGCCGGCGTGAGTTCGGTTACGGGCCTGAACACTTCGTTGTGCTCTGCACCGCATCGCTGGCCGAAGTCAAGGCCCAGCTTTTCCTGGTCCAGGCGCTCGCGGAGGCGCTGCGATCCAACCCGAACATCCGCCTGGCACTGCTCGGCCGGCCACAGGACGCCGTCTATGGAGAGAGTTACGCCCGGAGCGTTCACGATGAGATCACCCGCTCCGGCATCGGTCATGCTGTCCAGTTCCTGGGCTATCATCCCGATCCGCAGAAGTTCTATTACATGGCTGACGCGTTCGCCCTGCCCTCTTTTGTGGAAGGCTGGAGCCTGGCTCTCGCCGAGGCGCTATATGCCGGGTTGCCGGTCATTGCCAGCGATGTCGGCAGCGCCCGGGAGCTCCTGACGATGACGGGTGGAAAGGTGCTCGATCTTCCGTTCGGATCGCTCATCGACAATGACGGTGAGCGTTTCTATCGCGGCATCCGCGAGCGGCATCCGGGCTATGTGAGTGCCATCGCCGGTGCGCTGGTCGATACCGCCCGGCAGCCGCAGGTCCCGGTGCTCTCGGACAGCCTGCGCCGCAGCTTTGATCGCGCCGTGGCGTACCGGCCCTACGCTCGAACCTTCGAATGGGCTGTCACCGGGGGGGATCCTGCCACCGCCACCGCCTGGACCCTGACGGCTGGTCATTCAAACGAGGGCCCGCCGCTGGCCCTCCGGGTGGATTCAAACGGGGAGGCCTTCCAGCCATCCGAACAGAGCGTCGCCCAGGTCTGCGTGCGGGTCCGCAAGAGCCGGGGCGCGGTCGTTTTCCTTCGTTCAATCGCCTGGAGCAACTGGCTCTTTCAGCGACCCCACCACCTTGCGCGATGCCTGGCCCGCAAAGGTTATACCGTCATCTACGACGACAGCGGGCGGTTCACCGGCTTCGCCGGATTCAAGGAGATCGAGCCGAATCTCTACCTGTTCCGCGGCTCGCCCGAGCTGCTGCACCGCATTCCCAGCCCGCTACTCTGGGCATTCTGCTACAACTATCACCTCAAAGACCAGTTCGACTCCGGCTCGCCGGTGATCTATGACCTGATTGACGACTTTATCGTGCATCCCTACGACCAGCAGATGATGCAGCGCAACCACGAGCGGGCGGTTGGTGAGGCCGCCGTGGTCGCCTACGTCGCCCGGCACCTTGAGCCGCTGATGCAGGCGCGTCCGGACCGCCTGTATCTGCCCAACGGCGTTGAGGATGAGCTCTTCGGGGACGACAGCATTCTGATGCCGTTTGACCCTCAAATGCGTCAGATTCTCAAGGAGCGCAAGCCGATCGCCGGCTACTACGGGGCCATCGCCGAGTGGTTCGACTACGACCTCGTCGAGCGCACCGCGAAGCTGCTGCCCGACTGGAACTTCGTGCTCATCGGCGTCGACTACGACGGCAGCATCAGCGACCGGGCGATGCTCAGGTGCCCCAACGTCCACTGGGTCGGCCCCCGCGATTACGCCGTGCTGCCGGCCTACCTGCGGACCTTCGACGTGGCCACCATCCCCTTCGTCATCAATGACATCACGAAGGCCACCTCGCCGCTCAAGCTCTACGAGTACTTCGCGGGCGGCAAACCGGTCGTCACCTCGCCCATGCCCGAGTGCATGGCCTTCCCGGAGGTCCGCATCATCCGCAGCCCCGAAGAATTCGCCGCCGCCCTCAAGGCCGCCCGCGAGGACGGCCGCCGCGACGAGTTCCGCGCCCGCCTCCAGCAGATCGCCCGCCAGAACTCCTGGAACCAGCGCGTGCAGGCCGTCGAGGATGCACTGGCGGCTGGCCGTATCGTGGAGCTAGCCGGACCGATCGTCTCGTAAAGAGGGTTCAAAAGCTGCTAGGATCGGCTCGCGAATGGTTTTTCGACACACAGCATCGGATTCAATGACCGCATCAGATTCCGCAGGGGCATCTCACTGCTCATCTGTTCGGCCGCAATGGCTACTTACCCTCTTCGCCATCTCCTTTGCCGTTCGCGCGGTGTGGGCGCAATTCGCCTACGCTACGCCGGTCTCAGACTTCGCGTATTACCATGAGCTGGCCCGTTCGCTGATCACCACCGGCGTCTATGAGTACAACGGCCAGAAGGCCTGGGTCCCGCCGGGCTACCCGTTGTTCTTGGCCGGGGCGTACACGGTGTTCGGAGACCACCGCCTCTCGGTGGGATTTGCCCACGCCGTGCTTGGGGCTCTGTCCTCCGTCCTGGTGTTCCTCCTGGCGCTGCGTGTTTTCTCGATGCGGGC
>CAZQEN010000562.1:0-3003 GCA_964591605.1 uncultured Planctomycetales bacterium
GCATCCAAAGCCCGCCCGTCGTCGATTTCATCCGCGGCATGCAGGACGCCACGCGGACCGTCGACGCCCTGCGCCTGCAGATCCCGGCGACGTGGGCGCGCCTGCGCGACCTCGACTACCCCACGCGCCTCTGCACGGGCATCACCCTCTCGACGTTCCACGGCTGCCCGGCCGACGAAATCGAGCGCATCTGCGTTTTTCTCCTGACCGAACTCGACATGGATGTCATCGTCAAGATGAATCCGCCGATGCTCGGTAAGGAGCGTCTGGAACACCTGCTCCACGAGGTGCTGGGTTACACCGAGATCACCGTCAACCCGACGGCCTACACGAGCGGCCTGCAGTTTGACGAATCGCTGGACATGTGCGGGCGCCTCACCCACCTCGCCCGCAGCCGCGGCCGCAGCTTCGGCGTCAAGTTCAGCAACACGCTCGAAGTGCTCAACCACCGCGACTTCTTCACGAAAGACAACCAGATCATGTACCTCTCGGGTGCGCCGCTGCATGTCATCACGTTCACGCTCGCCGACGTGTTCCGCCAGGCCGTCGGTCCCGACATGCCCATCACCTTCAGCGCCGGGGTGGACAAGCACAATTTCGCCAATATGGTGGCCTGCGGCTTCTGCCCCATCACCACCTGCACGGATCTGCTCAAACCCGGCGGCTACGCCCGCCTGCCGGCCTACCTCGAAGACCTCACGCAGAAAATGCAGAAGCTCGGCGCTGCAACGATCGACGACTACATCCTCGACGCCCGCGGCCAGCGAACGGCAGGTAGGGTGGGCTCCGCCCACCAAACCGGCGGGGTCGACTCCGCCCACCAGGCAGGTAGGGTGGGCTCTGCCCACCAAACCAGCAGGGTCGACTCCGCCCACCAGACCAGTAGGGTGGGCTCCGCCCACCAAACCAGCAGGATCGACTCCGCCCACCAGAACCAAGTGGACATCGTGCAGGATGGCGGACAGAGCCCACCCTACCCCGCTGTCCGCATCGCCGCCGCCGCCAACCTGCGGATCATCGCCGAGGAAACCCGCAACCACGAGCGCTACCGCGCCGCCGCCAACCGCGGCGTCCCCAAACGCATCGGCACCCATCTGGTGCTCTTCGACTGCGTCTCATGCGACAAATGCATCCCGGTCTGCCCGAACGACGCAAACTTCATCTACGAACTGCCCATCCAGCGCTTCGGATACTGCGACTGGATCATCCATCCTGACCACCGCTGCGAACCGGGCGAAACCGGCGTGATCGAGATCGAGCGCCAGCATCAGATCGCCAACTTCGCCGATTTCTGCAACGAATGCGGCAACTGCGACACCTTCTGCCCCGAATACGGCGGACCGTTCATCGAAAAGCCCAACTTCTTCGGCACGAAACAGGCGTGGGACAAGCACAACCAGCGCGACGGCTTCTTCATCGGCGCCAGGAGCGGGATCAGGCACATCTTCGGCCGGATTCAGGGCCGCCAGTACAGCCTCTGGGACTACTCCGACTACTACTCCTACTCCGACGGGATGGCCATCGTCCTCTTCGCTTCATTGCCCCTTCACCTCGAAGGCCGCCAGCTCTCCCCTCCGCTCAGCGTCGCCTTCGAAACGCCCATGACGGAGCCCCATCGGCTCGAAATGCGCCCCTTCCACATCCTGCGCCTCCTCCTCGGAGGCGTGGGCCGATCCCGGCAAATCAACCCGGTCAGCATCGCTCTGCAGGGGCCGCAGCCGCAGGCTACAGGGCAACCCGAAATGGAGCCAGGTGATTCTCAACGCATCGAATGACATGCTCCCTGTAGGCAAACACGTCCAGTCCGCTGAACCTCTCCAAGGCGGCGGGCAGTGCAGCATTTCCCTCTTGAATGAGATCGAGATCCGGTAAGGCGTAGTGTTGACGGCGACTCAGAACGAATTCGACCACCAGCGGCAGAGAAGCCAGGAGCAGCGCCTTCTGAGCCGCCTCTGAACGGTCGAGATAATCCCTCAGCACAGGCTCGAACCACTCACTCGTCAGCTCCGGAGCCGACCCGAGTTGGCAGCGGTAAATCTCGAGCGAGTTGCCCATGTGCCACCTCAAAACTCCGAACCCACGTATGACACCATCGACAGTGTCTCAGGCATCCAACACCGATCACGGCTGCAGCCCATGGATCTCCCACACCGCCACGCCCTGCGGCGCCAGCTCCTGCTCGAGGGTCACCTGGCCCGCCTGAGACGACACCTCGGCGATCTTCCCGGTGAGTAACTCGCGGGCTCTGTATGTGCCCTCCTGTGACGCGCGGATCGCGGCCATGCATTTCCGCGGCTCGATCGTGGGATTGACCAGAAACAGCAGCGCAGCCTCGGGCGCGATCCGCAGCGTCGCCTCCACACCACCCCCCTCAGCCGCACAGGCCATCAGCGGCGTCACGCCTGCCCACTTCACGAGGTTCAACATGAACGCGCGGTCATTGGCGTCGACCACCGGATGCGTCCCCAGCCCCAGGAAGCTGCCGATCAGGATGGCCTCGCCCTGCCCAAACCGATTCGCGACCATGCACACGCCGCCGTCCTCGAGCGTCGCCAGCACGCGCGGCTTCGCCCCCTCCAGCGGCCGCCACGCCGCTGCAAAGAACGCCCCCTTGAGTGCTTTTCCCGCCAGGCCGGCCGTCGCCGGGTGATCTTCGGGCGTGACCTTCATCGCCACCGTGTCGCTCATCCGGATGCGGTCCTCGCGAACGCCAAAGACCTCCGCCAGCCCCATCCCCGGCACGAGTGGAGCGGCCGCCCCCGATGCATCATTCCACGCCAGCCGCGCCTCTGCCACCACATACCCCCCCTTCTCCACAAACGCTCGCACCGCGTCCGCCGCCTTCTGCGTGAACATGATCGGATACGGCAGGATCAGCAGCCGATACTGCTCGGGCAGCCCCTGCTCCAACTGGTCGCGGTGCACGAAGTCGACGGGAATGTTGGCGTCGAAAAACGCCCGGTAGTACCCGATGAGCGAATCCTTCAGCCCGCCCGGCGGCCC
>CAZQEN010000563.1:0-2991 GCA_964591605.1 uncultured Planctomycetales bacterium
CATCACCCACTGGATCGCCCAGGAGAACGCCCTGTTCCTCAACATGATCCACTCCGCGTCAGCCACATCGCAGCCAGCCGACCAGAAGCTCTGGTTCATGGACTCGGCCGACGATTTCGGCCTCGGGCAGATCGCCCTGGATATGGTCGGCTGGGCATCCGGCTGGTGTGACTTCGACAACGACGGCCGGCGCGACCTGTGGCTGGTCAACGGCAGCACGCTCGAGCAGCGCGACCATCACGAGCGGCTGGTACCGCAGCCGGCGTTCGTGTTCTGGAACCAGGGCCAGCGGGCGTTCGTGGAGATCGCCGCAAAGGCGTGCCCGCGCCTCGCCCAGCCGTTCGTGGGGCGCGGCGGGGCCCAGGTCGACTTCGACCGCGACGGGCGCACCGACCTGGTGCTGGTCGCGCACGGGGCCGACGCGATCATGCTGCGCAACATCTCCGAGCCGCGCGGGCACTGGCTGGGCGTCGAATTGCGGCAGAAGGGGGGCAACACCTTTGCCCTGGGCGCGCGTGTCTATCTCACCGCCGGCGGGCACACGCAGATGGCCGAGGTCGGGGCCAGCCCGTCGTATCTCTCGCAGGACGAGCATCGGCTGCATTTTGGGCTGGGAGAGAGCGCTGCCGTTGAGTCTCTTCGTGTTGTCTGGCCCGACCTGACCGAAGATGTGCATTATCCGACTCAGGTGGACCGGAACCTGACTTTCGCGCATGATGCCGTTTATCGCCGCCCACGGACTTGAGCCTGTTCATCGTGCTCTCTCAAACCTGCGCCATCGTCCTGTCCGCGACTCTCGCTCTCTGGCCGCTGAACGCTCAGGCCGACCAGGGGGATGATTTCGTTCGCGCGATGAACCTTGGCAGGGCGCACCTCGAAAACCGCAACTCGGAGCAGGCGGTGGCGGCGTTCGAGCGGGCGGTGCGCCTGAGACCCCATTCGGCGCCGGCGCTGCGCAACCTGGCGCGGGCTCGCATGCTGACCAGAGCCCACGAACCGGCGCTGGCAGCGCTGACGCAGGCGACAGCACCACAACCCGACTCGGCTGCCACCAATTACTTAACCGGACTGGTCCTGTCGCGGCTATCGCGGCCGAAAGAGGCCCTGCCGCAGTTCGAGGCTGCCGTCCGCCTGGATCCGCGGACGCCGGCGCTGCGCTATCAGCTTGCTCTCGCTTACCAGATCGCCGGCGAACAGGGCAAAGCCCAGGAACAGTTGCGCGAGACCCTCCGCCTCGACCCACTGCACGGCGGGGCCCACTTCCGCATCGCCACGGCTGCACGGCAGGCCGGCCAGCAGGAGGAGTTTCGAAAGCACTATCAGGAATTCACGCGGCTGCAGAAGCTGTTCGGCGAGGCGGCCCGCTCACCAGAGGCGCTCGAGAAATGCATCTACACGCAACCCGAGCCTGCCGATTTCGATCCGATTCGCGATGGAGCCACCCGGCCCGCACCGGGAGCGGCCGCTGCGCCCGCCGTCAGCGCGCGGTTCTGCGACGCCTCGCAACAGGCCTTCCGCCATGACGCCGATCGCCGCGCGGCCGTCGCCACCGTTCTGGAAGTCGAACCCACCGGGCAATGCGTTCTCTTCATCGCCGCGCCGGAAGGCGGCCTCGCGCTGCTGCGCATGCCTGACGGCAGGCAGTTCCAGCGCGTGGAATGCGGAGTGGCGCAGAGCGCACCCTCCCCAAATCCGCAATCACCTCACGTCGTCTGCATCGTCGGCGACTATCACAATGATGTGCCCACCGGCGCCAGATATGATCCGGCCATTCATGCCTTCAACGACGTGCTGCTCGCCGGCCCCGGCGGCATCCGACTGCTCAAACGGATGGGTCCAAGCGCATTCCGGGATGCCACCCAGACGGCTGGCCTCTCCGCGACCCAGGCCACCGGCGCCCGCTGGGTGGACTACGACCACGACGGCGATCTGGACCTGCTCACCGGGTCTGAGGTCGGGTTGCGCCTCTGGCAGAACAACGGCAACGCGGCATTCGAGGAAGTATCCGCGAAAGTGGGCGTGACTGACGCCGGCGTGGTCGTGGACCTGGCCGCGGTCGATCTGGATGCCAACGTGGCCGTCGATGTCGTCGCGGCGCACGGCGAAGTGCCGACGCTCGTATTCGAGAACCAGCGGGCCGGTCGGTTCTCCCGCATGAGTGAGCCGCCCGGTCCCTGGCCCCCGGCCCGCCGGATCCTGGCCAATGAGCTGGACAACGACGGCCGCCCGGATGTCGCTCTCGTCGGCAGCAGGGAAGTGACGGTTGTGTATGGCCGCTCAGGCCAGCACGGACGCATCGACCTGACCGGTCTCGATGTGTCATCGGCGGTTCTGATCGACTACGACAACGACGGCTGGCTTGACCTCGGCACGGCCGGCGCCGCCGCTGGATCGAAGAGCAACGGCGTCATCCGACTCTACCGCAATGAAGGCGGGACGGCCTGGAAAGACGTGACCGACTCGGTCAGCCTGGCGACACTGCCGGGCGTCGCGCCCGTGCGAGATCTCATCGCCGTGGACGCGGACAACGATCAGGACACCGACCTGCTGGCGATCACCACTCAGGATCGCCTGCACCTGTTTCGCAACGACGGGGGCCACGCCGCCGGCCAGCTCAAGCTGCGGCTCACCACCATCAAGACCAACCCCGCGGGGATCGGGACGCACATCGAGATCCGGAGCGGGAACTTCACGGCCGTCCGTGATGTGGACCGGCTTCCCATCGAAATCGGCCTGGCGGGGAACAAACAGCTCGACAGCATCCAGACGATCTGGGCCAACGGCGTCATCGACAACCAGATCGACGTGGCCGTGCCGACCGGCCCGCTCGCTATCACCGAAAAGAACGTCGCCGCCGGCTCGTGCCCGTTCCTGTACGCGTGGGACGGCCGGCGATTCCGCTTCGTCACCGACCTGCTGGGCAACTCGCCCATCGGCCTGCCGCTGAAACGGGATATAATGCTCGCGGCCGACCCCGACGAGATCGTCTGG
>CAZQEN010000564.1:0-2935 GCA_964591605.1 uncultured Planctomycetales bacterium
TCTGGAGACGGCCACGTCGAAGGATCGGGAACGCCACCTGAAGATGCGGGAGTGGGTCGCTCAATGGGAGACGATCTGCGGGGAGCATCCGGGCAAGCACGAGCGCTTCATTCAGGCAATCTTCCGTGACCGGCACGGTGCGTGGGCGCAGGAAGGGGCCATCAAGCTCGGCACCTCCGCCCGGAACTACTACCGCTACAAAGAGGCGCTCCGGGCCACCGGCGGCATCGATCGCCGCGGTCGGGCGGGGAAGCAGAAAGCCGACATCAGCCCCGAGGCGTGGGAGCTGTTCAAGTCTCTGTACCTCTGTGAAAACAAGCTGGATCTGACCGAAGCTTACCGGTTCGTGGCCGGGCAGGCCCGCGTGAAGGGGTGGGCGTGGCCGTCGCTTTCGACGGTCCGCGCGCGGGCGAGAGCTGAAATCCCGGTACCAGTGCGTCGGCTGGCCCGCGAGGGCGAAAGCGTTTTTGCTGCGCAGTGCCAGACGAAGATTCACCGGGACTACGAAGACATCGCGTCGGGCGAATGGTGGTGCCTCGATGGGCGCAAGCTGGATTTCATGGCCCGCGAGCCCGATGCCCGCGGTGGCTGGCGACGATGCCGGCCGGTGCTCACTGGGGTATTAGATGCCCGGTCGCGCAAGTTCCTGGGCTGGCACATCAGCAGCGTGGAGCATTCGGATGCGATACTCGCGGGCCTCAGGATGGCGCTGGTGAACGGGGCGCCGCGGCACATCACGTGTGACCAGGGCGAAGCCTACAAGGCGGCGTTGAAGCCTTCGGGAGTCGTCGGTTCCCTGTGTGAGCAGCTCGGCATCACACTGCACAAGTCGCTGCCCTATTGGGCCTGGTCAAAGCAGATTGAATCACAGTGGAACCACGTGAAAGAGGGCTTCTGTAAGTGGTTCCCCAGCTACTGGGGTGGCCGGCCGGATGAGCGGCCGGAGAGCGCGGACGATGAGACACTGAAGCGCATCGACCAGCTGCCCCCAACCAATGATATTCGCACGGCTTTTGCGGAGTTTCTGAAAGGCTATGACGCGACCCCTCAGCACGGCGACAGCATGAACGGCCTGTCGCCGGGTCTGACGTGGGAGCAATACCGGGGCGAAGTGCGCAAGGTGGACCCGGCCATCATCGACCTGCTGTGCACACGCCTGGTCGGGCCGGTAAAGGTCGGACGCGACGGCATCCGCTACAACAACGTGCTCTTTGGCCACTTCCAGGAAGAAATCTGGAAACTCCAGGGGCAGCGGGTGTTGCTGCGTATCGATCCGGCGGAAGCGAGCTTCGTCACGGTGTGCGACGAAAAAGGCGTGCCGATCTGCCGGGCGTCCAGCGAGCGCATCCGCGGGGCCACACAGGAAGACGTGCGCCGGGCGGCGCGGTTCCGGGCGAAGATGAAGCGGGTGGCGAAGGAAGCACTGCCCGCCCGTAACTTCCTGCTGGAGACTCCGACCACGCAAATCATGAGCATGAAGGCTCAGGCGGCACAGGCCGTGGAAGCGGAGCTGCGCAAGACGCTACCCGCCCCGGCGGCGCCGGCAGCGGTGCGCGTGGTCCGGCCGGATCTGCAGGAAGCCCTCGCCCGGATGCCGAAGTCGGGCAACGTGTTTTCGGATCTGGCCCGTTCGGCGCAACGCGACCAGGCGGGGCGGGGCCAGGAGCGGGAGCCCAGCGTGGGCGAGCTGCTGGCCCGGATCGGCCCGCCGGATGAGCCCGTGGCTCAAGCCCGGGAAGAGAGTTTTGGATCGGTCTGGGAGCGTTTGGGGGAGGTTGGCACGGATGCCGCCGGACAGGCACGGAGTGCCGGTTGAGAGGCGGTGGAGCATGAGAACCCCACGATCACCCTTTGACGACCTGAACGACCAGGCCCGAGTGACGGAGGCAGGGATGCCCCGAAAAGATGCAACTGAGTTCACACCCGACCAGGCCGGGCTGCTCCTGCAGCGGCTCGGGGACTGGCAGGCGACGGCGGACGGCGGCAACGCCCTTTCGGATACCAAGACTGCCCAGCGGGCGGGTCTGTCGCACACGACGCTCATCAACCTGCGGAGGGCGTACCCGGGGCCAGAGGATGAGCGCGTGCCGTTCACGGGGAATGCCGTCCGGTGGCTTCGGCAGATCGCCGACTTCCTGGACGATCAGGGCAAGCGGGCAAGCCGTGTGGACTTCCGGGACTTCGCGACGCTGGGCTGGACAAAGAAAGCCAACGGCGTCGTTTACTCCGTGCTGAAGTACAACAGCATCGGCGCCATTCTCGGGGAGAGCGGCATCGGCAAGAGCCTGTTCATTCAGGCATTCGCGAAGCTTCGGAGCGGCGTGGCGGTCGTCCACGTCGATGAGTCGATGACGCGCTGGCAGGCGCTGTGCAGCGCGATCTATGACGCGATGGGGCTCAAGGGGGAGAACACTTATCAGAACAAGCTCTCGAGCATCATCGCACACTGCCAGCGGAACCGGCACGTCGTGTTGTTTGTGGACGAAGCCCAGAAGCTGGCCCGTTCCGGTCTGGAGTTGATCCGATCGATTCATGACAAGAGCGACCCGGCCGGCCGTGCGAATCTGCCGGTTGTGCTGTTTGGCGATCTGGATTTCTACAAGGTGATTTGCCGGGGCAATGAGGGCCGTGGGGCGGTGCTCCCTCAGTTTGCCCGCCGGATCGCTCCGGTTTTCAACGTGAACAAAGACGGGCCGGAAGAGGATTCCGGCGGCCGGCTGTTCACGGTGGCTGACGTTGTCGCCGTGCTCCGCAACCAGGAGCTTCGGCTGGTGACCAGCGAGGGCGTGCACTGGCTGGCGGACGTGGCCAACACGCCGGACGGCGGGGCGATCGGGATGGTGGTCACGATCGTCCGGCTGGCTCTCGATATCGCCCGCGAGCGCCCCATTCCGGTGCACGACCTGCACCGGGCGCTGACGATGACGAAGGGCAA
>CAZQEN010000565.1:0-2930 GCA_964591605.1 uncultured Planctomycetales bacterium
AACCGCCCGCCACCCCGGGCCGGGATGCATCTGATCGGTGCGCCGGTGCGCCCACACCCACGTCGGGGGGGTCGGGCAGAGGGAGAAGTGCGTGCCAGATTCCGCTGGGCGCCATGAGGGGGTCCTTTGTGGGGGGTCGAGGCGGTGAATCCGGACGCTGACGGACGTGTGCAGCCGGGACGGCTGCACCACAGGCAGCCGGGACGGCTGCACTACAGGCGGCGGAGGGGGAGGGCGCATCAAAAAGGCGACCATGCGGTGCTGACCGCAACGTCGCCATTCCCTCCGGAAAGCACCCCGTTCGTGGTTCGGGCTGAGGGTAGTATCGGGCAGGGATGGGCCGCTGTTTCGTTAAGGATGGCTGGATGGGCAGCCTGGGCGGGGAAGCGGTTTTTATTGTCCGCCGCCGCCCTGGTCGAGCATCTTGCGCAGGTAGGAGTTCTCCCTCCGGGTGGCTTCGAGGTCGAAGAGCAGGTATTTGATCGAGAGGCGGAGGAAGTCGATGCTCTCCTGGAGATTGGTGACGGTTTTCTTGAGTTCCTGATGCCGCACCTTGGTTTCCTCGGCGAGCATCGCCAGCTTATCGCGCTGGTCGGCGGGTAGAGTCCCGATCTCGGCCACGAGTTCGCTCAACTTTCTTTGAAAGAGTCCCTCATCCATCACACTGCCCTCGAAAAGCTGGAGGACGTGGCCGTCGCGACGACCGCAGACGGAGCCTGGGCAATGCCGGTGCCAGGTGAACCCGGGCGGCGTCCAGCGAAGCGGGATGGTTGAATGGAGGTGCTTCCTGCCCCGCTCTTATCGGCCCGCCCCCTGCGAATCGCAGTTCCGATTATGACAGGATGTGGTTTTTCTGCAACAGCCCCTCTTTGAACCTCTCAGAGAGTGGCGGGTGTCCGGGGCGGGGCGGAGCGCACGGTGACGCTCACGGGGGGCTCGGTTCCGGCGCTCAGGAGAGTCGCGTCGGCGGAGTGGGCGAGCTTGACATAGCCCAGTCCGATCCAGTGGCCTGTGGCCGGGGATGGAGAGGCACTGGTGAGGCGACCGGCTTCCAACTCGCCGGCGTGCAAAGGGGAGGGGACGTTCACCGGGCCGGCCAGCGACAACGACATCAGTTTTCGGGCCAGCACGTGGTGAGAACGCATCCGTTCGACGACCTCCTGGCCAAGATAGCAGCCCTTCTTGAAGCTGACCGCCCGCGCGAGTTGCTGCGTCTCGGCCGGCAGGACGTCCTCATCGATGTCCTGAACGGAAGCGGGGATACCGGCTTCGATGCGAAGGGCCTCCACGGCGGAGTGCCCCACGGGACACAGAGAGACGGGCGATCCGATCTCGAGCAGGCGATTCCAGACCGCGTCTGCATCGGCGGCTTCGACGAACAATTCGGCGCCCCAGACGCCCGGAAAGTCGTGCCGCATGAGCAGACGGTTTTTCTGGACGAGCGTGGCGGGCCGGGTGGCGATCTGCGGCAGGGAGCTGACTTCGGTCACGCCGAGGGCCTCCGCGATCGTAGCGGCGGCAGGGCCGAGTAGCGCGAAGCGGGCAAACTCGGCGCTGCGGTCCAGGAGCTGCACGTCTTCGCTGATGATGTGCCGCTCCAGGTGAGCCAGGGCCTTGTTGACCAGACGGCGATCGATGTCGAGCCACAACGCGTCGGGCAGCACGAGCATGTTGAGGTCGAAGAGGATCCGGCCCTTGACGTTGAGGGCGAAGGCGTAGTTTCCCTGGCCGGGTTCGAGCGTCTTGATGACGTTGGTGACGAGGTTGTTCAGCCAGCTCGCGCGGTCGCGCCCGGTCACCTGGATGAGGCCGCGGTGTCGATGATCGTAGAGCCCGGCTCCGGTGAGGGCCGCCTGGTACTCGCCGGGCACATCGCCATCATCGGGTACGAGCGACGGCGCCTGGGTCTGAGCAGGACCTGTCGTTGAGTCGGGTTGGGTGTTCATGGATGAATTGTAGCGTGCCCGGCGCGTTGAATCGGAGTCTCGTTGACATCGCTGTGAGATCCGCCCGCCGCATGCAGCGTGGGCTGAGCGGCTGAGCTGAGGGTTCTGTTAATCTCCGTGTTTCGCCCGGAGCCTGGGAGAGAGCCGCAGCAACCACTGGATGCGCTCGAATTCGCCCAGCCAGTCGGCCGTGGTGGCGGCCAGGAGCGATTGCTCGAGGGGGACGATTCCCGTCGGGCAGGACGGGCCCAGTTGTCTGGCCGCCAGGTCGCGGTAGCGACTCAGGGTGCGCTCGCCGTAGCGGGCACACTCGAACCCGTCTTCCGACAGGAACAGCAGCACGGGCACGCGGTTGCCGCCGTTGATCTGCAGGTCCTGCTGGACGGCCGGGTGGGCGTCTCGATCCAGGAAGCGCAGATCGATCAGCGGGGTGGCCTGGGCGAAGTGCTGGAAAATCGGGCACTGCTGCACGCAATCACCGCACCATGCTCCGGCCAGGCAGAGCACATTCATCCGGCGGGTGAATGACTGGAGCAACGCGGTCTGGGCGGGGGTGAGCCTGACCTGCTGATGGACGGCCTCCCAGCGCTGACGCTGGTCGGCCGTGCCATGCCGCTGCAGAAACTCGGAATAGGGCAAACCGGCGGTGAACACATCCTGCCAATTCATGAGTCAGTTTCCTGCTTTCGTCGTTTTTCCGCGACGGTGCTGGTCAGCTCCGCCCGATGCGCTGCAGCTCCGCCTCGAGCTGCTCGGGAGTCAACTCATCGAGGGGCAGCTTCAACAACTGATCGAGCCAGGCATCGAGCTGCCGTGCGACCGCCATGGCCGCCTGGATGCGCTGTTCGTCGCTGCCCGGAGCGTAGCTGGGGTCGGGGAGACTCCAGTGGGCGACGGCGGGTCGGCCGGCCCACGGGGGCGGCGGGGTCAGGGCGGCGACATCACACAGGGTGATGATGATGTCCTGAGAGCGTCCGGCGAAGG
>CAZQEN010000566.1:0-2899 GCA_964591605.1 uncultured Planctomycetales bacterium
CTTCGGTGCGGTGATGACAACTGATGTCAACTGCGGCCAGGTGCGAGGCCCCGTGCAGTTCGGCCTGGCTCGTTCGCTTCATCCGATTGTCAGCGCAGAGTATGCCGTGACGCGTTGCGCGGTCACGACGGAGCGCGAGGCCGAAAAGCAGGAGGGCGGCAACCGCACGATGGGGCGTAAATTCGCCGTGCCTTACGCCCTCTATCGCGTCCACGCTTATATCAATCCCAATCTCGCCGGCGGTGAGAACGGCACCGGGTTCTCAGAGGAAGACCTCACGCTGTTCAAACGGGCGCTCGATCAGATGTTCGAGCAGGATAAGTCCGCCGCCCGCGCGAATATGCGGCCCGTGGCCTGCATCGCCTTCAAGCATGAAAACCCGTTGGGCAACGCCCGGGCCGATAAGCTCTTCGCGCGGGTCCGGTGCACGCCCAAGCCAGGTGTCCAACCGCTGCCGGGCGAAGGAGAAGGCGAAGGCCGGCCGCCGAGGTCGTTCGGAGATTATGAGCTGCTTGTCGAGGACGAGAAGGACATGCCCAGTGGCGTCACGCCAGAGCGCTGGATCGAATGGCAATGAGGCAGGTTCACCATGTTCTCCGACTCCGATCTCCTGCCCATCAGTGCCTTGCAGCACCTGGTGTACTGCGAGCGGCAGGCGATGCTCATTCACGTCGAGGCGGCGTGGTCGGAGAACCTGCACACGGCCGAAGGGCGGCGGCTCCACGAGCGCACGCACGGCGAGTCGAGCCGTCTGGAGGACGGCAAGCTCGTCGCCCGCGGTCTGCGGCTCGTCTCATTCCGCCTTGGCCTGGTTGGCATGGCCGACGTGGTGGAATTTGAGCCCTGCGGCACCGGCAACTGTGGCACCGGCATCCTGCCGGTGGAGCCTGGGTGTGGCACGGGCGTCCCGCCTCTGGAGCAGGGCATTCTTCTGCCTGGCCGTCCCGGCCGCTGGCAGCCGTTTCCGGTCGAGTACAAGCGCGGCCGGCCCAAGAAACACGAGGCCGACGAAGTCCAGCTCTGTGCCCAGGCCCTGTGTCTCGAAGAGATGCTCGGGGCCGACGTGCCCGCCGGCGCTCTGTTCTACGGCAAGACCCGCCGCCGCAAGGTCGTCTCCTTCGATGCCTCACTGCGGCGGCGCGTCGAGGCCTGCGCCGAGCGGCTGCATCAGCTCGCAGCCACCGGGGTCACACCGCCAGCCGTCTACGAGAAAAAGAAGTGTGACCGCTGTTCGCTGAAGAATCAGTGCCTGCCTGACCGCCCCGCGTCGGCCCGCAGTTATCTGCGCCGGATGATCGCCCAGCACCTGACGGAGGCGATGCCGCCATGAAAACGCATGACAACACGCTCTACGTCACGACGCAGAAGGCGTACCTGGCCCGCGAGGGCAACAATGTCCTCGTGCGGGTGCAGAAGGAGACGCGCCTCCGCCTGCCCATTCACACCATCGGCGGCATCGTCTGCTTTGGAAACGTCATGTGCAGCCCGTTCCTGCTGGGCATGTGCGGCGAGGCCGGCGTGAGCATCGCCTTTCTCACCGAAACGGGGCGTTTTCTGGCACGGGTCAACGGCAAGCAGTCGGGCAACGTCCTGCTCCGCCGGGCCCAGCACACGGCGACGGCCAATGCCGACAAGGCGGCGACGCTGGCCACGGCCATTGTGAGTGCCAAGATTGCCAATTCGCGGACCGTCCTGCAGCGCGCATTGCGGGATCACGGCCCGCAGATGACTGCGGTGGATGATATCGAGCGCGTCATCCGGCGCCTGGCGGGCCTGCTGGAGGAGCTGCAGCAGGTGCTGCCCCTCGAACGCCTCCGCGGCGTCGAAGGCGAGGCCGCTGCTCTCTACTTCTCTGTCTTTGATCATCTGATTCTTGCCCAGAAGGACCAGTTCTTCCTGCACGACCGCAACCGCCGTCCGCCGCGCGACAACATGAATGCACTCCTGTCGTTCCTGTACTCGATTCTGACGACGGATCTCGTCGCCGCGTGCGAGACGGTGGGCCTCGATCCGCAGATGGGCTTCCTCCACGCCGATCGGGCGGGCCGGCCGTCGCTCGCACTCGACCTGGTCGAGGAGTTTCGCCCCGTCATCGCTGACCGCCTGGCTTTGTCGCTGGTCAATCGGCAGCAGGTGAGCGGCCGCGGCTTGATCACACGTGAGTCCGGGGCCGTTCTGATGACGGATGAGACGCGAAAGGCCGTGCTCGTCGCGTATCAGAAGCGCAAGGCCGAAGAGATCGTGCATCCGTTCCTGAACGAGAAGATGACCATCGGCCTGCTGTTCCACGTGCAGGCCCGGCTGCTCGCCCGCTGGCTGCGTGGGGATCTCGACGCTTATCCGGCTTTCTTCTGGAAGTGAGGTTTGAAGCGTGCTGGTGCTGGTGACATACGACGTGAACACCACGACACCCGAGGGCCGGCGGCGGCTCCGGCAGGTCGCCGCCGCCTGTCAGGACATCGGGCAGCGGGTGCAGAATTCGGTGTTTGAGTGCCTGGTGGACCCCGCCCAGTGGGTCGCCCTCAAGGACCGGTTGGAACGCCTGATCGACCCTGCCAAGGACAGCCTGCGGTACTACTTCCTTGGCAGCAACTGGCAACGTCGGGTGGAGCATGTGGGTGCAAAGCCCAGTTACGACCCGGAGGGACCGCTGATTGTCTGACACCCGCTCGGCCGCTCCGCGAACCGCCAGTGATGTTTACTCGTCAGCAGGGTTCGCGAGGTTCGTAAACTGCTCTTTGACAAGTGCATATCGCCGCCGGCACAATGATTCCGGCCAGTCGGCGCCCGCCCGCGACAACGTTCGCGGAAAAGCCGCCGTAACGCCCTGGCCCACATGCCTTTACTCCCCAAACGGTCGCCCGCACGCGTGCGGGCGTGGATTGAAACGGCATCACCA
>CAZQEN010000567.1:0-532 GCA_964591605.1 uncultured Planctomycetales bacterium
TTTCGGCTTGCCCACCGTGTAATTCACCGCCATCCGCCCCAGCGCCGCCGCCAGCGCCCCCACCACGGCCGCAATGCTCCCGCCGCCCGGCGTGGGCGATTTCGCGGCCGTATCCTCGATCAGTTCCGAGAGCGGAAGGTTGAGGTAGTTTTTGTTGCTGTTCATAGCGTTCAGTACAGCTCCTCGTAAGTGCATATACTGCTACTCGAGTGTAACCGGGTCGAGAGCAATCAGCATACCTCCGCCTCCGGGTGCGATGTCTGCAATGACTGCCGGGAATATCGGCACGCCCGGCGCTCTCTGCAGTTCGACCGCTTTCACGACTTTCGCCTCAGCGTCACCGCGGACGTACGTCACCAGTCTGAAGGCTCCGTTGTTCGCAGTGGTGACGAGTTCCCGGTGTTCCCACTCGCGTTCCGGATCGCCCGCGGGCGCGAGCGTCAGGACGACGATGATCTCCGTGTCCGCCAGATCGGTCAGGGCCGCGTCCACGGCGTCCGCGTCGCGCGCTCCAGCGGCGAGCCGATGCTCG
>CAZQEN010000567.1:542-2870 GCA_964591605.1 uncultured Planctomycetales bacterium
CGTGCGGTGCCCTGCACCCTGTAGAGGGTGCCATACTCGACGATCAGCTCCGGCCGTGGACAGCCGGCGATGGTGCAAACGAGGACAAACCCAAATAAAGACGTCTCTTTCTTCGCCATGGAAATCATCGCAGCTCCCGCACGCCCACAAGACTCACCCACCTCATCAGCCTCAGTCAGATTCAGCTTGGAGTTCGACGACAGCTTCTCCTTTGTACCGCTTCCCCGCCGCATCGATGCCGATGTAGTACCATCGCATTTTGCCCGCTTTGGGTCGTTCGGCCCCGCTCCAGTTCTCCGGATCGCGGAATACCTCACCAGGAACGAGGACGCCGTCGGGGCAGGAATACCACGAGGCGAAATCTTCGGTGGTAAAAGGCCTTCCCGTGTAGTTCGAGAACGCCCAGCGACCGTTATGCCAGCCAAATGATCCGAATTCGCTGATTGTCAGGCGGCCGACTGTCGTCTGAACGCTCGTTTCGTACAGATAGGTATAGGCATGGCCGCCCTGCACGCCTTTCCGCGCCTTTACAGGATTCGGACTGTGAGTCACCTGGATTCCCGTTGGAAGATCGGCCAGCTCTTTCTCTTTCGGGTCCAGCGTCGGTGCCGACTTTCACGGCGCTGACATCCGACAAGGCCTCCTGCCGCAACCACAATGGAGAGCAGAACACGAAGCAAAAACATCAGGCTTTACCTCCATCAGAACATCACGTCGAATCTCCCCGGCGTCCGCTGGTTGGGTAGCATCCCGCTCTCCAGCCCGCGAAGCGGGTGAAAGTCGTTGGCCAGGGGCGTAAGCCCCTGGGGGAGGCCTGCGTTCACCTGAGCCCTCGGAGAGGGCGAAAGCAATGCCTCCAATCGCTCTCTCGCCCCCGCCGGGGGCTCAGGATGGGCTTCGCCCTGTCACGCGGGCTGACGCCCGCGGCCAAAGACTGCCGCCCGCAACGCGGGCTCCACCAGAAACCACGCTGCACGCCCGATCGGCATTCGGACTTGTTCCAACACACGCGCTTCACTGCGGCCCCGTTCCGCAGTCGGTTCCACACGCCTCCCACTCTCCAATCTCCAGCACACGGATGGTATACGTGTCGATCACAGCACTTGCACCTGCCTGCAGCCGCAGCGACACTGGATCGGATTCGGTGCCGAGGCGGAGCAGTGCTCTGTGGTCCAGGTCCCCGGCGCGATCGCATGTGCCGTAATTGGGATCCCCCGGCCCGCTAAAGAAAGCGACCTCCAGCGGCAGGCTCGCATGACCCTGCGCGTCCGTGACCACGGTGTTCCACGCCTCCACATCAGGGCGATAGGCCCGCAGATTTCGGTCGACTTGCCGACCCGGCAGAACGACGAAGGCGACTTGTACGTCCCCCGCGGGCTCGCCAGTCGCTGCACTGGTGATCTCAACGAGCGCCTCAGATTTGCACAACCATACTCTTTCACATCCGGCCGCCAGGACCAGCGCGACCGCACAAAACAGCAGACCCACCCATCGGATCGCCCGTGTTCTCATCTCACCAGCTCCGTCTGCCATTGGGATAGCCTCCAGAATAGCTCAAATGCGGGTCGAATCACGTGCCCGCTCTGCCTGAATCGGCCTTGACCTGCACCAGTTGGTTAGCTTCTTGGACCAGTCCATCGTGATCGTCCGAGGGTGGCGCATGAATTGTCAGAAGAACGGCTAATTCGCCATTAGATGCTGACACAACAAATCCATCTTCAGCAAAAATGACATCGGTCACAGGCAAGTCCGCGTCATCCCCGAGACTCGACAGGTAAATCCGGAGCAGCGTGAGATCACCCGCCCAGCGCCCATCGACCCGCGTCGCGCGAACGACTGTCGTGGTGGTAACAAACGTGCTGGGGTATGGCGTGTAAGCGGCCGGCCGGAACGGCATCGGCTCGACGACAGCGACGAGTTCGTCCCCGCGAATCGACCAGCGGCCCGGCCGGCAACCACCCTGAGCATAAAGCTCCATCATTTCTCCGGTCGAGGGATCTCGCTCCGATATATTCAGTCCGGCCGGTCCGTCGCAGTAAAATCCGCCGCCTGGCGGACAACTGGTTGCCAACAGAAGACAAGCCAGCGGGAGACCGATGGCAATCTGAAGAATTCGTTTCGTGGCTCGCCTCGGCCTACGGCGCGGCTGGGTGAACAGGCCAAGTGGCAACAGGCCAACCGCCGCAACGCCCAGCGCCCCGGACACGCCGGCGCCGCACAGGGGCAGCAATGGCGGGCCGAACTCCGGGTCTGGGCCGGCAGTCAGCTCGATCGGCTCGGCGCCGGTGGCCGCGATTTCGGCGCGGGCCCGCTCGATGGCCTGCGCGT
>CAZQEN010000568.1:0-2791 GCA_964591605.1 uncultured Planctomycetales bacterium
CGTGCCCTTCTGGCCGGCCTTGTCGAGGATGAGCTCGACGACGGCCTCGCCGGTCTCGGGATCGCGGATCGTGAAGATCTTGCTGGTGATCTGGATGAGGTAGCTCTCCAGGTCGCCCTGGTTCCACTGCTCGAAGATCGCGCCGATCTCGTCGGTGCTGAAGCCGGCCGTCTTGAAGATCTGGTAGGCCTCGCAGATGAGCTGCATGTCGCCGTATTCGATGCCGTTGTGGACCATCTTGACGTAGTGGCCGGCGCCGTCGGGGCCGATGAACGTGCAGCAGGGGACGCCGTCCTTGGTCTCGATCGGCTTGCCGGTCTTGGGGTCGACGTGAGCGGCGATCTTGGTGAAGATCGGCTCGACGAGCTGGTAGGCCTCGGGCTGGCCGCCGGGCATGATGCTGGGGCCCTTGAGCGCGCCCTCTTCGCCGCCGGAGACGCCGGTGCCGATGAACAGCAGGCCTTTGTCGCTGAGCTCCTTGTTGCGGCGGATGGTATCCTCGAAGAAGCTGTTACCGCCATCGATGAGCAGATCCCCCTTGTCGAGCAGGGGGACGAGCTGATTGATCATGTCGTCGACAGGCTTGCCGGCCTTGACCATGATCATGATGCGGCGGGGTTTCTCGAGGGCGGCCACGAACTCCTGAAGCGTCTTCGCGCCGATGAATTTGCGGCCCTTTGCCCGCTCGTTCATGAACTTTTCGGTGCGCTCGTACGTGCGGTTGAACACGGCCATGGTATAGCCGCGGCTCTCGATGTTGAGGGCGAGGTTCTCGCCCATGACGGCCAGACCGATCAGGCCCATCTGTTGTGCCATTGTGTGTCTTGCTCCCTGCGAGGTCCGTACCCTGAGCAATCAGCGCTCAATATGCAGCGGATACCCCCGGTGGCACGGCCTCCAGGCCGTGTTCACGGGCAGGATGCCCGTGCCGCATGACGGCGGGTGCCTCCGAGCCACATCTCGTGAGCAGCCGGCTCAGCGTCGGGGGCGCGACTCGGTTCAAAGAACCACAGATTCTACGGCGGCGCTGAGGGGTTGCAAGCTTCGGCCGCCGGAGCTTTTGGAGTGTGCCGAGGGTCGCCGCGGCGGCACACTGGTTTGGCGTACGGCGGAGCCGTCGTGTGCCGAATCACACCCATGGCCGTCTCAGATCACCGCGTGAAATCCAAAGCGGCGTCGCGGCCGCCGCAGTCCAAAAGGGGATGCCGCTGGGGGTCATGAAACGACGGGGGCGGCCGGGCGTTTATAATGGCAGCATGCCAGATCCAACGGTCTCCACAGTTGGCGGAGTCAATCCCTTCGTGTGGTTGTCCCGGACGGGGCCGAACTGGTCGGTGATCGGGCACGACGTGCTGTGCCCGCTGTGCGAGTACAACCTGCGCGGTCTGTCGCAGCCGCGCTGCCCGGAGTGCGGTTACCACTTCGACTGGCCCGAGGTGCTCGATCCGGTGCGGCGGCCGCATCCGCGGCTCTTCGAGCATCATCCGGAACGGAACCTGCGGTCGTTCTTCCAGACCGCTCTCGACGGCCTGAGGCCGCGGAAGTTCTGGCGCTCGCTGAATCCGGCTCAGCCGAGCAGCCGGCGCCGGCTCATCCTCTATTGGGCACTCTGCTGCGCATTGTTCCTGGGCGTCACGGCCCTGGCGAGTGTTCCGATCGCCATCGCCGAGCGGCAGCAGGTGGTGGCAATGGGTTTCGTCGCGCCGGCGCCGATTTCGAAGGTCATTCTCGATGCGTGCTTCTACTGGATGGCCATGTCCATACTTCTGGGCTTCCTGGCCGCCGTCTGGCCGTGGGTGACGATGCTGGCGCTGATGATCTTTCAATGGTCGATGCGGCGGGCCCGGATCCGCCGCATCCACGTGCTGCGATGCTGCCTGTACAGCTTCGACGGCCTGTGGTGGCTCGGCCTGGCGCCGCTGGCGGGCGGGGCGCTGGCGATGCTGGGCGCGTGGCAGTTCGATCCGGAGACCGTTGCCTCTGGGTTCTTTCTGCCCATCGTGGTTGGGGGGTGGAAACTCCGGCAGGCGTACACATATTACCTCCGATTCGACCGTCCGGGGTGGACGGTGCTGGCGTCGCAGGTCATCGTCGTTCTCGCTCTGCTGTGCACCTGGCAGATGATCGACCCCTACGGTCCGGCGAGTCTGATCTGGCGTTTCTTCAGGTGATCGGTCCGGCGGGATGGTGACCCCACGGCGATGGTCAAGGATCATGGAACAGCGAAGCGATACGATGCCGGTGGCACAGGAGGCACTGCCCGGGGAGGCCCCCGACTGGGTCCGCATCGAGCACGAAGTCTTGTGTCCTTTGTGCGAGTACAACCTGCGCGGGCTTTCGCAGCCGCGGTGCCCCGAGTGCGGCTATCGGTTCACCTGGCCGGAGGTGGTGGATCCGACGCGGCGACTGCATCCGTACCTGTACGAACATCATCCGGAACGCGGGTTGCGGGCGTTCGTGAGCACGGCGCTGCATGGCCTGCTGCCGAAACGATTCTGGAGATCGCTCAATCCGGCTCAGCCGTCGCGGCCGGAGCGTTTGCGGAGGTACTGGTTCCTCTGCGCGGCGCTGCTGATCCTCGGGACATGCTGCATGTCACTGCCTGTGGGTTTCATCGTCTACAATCGCGTTGCACAGCGGAATGCGGCAATTGTGGCTCAATTGACGGCCAATTTCAACGCACAGCTTGCCGCGCGGCAGAAGAACTATGCACAGATGGACGTGCCGCAGAGCTACATCAACGCTGATGCGCAGTTCTACCAACAGCAGATTCAGCATTTCGCTCGGCGCT
>CAZQEN010000569.1:0-2784 GCA_964591605.1 uncultured Planctomycetales bacterium
TGCCCGGGAGCAAGACCAGGGCGGGAGAGGGCTCGCGTCCTTTGAATTGACCACAGAATTCATTGACGACGGCACGAACGTTTCTGTCTGGTACGACGACGACTGATCCTACGGCTGCCTCCGTAGACGCGGCGGCATTTGCCGGCCGACCCGCTACAGTTGGCGTCGGCGTCGCAACACCACTAGGCCGCCTGCGACCAGCACCCCGGGCGGCGTGGCCCCGAGGTGGGGCTTTTCGAGAGCCGGCGGTGTGTCAAAACGAGTCGCGGCCCCTTTTATTCTGCGTCACCACGACGCTGCCCGCGCGGCCGGCAGATGTCTCGATCCGGGCGATGACCGTTGCCTCCTGCCCCACCCGGACCGCACTCAGCGGCACTTCAGCCCCGTCCACCTTCACCGACGCGATGGGATCGAGCTTGGCGAAGAACTCCAGCGCCTACCGGGGGAGCTTCCACAGGTTCCAGCGCCGAACGCATGCCACTGCCGGCGAAAACGCCCGAACTGCGACCTCTGGTCTTGCGCATTTTGGGGTTGGGGTGGTGAGTATTCCCCAGTCTCACCCATCCAGGGCGCTTTTTGCAGTGATGGATGCGGTTTTTCGTTCGGCACGCGGCTTGCCTTATCAGACGCTGCGTCGATTGCGGAAGTCGACAGAGGATCGCACTGGCGCGGGCCAGAATGAAAACCAGGCAAAGGAGAGAACGCGTGATGACTCGCAAGCTGCGAACGGTGGTCCTGACCCTGACGTTGGTCGGCGGCACGCTCCTGACCGCACCCCTCGGCGGCTGTAATGCCCTCGGCACGAAAGACGTTTCGGCTGAAGCCGCCCGGTCAAGTGTTGCTGCGAGTGATTACACGCTATGGCGTTCGCAATTCGGGCAGACGCTTTGAGGAGGGCGATTGATGACCGGGCGGTGTCCATGAGGGCACCGCCGCTCGTCCTGGGCGGGGGCGGTTCCTCAGGGAGCAGGGCCTCGGTGTAAGCCGGCGAATCAGGGGCACAGACGGGCGCTGGCCGGCGACCGGGCGCGCGCGACCATGTGATTCACTGGCTCCCGTTCAGGAACTCGTCGAGGCGGGCGAGCATCCTGGCCCGGCCCCGAGCGTCACAGGCGATGAAGTGAGCGATGGCCGCCGCCGCCATCTTCCCCCGGCGCAGTCGAGCCGATCGGCTTTCGCGGTCGATCCGGGCCACGAGCTTCAGGGGGATCCAATACGAGACGTGCACGCCTCCCCCCGGTTCATCCTGTGTCGCCGAGGGCTCTGGAAAGGCCTTGTGCAGCCGCTCCAGCGTCGCTGCCCGCCCGTCCACGACTTCGGTCAGGAAGTGGAGGATCGCGGCGGACAACACCCGGCTTCGGGCCACGCCGTGAGCCACGCAATCGCGATCGAGGCGATTCACCAGATCGCCCGGCAGGCTGTAACAGAGCTTCGTGTCATGTCCGCTCGGACTTCGGCTCATCGTCGTTTCTCGGCTGGGGCGGGCGGCATCAGGTCGGTCCGTCACGGGTAGAATTCACGCACCATGCGGGCGTGCGACTCCGGGTATGATCCCGCGGCATGGATCTGCAGGAAGCCGCTGCCGTCATCTGCTGCTTGGAGCCGTGTTCGGACGCGCGGGCTGGAGTCGTGTACCGGCTGAAACTGGGTCGAGTGTCTGAGGTGGTCCACCGCTCAGTGAGTGAGCCATAATCCACGGCCCACCACCGTGCGGCCAAAGTAGAGGTCCGTGGCATCCTTCGTCGGCGGACCAGGAACGGAGCCCAGTGCGTCGGACGACCACGGCGCTCGCCGGAGTTCTTGTGGATTCTCGACGGCGCTCCGGAACGCCTCGTCCACTACATTGCGCCGTTCGGCGTCTCTGACAGGTCGCACGACGACGGAGTCGCCACGCACCTCCAGATCCACTTCCGTTTCCGGTTCGAGCTTGAGTGCGTCGCGGATGGACTGATCGAGGATTACGGCAACATCTGAGCCAATCGGTTTGAGTGACCTCCGCATGATCGGCCTCCCGGTCATCCTGACCGGCGTGTTGCTGACAGTGAGTCATGGAGCCCGCAGACCAATGATAGCGCGAGCTGGGCACGAAACCACACCATGTTTTTGAGATGAGAACTCACAAGACAGCACATGTCTATCCAAGTTGTGCATGGCTTTACCGTGCGGCTTCACGCCGGCATCGATGGCCGTACTGTGTCGGCGCTCATGCCGGTGGGTTGGGTGGGCCAATTCGTCCGCCGCACACTGCGGAGCTGGAGGCATCGTTGGCGAGCTGGTGGAGGCGATCGGCCGTGAGGCGGACCGGGAGCCGCGGATGACGATGGTGGCGCTGGAGTACCGGGTGCGGATGATGCGGGAGCAATGGGTGAAGCAGCCGCGGAACTGACCCTTCAGGTGGAGGCTTGGTACCGCCGCTCAAGCTGTTGAACCAGCGAAGCCTTCGTCGGGCCGGTCAGCGTATTGATCAACTGACCGTTCTGCATCACTTCGGCCACGAAACGATCATGCTTGCCTGGCGCGGTGACGTGCCAAAGCGTGGCGTCGATGGACGGGGAGCCTGCGAGGGACCAACGGCCTGCACTCATACGGGTCTCTCCTGGGATATTGGGCCAAGTCATCGCTTCCTCCGCTTGTGCGACGTGAACCGATTACGTCGTCTGCCCGTTGCTACTGCCCCCCATTATAGGCGTCCCGCATTTCGGGCAGATACCGGAGATGTTGCCGGTGAGGTTGTAGCCGCAGGTGCGGCATGCTCCCTCTATGTCTCCCCACCGCCAGCGAAGG
>CAZQEN010000570.1:0-2772 GCA_964591605.1 uncultured Planctomycetales bacterium
TACGGCGACATGCAGCTCATCGCCGAGGCCTACTACATTCTGAGCAACTCGCTCGGCCTGGACGCGAAGGAACTCCACAGCATCTTCGCCGAATGGAACGCCGGCGACCTGAGCAGTTTCCTCATCGACATCACCAAGGACATCTTCCAGCGCATCGACGAGGAAACGGGCAAACCCCTCGTCGAGCTCGTGCTCGACAAGGCCGGCCAGAAAGGCACCGGGAAATGGACGACCAACTCGGCCCTCGATCTGGGCATCCCCGCCCCCACCATGGCGGAGGCCGTCTTCGCCCGCTGCATCTCCGCGATCAAGGAGGAGCGCGTCGCCGCCAGCAGGATCCTCACCGGCCCCACCGCCCGCTACAGCGGCGACAAGAAGGCGTTCATCACCGCGATCCACGACGCCCTCTACGCTTCGAAGATCTGCTCGTATGCCCAGGGCTTCCAGCTCATGCGCGCCGCCAGCGACGAGTACAAGTGGGACCTCAAGTACGGCGAGATCGCGATGATCTGGCGGGGCGGCTGCATCATCCGGGCGAAGTTCCTCAACCGCATCAAGGAGGCCTACGACCGCAACCCGACGCTCGCCAACCTGCTGCTCGACCCGTATTTCAAGGACATCATCGACCGCACGCAGCAGAACTGGCGCAAGGTCGTCGCTGCCTGCTGCGAGCTCGGCGTGCCCGCACCAGCATTCTCGTCGGCGCTGGCCTACTACGACAGCTACCGCCGCGACCGGTTGCCCGCGAACCTGATCCAGGCCCAGCGCGATTACTTCGGCGCCCACACCTACGAGCGCATCGACAAGCCCGGCGTCTTCCACAGCACCTGGACGTGACTGCGCAGAGGACCGACCAACGGCGAAACCAGAGCGTCCAGGTGCCGGGTGCCTCATCCTTCGCGCGGCGAAGAGTGGGGTCTCGATGATGAGGAAATGAAAAACCCTCAAACTCCACACCCACGCCCCTCCCCCGCCGCGTCACCTCACCGCGTAGTAAAACACGCTCGCACAGACGACCGCCGCGATCAGCCCCGCGGCATCCGCCAGCAGGCACGCCGGCAGCGTGTGCCGCAGCCGCTTCACGCCCACCGAGCCGAAATACACCGTGAGCACATAAAACGTCGTCTCCGTGCTCCCCTGCATGACGCTCGCCGCGTATCCCAGGAAGCTGTCCGCGCCGTGATGGGCGAAAATGTCCAGCAGCATGCCGCGCGCCCCGCTCCCCGAGAGCGGCCGGATGAGGGCCAGCGGCAGCAACTCCAGTTTCTCGGCATGATGGCCCCAGCCGGCCTTTCTCAGCACCCACGCCAGGCCCTCCGTGATGTCGCCCAGCGCGCCGCTCGCCCGGAACACCGCGATCACCGCCAGAATCGCCACCAGATACGGGATGATCATGACCGCGATGTCGAAACCCTCCTTCGCCCCCGTCACGAACGACTCGTACATCGGGACGCGCCGCCGCCACGCGAAGAGAATGATGACCAGGAGCATCACCGGGATCGACCACTGGCTGACGAGCTGGGCGGCTTCCAGGAACAGGCTCATTCCGCACGCTCCTTCCCGTCTGCCTCATCCTCCGGCACCCTCAGTGGAAGCTTCGGAGGTGGATAGAACCTCTGCAGCGCGCGGGCCGCGAGGATGGCGACCGCCGTGCTGCACGTCGTCGCCAGGAGCATGGCAAAGATCGGCGCCGCCGGATCCCGGCTTCCCGCCGCCACCCGGTACCCGATGATCGTGAACGGGATCAGGGTGATGCTGCTCGTGTTGATGGCCAGGAACATCGCCATCGCGTTGGTCGCCGTGCCCGGATGCGGATTGATCGCCTCGAGTTCGCGCATCGCCTTGAGGCCCAGCGGGGTCGCGGCATTGTCGAGGCCGAGCAGATTGGCCGACAGATTCATGATGACCGCCCCGCCCGCCGGGTGATCGGGAGGAATCTCCGGAAACAGCCAGCGCAGCAGCGGCTGCAGCGCGCGGCTCAGCAGGGCGATCAGCCCCGCGTCCTCGGCGATCTTCATGAACCCCAGCCACAACGCCATCGCCCCGATCAGCCCGATCGCGAGTTCGACGCTCTTCCCGGCCGCGTCGATCATGTCGGTCGTCAGTTTCTTGCCCATCTCGGTAAACGGCCGCTCGACTTCGGCTGCCGGCTGCGCCGCGGATGCGTCCCGAGTCGCGGGAGACCCGGGAGCGGGCCGGCCGGCGGCTCCGCCCGGTGCGGTCGCAGACTCCGGCCCCGCCTGCGTACGGACTGACGGCTGATCGCCTCTGAGCAACGCCCTTGTCGCCTGACAGGCCGCCCGCCCGAATCCGTACAACAACCCGATCACCAGCAGCCCGAACCAGATCTTGTTGAGCATGTCCTGAATCCTCCCGGATGTGCTTCTGATGCCGGTGCCACTTGTACCCGCAGACCCCGCCCCTGCAAAGTGACCCTCCGCGACCTCCGCCGCTCCGCGACGGGTACGACGATCACCAGGAAGCCGCCGGGTAGGTCCGGCCTGCCGGGCCGGACCTGCGATGCCCGCATGCCTGCCTGGACAGGTTCTTGTCCGACAGACCCCGGAAACCATCACTGTCAGGAACGCACCAAACCCGCCAGTTCAACCCCAAAGAAACGGACACACCCCGCAAAGACACCGGCCTGGCGCCAACTTGACACGCCGCTCCCCCTCCCCTACAATTCGCCTCTCTGATGCGGGGTGGAGCAGTTGGCAGCTCGCGAGGCTCATAACCTCGAGGTCACAGGTTCGAGTCCTGTCCCCGCTAATC
>CAZQEN010000571.1:0-2759 GCA_964591605.1 uncultured Planctomycetales bacterium
GAAGGAGGCGGTGTTCCCGTTCCCCATGTGTCCGGAGGTGGACCCGGTTCTCGGACCGGAGAGGCGTTCGACCGGCGAGGTGCTGGGCATGGCCGATTGCTTCGGGCTGGCGTTCTACAAGGCGCAGGAGGGCGCCAAGAGCTGCCTGCCCAGGGAGGGCACGGTGCTGATCTCGGTGGCGGAGCGCGACCGGCCGGCCGTGCTCCGGCCCGCGCGGCGGTTTCAGGAACTTGGATTCCGGATCCGAGCCACGCAGGGCACGCACGCGTTTCTGACCGCGCACGGGATCGAGGCCGAACCGATCCTGAAGCTGCACGAAGGCCGGCCGAACATCACCGACGCGATCATGAACGGCGAGATTCAACTGGTGGTCAACACGCCCGTCGGTAAACGCAGCCAGTATGACGATTCGTACATCCGCAAATCGGCGATCAAGTACAAAGTGCCCTACATCACGACGATCAATGCGGCGATTGCCGCCGCGGAGGGGATCGCCGCCTGCCGGGCCGGACAGGGCGAGGTGAAATCGCTGCAGACGTATCATGCGGACATTGACAGGGCCTGCCAGGCCGCCCGTCGGACCGAGGGGGCGGCGTCGGCCATAAAAAGCCTCTAAACACGGTTTCCGGCCTTAAGGTCGGCCGGCCGGCTCCCGGAGAACAGACGATGAACGAGAGAATCAGCATCATGCCGTGTCTGGACATGCAGAACGGCCGCGTCGTCAAGGGCGTTCACTTTGTCGATATCCAGGATGCGGGCGACCCGGTCGCCTGTGCCCGGGCCTACTGCGCGGCGGGCGCCGATGAACTGGCCCTTCTGGATATCACGGCCACCGTCGAAGGCCGGCGAACCATGCTCGACGTGGTCCGGCGGGTGGCCGAGGCCACCTCCGTCCCCTTCACCGTGGGCGGGGGCATCGCGGATGTGAAGTCCGCGGCTGCGGTGCTCGAGGCCGGTGCGGACAACGTGTCGGTCAGCAGCGCGGCGTTCCGCCGGCCCGAAGTCATCGACGAAATGGTCCGGGAGTTCGGTGCCCACAAGGTGACCGTCGCGATCGACGTGGACCGCAACGAGAAGCTGCCCTCGGGGTACGAGGTCTATATCGACGGCGGACGCACGGCCACGGGCGCCGATGCCATCGAGTGGGCCAGGCGCGTGGATGGCTTCGGTGTCGGCGTCATTCTGCCCACCAGCAAGGCCGGCGACGGGGCGCGGACCGGCTACGATCTTCCCGTGATCCGCGCCATGGCACAGGTAGTTTCCGCGAAGCTCGTGGCCTCCGGCGGCGCGGGCACACTGGAGCATTTCTATGAGGCCGTCCAGGCGGGCGCGACAGTGCTGCTCGCGGCGTCGGTCTTCCACTTCGGCATCATCGGCATCCCCGAGCTCAAGAGCTATCTGAGCGGACGCGGCGTCCGCGTGCCATAGCCCAACCTTATCGTGGACAACCCCATCAGAACCCGGAGCGTCAGCGACGGGTCTGACTCACGGCTGGGAAGACCCCTCGGCTGCACGCGAGACCCACCCGCCCCGCGCGCAAGGCCCCTCACTGACGTTCGGGGTTCTGATGGGTGCCGTGCCCGCGCGTTGAGGCGGTGAAGCAGCCGGAATCGGGTGTGAGGTATCACCCGGTCGATGCGCAGATGGCACGGGGCCATGATGTGGCGCGGTGGAGGGCCCGGATGCGGTACAATGCTGTGATGCCGTGAGACGGGGCTGGGCGTGTCGCTGAGACTCAAAAAACGCGAGAGTGTGTCGACAGGGTTGCGGCGGCTGATCCGCGAGCGGCTGGCCATGGCGCTGCGCGAGTTGAATCGCGGGCCGGCGGACATGGATGCTGCGGTGCACAACGCCCGCAAGCGTCTCAAGGAGTCGCGTGCGGTGCTGCGGCTGCTGCGGCCCGCCCTGCCGGAGGCCGTCTATCAACTGGAGAAGTGCGTCTACCGGGACAGTGCCCGGCCGTTGTCGGAGCTGCGTGACACGCGGATCCTCATGGACGCGCTCGATCGCCTTGCCGCCACGCCGCCCGAGGCGCCGCTGGACGTGTCGGGACCGCGTCGCGAGTTGGAGGCGCGGCGCGGCCGCCTGCTGGCGGAGCTGTCCGACCACACGCTCAACGCCCTGAAGACGGCCATCGCCGCATCGATGGGCCGCCTCGACGACTGGCCGGTCAGTCCGCACGAGTGGCGCACCATCCGCGACGGCCTGCGGGCCGTCTATCGCCGCGGGCGGCGATGCCTGAGCGTCTCGCTCGCCGAACCGACGGACGAGCATCTGCACGAGTGGCGGAAAGCCTCTAAAATGCTCTGGTACCAGCTTCAGGTGCTTGAGGGCGTGTGGCCGGGCCTGTTCGAGCCGCTGGCCGAGCAGGTCCACCAACTCACCAACCTGCTGGGCGACGATCACGATCTGGCGGTGCTGGCCGGTCTGGTGGGTGCGAATGGGGCCACGGGTCTCCCGCCCGCATCGCGCGAGGGGCTGCTCGCACGCCTGGAGGAGCGGCGGAGCGATTTTCAGCGTGAGGCGTTCAGGCTCGGGCAGCGGATCTACGCCGAGAAACCGGCGAGTTTCGTCCGGCGCATCGGTGAATACTGGCGCACCTGGCGGGATACGGACGGGGCGGCGTGCGCAGTCGAGGGGGCGAAGGCCCTCGAAGGAGGATCCGGTTAGATCGCGGCCGTAGCCGCCAGAACAGCCACCAGGGTGGGGGGTCCGTGACAGAATCGGCGGGTGGCATGGGCAGCTTCGGCTTCGCTGAG
>CAZQEN010000572.1:0-2753 GCA_964591605.1 uncultured Planctomycetales bacterium
CGCCCATGGAGGTCTCGTCCGGCACGCGGCACCTCCGGTCACACACCCCGGAGAATGGCCACACCGTGGGAAGCCCGGCGAAAGCCATGCCGCCGTCACCGGCGTGCCCTATACTGCATCTACAGGGACGGCGAGTGCGGCGGGCCGGGGAGATTTCCAGACAAATGGGCACGAGAAACATGGCGGTCGTATGCGGATGCGTCTTACTGGCGGGTTGCGGACCCCGGCAGACCGGGACACCCGGCCACCATCCCGCGGCCGCCGCCCGCGAATGCGCGTCCGCCCCAACGGCGATGGGAGGTTCTATGAGTTCGACGCAACCCGAAAACGACAGGAAGCTGTCTCCCGAGCAATACCACGTGCTCCGCGAGAAGGGCACTGAGCGCCCCTTCACCGGCCGGTACTGGGACTGTCACGACAAGGGCGTCTATCGCTGCGCCGGCTGCGGCCAGCCGCTCTTCGCGTCCGACACCAAGTTCGAATCGGGTACCGGCTGGCCCAGCTTCTACGCGCCCATGACGCAGGACGGTGTCAAGACGCAGAACGACGCCAGCCACGGCATGACGCGCACCGAAGTGATGTGCGGCCATTGCGGCGGGCACCTGGGGCACGTCTTCGACGACGGCCCCCGACCCACCGGCCTGCGCTACTGCATCAACTCCGCCGCGCTGGACCTCGAGAAAAAACCCTGAAGCCCTCCGCCCGCCAGGCCTCAGCCCGGCACGTCGTCGGAGGGGAGTTCGTCTCCCAGTTGCGGCAGATCCGCTTCCCGGACAATTTCCCGGAGAATCTGCTGCATCTCGGGTGTTGTCATCGGATCGGCTTCGAGTTGAGGTGGAACCTCGGGGTGCAGCCTGAAAATCCGTATGAGGTCGGTCCGATCCTGGTAGCGCTTGTCCGGATCTCGCGGCCAATCGGATCGCTGTGTCCGCAACTTGGCAAATGCGATCTGGAGCGGCGATGTGAACAGCACACCCTTTCCCTCGACAAGTTCCTGCTGTGGGTCTTGCAGCAGGCGGGCAAAACGCGTGTCGAGATTGATGTCTATTTCCACGTTGCTGGCCGCGTGTCGGACCTTGATGTACCGTCGTCGGTCAAAGACCAGTTCCAGACCGTATTGGGGCCACGGCTGAGCGCTCTGAATGGCTCTGAAGGCCGCCCTCAGTGAAACGAAATCCACGTCATTGGTGTTGCGTGGTCGATCGCTATACAACTGGACGGCCAACCCACCGGTCACCACATAGGGAACGTTGTACTCCTCGAACATGGCAACGGTGGCCAGCAGGGCCGTTTTTTTGTCCTGTTGCAGGTCCTCTCGCGCGACAAGACTCTCCAGTCTGAAAGCTGCTTCAAGTCGGGGCGACGTTACTGCGGATGACATGGGTAACCGCTCCTTGCGACGCCGGCAACGGAGCCCGAAGCGCGAGCGAGGGGTTTACCCAGGTGCTCGCCCTTCCTGCGTACGCCTCGCTGGCGCTTCGGGCTCCATTGGGACACCGCCGAAGACGCACCTGCTCTCAGAGCAGCGGCACACGAACCATTATACAACGAAGCGGCCGCCCCCATGGACGGCCGCTCGGTTTTGATTTTCGACTTTCGACTTTCCCGCCTACAGGTTCATCGTCATCAGGAACTCCGCGTTCGTGCGCACCTTCGTCAGGCGGGCCCGGAGCAGATCGATGGCCTCCACGACGTTCATGTCGCTCAGCACGCGGCGGAGCTTGTACACCAGCTCCAGCTCGGTCGGGTCGAGCAGCAGTTCTTCCTTGCGGGTGCCGGAGGCGGCGACATCGATCGCCGGCCACGTGCGGCGATCCACCAGACGGCGGTCGAGATGCAGCTCGCTGTTGCCGGTGCCCTTGAACTCCTCAAAGATCACCTCGTCCATCTTGCTGCCGGTATCGACCAGCGCGGTGCCGATGATGGTCAGCGAGCCGCCCTCTTCGATGTTGCGGGCCGCACCGAAGAAGCGCTTGGGCTTCTGCAGCGCGTTCGCGTCCACACCGCCGGTCAGGATCTTGCCCGAGTGCGGCACTTCCGTGTTGTACGCACGGGCCAGACGCGTGATCGAGTCGAGCAGGATCACCACGTCGCGCTGGTATTCAACCATGCGCTTGGCCTTCTCGATGACCATCTCCGCCACCTGCACGTGCCGGCTCGCGGGCTCGTCAAACGTCGAGGAGATGACCTCGGCCTTGGTCGCCCGCTGCATTTCAGTCACTTCCTCCGGCCGCTCGTCGATCAGCAGAATGATCACGTACGCGTCGGGCGAGTTCGCCGAGATCGCGTTCGCCATCTTCTGCAGCAGCACCGTCTTGCCGGTGCGCGGCGGCGCGACAATCAGCATGCGCTGACCTTTGCCGATCGGCGTGACCAGGTCGACCACGCGCATGTTGATCTCATCCGGCGCCGTCTCGAGCCGCAACCGCCCATCGACCCCCAGCCGCGACTTGTGCGCGTCCTTCGGACCGGGGTGCAGCGGCGTGAGATCCTCGAAGTTCGTCTTCTCGGTGACACGCTCGGGGTCCTCGAGATTGATCGCCTCCACGCGCAGGAGGGCAAAGTAACGTTCGCTCTCCTTGGGCGGCCGGATCTGCCCCGCGACGATGTGCCCCGTCTTGAGCCCGAACCGCCGGATCTGCGACGGACTCACGTAAATGTCGTCCGGGCAGGGCAGGTAGTTGTACTCCGGGTTGCGCAGGAAGACGGCCCGCGAAGAGTCGTTGAAGGAGTCGACGTAAAACGGTCCAGTC
>CAZQEN010000573.1:0-2741 GCA_964591605.1 uncultured Planctomycetales bacterium
ATGACGCGCCCAGCGTGGCCGTAGAATCACATACGTCGCCGCTGCTGCGTTCTGCAGGCCGACCCGTACCATCGATACCCCCTTTTCAGCCACGAGCCTGTAAACGCGTTTTTCGCCATCCGGTATTTACCGTTTTGACCCTGCCCATACCGCAATTGGACGCTAAGAACGGCGGTGGTATGCAAACACTTGCAATTGGCAGGCATTGTGATAGAATGCCTATAAACATTGGTGTTTCTGGGCTTTTCGGCGTGCCTCTAAATACCCTTGTGGTCCTCGGGGTCGCGGGTTCGAGTCCCGTCACTCACCCTTTTACTCCGCTTGCCACTTCGAGATACTGCGGTTTCCTGCGATTCCTGCGGGGTCGCACTCTGTTCACGCGTCATGATGCTAGACTCCGCGGCATCAGACTGTGCCGCATATTGTGCCGCGCCGCAGGGTGCCCCATCTCGTTTGGAAGGAGGGGGTGGGGGCCTGACCAGGCGCAGTGAATCCTCCTCTCATCAGCGCCGCAGCCTCGCGCACGACCGGAATGCCTCCGGCCGCGGCATACGGTAGAATCCAGTGGCATGGGAGGATGTGCGCTCAGCTTGATTCTGCTGGTGCTCGCCGAGGCCGTACAGACGGCGGGGGGGGCCGCCACATCGCCGGCCCCGGCCGACGCTTCCGCCGGTCGGCCGCCGGTGCCCGGTTCCGTTGCCGCCACTTCTGCTCCCCGGCCGGGCACGTCGCCGACATCCGTGCCCGCATCACAGCCTGCGGCCCGATATCGCTGCGATGCGCCGCGTTACGTGCTCACAAACGTGTGGTCCGGCGACAAGGTGGATCACGCATTCGTGATCCACAACGACGGCACCGCCGAACTCGCCATCACCCGGTTGGAGGCAGCCTGCGGATGTTTTGTGGCCGAGGACTACCCCCGACAGATCCCACCCGGCGGGGAGGGCGTCATCCAGGTATCACTCCGCACCGCCCGCGCCGCCAAAGAAGTCCGCAAGACGATGGAAGTGCACACGAACGATCCGGATCATCCCCGAAACACCCTCATCATCGAGGGCCCGCTCACCCCGCGGATCGAGGTTGACCCGCTGTTCGGCGCCAACTGGGGACGACTCGCTCCCGGCGACGCGCTGGCCAAAACCGTCAAGCTGACGAATCACTTCACACGCCCCATGAAGCTGGAGATCAAGCCGACGGATACGCACCCCGAGTACAGCGCCGTCATCAAGGAAACCCAGCCGGGAAAGACGGCCGAACTGACGGTGACGGCCAAGGAGGGTCTGGCCGAGGGGGCGCACATGGGGCAAGTGTGGCTCACAACCGGTTTCGAAGAGGAGCCGGAGCTCATGGTTCCGTGTTCGATGTTCGTCCCGCCGCAGTTCGAGGCGATTCCCGTTGCGTTTTCCGTCTTCAATCGTGCACCGGACGTGGATATTCAGACGCTGATGCTGCGCTGGAACGGCAAATCACCGATCAAGATCGAGTCGGCGACCTGCAGCAGGCCGGATGTCAAGACCGAGCTGAGCCCGAAGGAGCCCGGCCGGGTGTATTACCTCGTCGTGACGTTACCGCAGGAGCCCGCACCGCCTGCGACTCAAACCGCGCCGGCCGGCGACGCAGGTGGGCCGCAGGCATCGTCGCAGTCTTCGCCCGCTCCCGCAGACAAGCCGGCCGTCGGGCTGCACGTCGTGCTCAAGACGGATTCGAAGGAACGCCCGGAAATCAGGGTGCCCGTCCGTCCGCGTACACTGCCGAAGGCGGCTGCGAGCCGGCCCGGATAGGCACTGAGAGCGTGTGTGAGAGGCTCGATCAGGGCCGCGCCTGTGCAGAAGCGGTCTGCGGTCACGCTGAAGAACCCGCTCCCCGACGGTCGGGGCTCTGCCGGTTTGACCGCTTCTCACACACGCCCGGAGAGTGAAACGTCAGGCCCGTGCGGGCGTCCCGCCAGCGATCAGTTCCCGGCGCCCGCGCTGAACACGAGGTGATCGAGCCGGCCGAAACTGTTGCCTTCCTGGGCATAGGCGACCGCCCAGGCGATGCCTCCGCCGGCACTCGTGACGGTCATGATCTCGGCGTCGCCGGGACCGAGCGGAGCGGTCTGGTACTCGGCCACGAGGTTGTCGTTCGCATCATACGCCTGCAGCAAGCCGACCTCGGTTTCGAAGAAGGTCCCGCCGGCAAACGTGATCTGGATGCTCGAGGCCCCGCCGGGGAAATCCATCCGCAGGCGCCGGTCGCTGTTGAAGAACCCGATGTTCGAGTGCCCGAACACCTTTTCGCCCGTCGGGGCGAAGTCGAAGTTATCGGTGTCCGCCGTCACCTCGAACAGCGCGGCGACCGAGTTGTCGTCCAGGGCCGTGCTCAGCGTGACCAGCGGACTGACGCTGGTCAGCACGGTCTCGTCGGCGTAATCGTCCGGCTCAATGGTCGGACCATCGATCGGTGTGGTCTGGTCTCCGGGTGTGTCGTCACCGGGCTCGGCCGGTGAGGGACAGCCCTGGCCCAGCGAGAACGCTACGGCGCTCAGGAGCAACACGGCTTTCAGGCAAATTTTACGACCCATGGATACCTCCATCTGCGTGTAACCCGGTTTTCGCCAGCGTAGCGTCCGCAGACGTCCGTGGCGGCCAGACGATTCATTTGTGCTTCGATCGTTTTTGGGACCCACGCCCGACAATAATGAGTGCAGGCAGAAGGCTCATCGGGTCGGAAGTGGTGTGACTTGATTTCTTTCCGCAGCT
>CAZQEN010000574.1:0-2714 GCA_964591605.1 uncultured Planctomycetales bacterium
CTGGGAGGCCTGGCTCGGGCCGGCCCCGAAGCGACCGTACGACCCGGCGCGATACTGGGACTGGCGCTGCTACCGCGACTACTCGGGCGGAGTGGCCACCGACCTGTTCGTGCACCGGCTGACCCGCATCATCCGGGCGTGCGGACTGACGTTTCCGGAACATGTGGTGGGGATGGGTGGCATCTTCCTGTGGGATGACGGGCGCGACCTGCCGGACAACTTCGAGATGCTGGCCCAGTATCCGCGCCGCGAGGGCATCACGCCGGGAATGACCGTCCGCATCCTGGGGACGATGGCCAACGCCTATCGGAGCGACCACTGCATCCGCGGCCACGACGCAACGCTGGTTTTCACGAAGGAGGGCTGGGAGATCCGGTCCGAGGACCCCAAGAAACAGGACCAGCCCATCGCGACGTTCCGCAAGACGGGTGCCGAAGACCAGTACCTGCACCACAAGAACCTGCACGCGGCGATCCGCAGCAACGCGCCGCTCAACTGTCCGCCGGAGCTGGGCCTCTATGGGGTGGTTGCGGTGTGCATGGCGAACCAGTCGTGGTTCGAGAAGAAGATGATGCACTGGAACGCGGACAAAGGGACGGTGGCGTCCGCGTAACGCGTGCTGTCGGGAGCATGACACTCTGGGCGGGGTGGCATCGGCAGCGTCGGCTTCGTCCGGCGAAGCCGACGCTGCCCGTGCGAGCTGCCCCACAGGTCCCGGCGCGCCGGGACATCCGCATCGGCAATTGTGCAGGCCCGGGCAGTCGTCCGGGCTTTTCTGTTGGCAGACCGGCGCCGGAATGTGGTGTCTATCGTACGGTTGTTCCCGGGGGCACCCCCGCCCTGCCCGGACGGCCGGTTTGCCGATAGGATACTCGGACCCTGGTGATCCGACACGGCCGCTGCGGGGCGTGGGCGTCCGGATGCCGGATGTTCATGGGGGTTTTCATCGCCCGCCGCGTCCGCGGCACCGGCAGCGAGTACGCGGCCCGTGCCACGCTCGATCCCGGGAGCATCGGCGCACCCGTATCGGAAGGACCGCATGAGCAAGAGACGTTTTCTGGTAACCTCCGGCCTGCCGTACTCGAACGGCCGGCTGCACGTGGGACACATCGCGGGGGCGTATCTGCCGGCCGACACGTTCGTCCGCTATCTGCGCCTGCGCGGCGACGAGGTCCGGTTCATCTGCGGCAGCGACGACAACGGGGTGGCCGCGCTCATTTCCGCCCGCAAAGAGGGAACCACCGTGGAGGAGCTGACCGCGCGGTACAACGCGCGGCAGGCGGAGGACTTCAAGGGCCTGGGCATCGCCTTCGACGTCTACGGCGGCACGCACCAGCCGGGCTTTGTCGATCTGCACACGCGCCTGAGCCAGGAGTTCTTCAAGACCATCCATGACAAGGGCTACTTCATCAAGAAGTCGACCAAGCAGCTCTTTGACGTGCAGGCGAACCAGTTTCTGCCGGACCGGTACGTGAAAGGCACCTGCTATCACGTGCTGCCCGACGGCAAGCCGTGCCGCTATCCGGAAGCGTACGGGGATCAGTGCGAGCAATGCGGCAAGCTGATCGATGCTCTGCAACTGATCGATCCGGTCAGCACGATCACCGGCACGCGCCCCGAGCCGCGGGAGACGACGCACTGGTACCTGCAACTGGGGCGTTTCGAGGAACCGCTGCGGCAGTGGCTTGAGAGCAAGCGCGAGGCGGGCGCCGACGGCCCGGCGTGGCGCGAGACGGTGCTCAACTTCTCGCTGGGGCAGATCCGCCAGGGGCTGCCGGAGCGGGCGATGACGCGGGACCTCTCGTGGGGCATTCCGGTGCCGCTGGATGACCCCGAAGCGGCGGGCAAGGTGCTGTTCGTGTGGTTCGACGCGCCGATCGGGTACGTTTCGTTCACGGCGCGGCTGTGCGAGCAGATCGAGGGCGATGCGGGGCTGTACACACGCTGGTGGAAGGACGCCGATTGCCGGATCGTCCATTTCATCGGTGAAGACAACACGGTGTTCCACACGCTGATCTGGCCGGCGATGCTCATGGCCGAGGGCAGCTATCAGCTCCCCTGGCAGGTCGTGGCCAACGCGTTCCTGAACATCAAGTTCCCCGGTCAGGAGGAGCAGAAGATCAGCAAGAGCCGCGGGACGGCCATCTGGATCGAAGAGTATCTCAAGATCTTCGATGCCGATCCGCTGCGCTATTACCTGACGGCGATTGCCCCCGAGAACCAGCGCACGACCTTCGACGTGGACGAGTTCATCACCAAGAACAACACGGAGCTGACGAACAACCTGGGCAACTTCGTGAACCGCTGGATCACCTTCGCCGACAAGTACTTTGACCGGAAGGTGCCGGCCGCGGGGCAGCGCGGCGAGCTCGATGAACGCATGCTCGCGACCGTCGCGGAACAGGCCCGCAAGATCACGGCGTGTCTCGAACAGTTCCGGTTCAAATCCGCGCTGCAGGAACTGATGGCCCTGTCGCAGGCGGGGAACGTGTATTTCGACGCCAAGCAGCCGTGGAAACAGCGCAAAGAGGACATGGCGGCGTGCGGGACGACGATCAATGTGTGCATCCAGGCCGGACGTGCCCTGGCAACGCTGATGTCGCCGTTTCTGCCCTTCTCCGCGGAGAGAGTCGCCCAGATGCTCCAGCTCGATCCGTCTTCGCTGGCGTGGGACCAGGTCACTCGCGAGTTACCGGCGGGCCACGCGCTCGGCG
>CAZQEN010000575.1:0-2704 GCA_964591605.1 uncultured Planctomycetales bacterium
GGTAGAGGTCAGTGCCCGCCCCAGGGCGAACCAGTTGTCCTGGGGCAGCTTGCCCTGGGCGATGGCGACGAAGCTGACCAGCCGGGCCTCGGAGGCCAGCAGATCGTAGAAGGAGTTGTCGCGCCGGTGATCGGTCACGTTGTAGCCGATGGCGAGCAGGTGCCGGGAGTCGTCGTACAGGAAGTCGTAGTTGAGATCGGCGAGTTCTTCGCATTGTTCAGCGAGGCGCTGGCTGTCCTGGATGCGCTGTCCGGCCCGCTCGCCGGCCTGGGAGATGGCGGTGAAGAGTCGGGCGAACCAGTCGGATTCCTCGGAGGGTGCCGCGCTTCCCTGCGCACCCAGATCGACCTGAATCTCGCGGATGGCCGGCAGCAGGGTCGTTTCCAGCTCGGCGACCTGGCCCCAGGTGGGGATCTGCTCGAGGGTGCGCAGCACCTCGCGCAGGTCGGCGAGGCGGTGGGCCTGTTCGGCCGATCCGCGGCGCCACATGTGCTCCGTCGGGGGCGGCAGGGTGACCCAGGGGGCGGCGTGGACGAGCTGGCTCAGGGCCTCCTGCATCTGGCGCTCGAGGGCGCGTGCCCACCACTTGAGCTCGGGGTTGGGATGGGAGTCGTGGGCGATGGCGAACTGGGTGACGGCCAGGGAGAGGCGCTGCAGCGAAACGTAAAGGGCGGTCAGCGTGCGGGGAGCGTGACGCAGATCGCCGGCGATTCGCTCCAACGCCGTGATCGCCTCGGGAGCGACGGGCGGATGCGGTGGGCCGAAGGCGCGGGTGGCGCCGCCGCGGGCCTCCCGCAGCAGGACGCCGAGCGTGTCGAGCAGGCCGGCGGCGAGCCGCGGCGCAGCGATGGGGTGCTGCCTGATCTCGAGGAGACCGGCGCGCAGTGTGAGCAGGCAGGCGGCCAGGTTTCCGCTGTCCACCGATGAGACATACAGGGGGGAGAGGGGCTGGAGCGTGCGCGTGTCGTACCAGTTGTAGAACTGGCCGCGGAAGCGATCGAGCCTGTCCAGGGAGGCCAGGGTGTTGGCGGTCCGGGCGAGGAGCTGGGCGAGGGAGAGATACGCCAGGTCGTACGCGGCCAGGTTCGAGAGGAGGGCAAGCCCGATGTTGGTCGGCGAGGTCCGATGGGCGACGACCGCGGCCGGGTGTTCCTGATAATTGTCGGGGGGCAGGTAGTTGTCCTGCGGGACGACGAAGGTTTCGAAGTACCGCCAGGTTCTTCGCGCCACTTGAGTCAGGAGTTCCTGGTTGTCGGTGGAGAGTTCGGGAGCGTGCGCCGTGAGCGGGCGGCTCAGGAACCAGGCCAGGGCCGGGGCGAGGAGCCACAGGGCGGCCACCAGCCAGGCGCTGAGGGCTCCGCCGGCGAGCGGGCCGGCGGCCAGGAGAACAATCGCCGCCGCCGGCGCGATCCACATCGAGCGGTAGTACCCGGAAAGCGTGGTGCGGGCGGTGCGCTCCGCTTCGCTGGCCGTCTGCCACTCGAGCAGCCGGCGATGGGTGAACAGCACGCGGACGGCCGTTCGCACGATCGCGTCCGCGCTGATGTATGCGTCGAACGGAAGGGAGCACACGTCCAGACCCACGCGGATCAGTTCCTGCCCGCCGGTGTCCAGCGTGCGCCGAAGGTGAAGCCGGAGCGGCAGGTCCGCAGAGCGCTTCACCACCTGGGCGAGAATCTCGAGCACAGGCCCGATCACAAGTACGCCCAGCACCGCGGCGGTGTACGCTGAGCCGAGATTCAGCATCCAACCGGCCAGCAGCATGACCAGCAGGGCCGGGGGCACGAGGCTGCGGCGGAGATTATCGAAGATTTTCCAGCGCGACAGTGCCGAGACGCAGTTGCGCTCCGGAACACCGCCCGTCCCCGGCACGCGCAGCAGCACCCAGGGGGCGATCTGCCAGTCGCCGCGAATCCATCGGTGACGCCGGCTGACATCCGCGGTGTAAACCGCCGGGAAGTCCTCGAGGAAGGTCACATCGCTGACCAGCGCGGCGCGAGCGTACGATCCCTCGAGCAGATCGTGGCTGAGGATCCGGTTCTCCGGAAATCGCCCGCCGCAGGCCTTCTCGAAGGCATCGACGTCGTAGATGCCCTTGCCGATGAAGGAGCCCTCGGCAAAAGCGTCCTGGTAGACGTCGGAGACCATGCGGGTGTAGGGGTCGATGCCGGCCTGGCCCGCGTAGAGCTGTGCGAAGCGGGATCGCACCGTGCTGGTGAGGGTGGTATCCACCCGCGGCTGGAGGATCGAGTAGCCCTCGGTCACGCGGCCGGTTCGGGGGTCCAGGCAGGGCCGGTTGAGCGGATGGGCGAGCGTGCCGATGAGCTCGCGGGCGGCATCACGCGGGAGCTGCGTATCGGCATCCAGCGTGATGACGTAGCGTACGTCCGACAGCACGGACATCCTGCCGATCACGGCGTCGAATCGATCGCGGCCACGCCCGCGCAGCAGCGCGTTGAGTTCTTCGAGCTTGCCGCGCTTGCGCTCCCAGCCCATCCAGACGCCTTCCTGCTCGTTCCAGCGCCGCGGGCGATGAAAGAGAAAGAACAGGTCGTCTCGATCGTACTTGTCGTTGAGAAGCTGGATGCCGCTGGAAACGCGGGCCAGAAGCTCGTCATCCGTGGGCATCGTCTCGGCAGGAGCGTCGGGGAAGTCGGTCAGGAGTCCGAAATGCAGGAATTCATCCCGGTTGGCCAGATAGTAG
>CAZQEN010000576.1:0-2703 GCA_964591605.1 uncultured Planctomycetales bacterium
GCAACCCGACCTCCTGCCCAACCCCAAGGCCGACGCCATGATCCTGCTCTGGATGGCCGGCGGCCAGGCCCAGACCGAAACCTGGGACATGAAGAAGTACACGCCGTTCGAGAAGGGGATGGAGGCCAGGGCGGTCGGCAGCACGTTCAAATCAATCCCCACCGGCGTCGACGGTCTGCAGATCTGCGAGCACCTGCCGAACTGCGCGAAGATCATGCACCTGGGGACGATGATCAAGTCGTTCCGGCCCGGCGATCTGGGTGCGATCCTGCACTCGCGGCACCAGTACCACTTCCACACGTGCTACGTCCCGCCGCAGACGGTGAACGCGCCGGCGATGGGCGGCTACATCGCCAAAGCCCTTGGCCCGCGTCACCCTGACGTGCCGGCATTCATCGACATCGGCCAGAGCCTCGATTTCGGCACCGAAGACTTCGAGGTCCGCGCGTTCCACACGGCCGGCTTCCTGGGCGATGAGTACGGCCCGTTCTTCGTCTACAACCCCGCCGAGGCGATGAAGGCCGTCCTCCCGCCGTCGGGGATGAGCAAGCAGCGCTTCGCCGCCCGCTGGGCCGCCTATCAGAAGGTGCTTAAGGCCCGCGCCGACCGGCTGGACAGCGATGCCCGCCGCGAAACCTTCCGCAAGGCGCTCGACGGGGCGCACCGGCTGATGGATTCCCCCGCCGCGAAAGCCTTTGAACTCTCTATGGATCCCAAGGAGATCTATGAGAAGTACAATACCGGCAAGTTCGGCCTGGGCTGTCTGCTCGCCCGGCGATTGATCGAGGCCGGCGGCCGGTTCATCGAGGTCACCACCGAGTACATACCCTTCAAGGGCTGGGACACGCACGAGAACGGCCACACCCGCACGGTCGATATGTGCAGGGAAATCGATCTGCCCATCTACCAGCTTATTGCCGACTTGAAGGAGCGCGGCCTGCTCGAACGCACGCTCGTCGTCCTGGCCAGCGAGTTCGGCCGCGACATGCTCGTCGAGGGCAAGCCCGAAAACAAGGTCCCCGACCAGGTCGTCGTGCCGGACAAGGTCGAAGACATCAAGTTCTACGGCATGCACCGCCACTTCACCGGCGCCAGCACGGTGCTGATGTGGGGCGGCGGCGTCAAGCAGGGCTACGTCCACGGCCAGACCGCCGACCAGCGCCCCTACAACACCGTCAAAGACCCCGTCATCATGGACGACCTCCACGCCACGATCTACCACGCCCTGGGAATCCCCGCCAACATGTTCTACACCATCGAGGAGCGCCCCTTCTTCGTCACGCCCGACGGCAAGGGCAAGGTGGTGGAGGCGATATTCGCGTAGCAGCGAATCGTCATGATCGTGGGGTTTATCTGGATGTACAGTGCTCTGCACGAGCAGGAACTGGTAGATCGGCAACCACTGCTATAATCTTGTGGAGTAGAAAGAGTACGTCTGATAACGGTCCATGTGCAGGCATGCTTATGAAAGCGATTGAAGTGATTGGCACAGTAGACGAGTTGCATCGACTCTCCGCGCAGGTTCCTGAAGAGATTCCTGCGGGTCCGGTCCGTATCGCAGTTCTCGTGGAGGGTGCTACCGAGGCCGCCCGGGCAGGGGATGAGGCCGCACAATGGACGGCGGGGATCGCCCGTGAGTGGGCTGAGGATCTGGCCGACCCCCGCCAGGATGTTTACACCCTGGCCGATGGAGAGCCGGTTGATGCAGGCCGGTGAGATTCATCTGGCGTCGTTGCCGTTCGGGGATGTGCCGGGCATGAAGCTGCGTCCAGTCCTGCTCCTGACCGGTCTGGTCGGGCCGGTGCCAGAGGTGCTGGTCGCGTACATCTCCTCCGTCTTTCCTTCCGCGCTTCTATCGTCTGACCTCGTCCTCGATCCTTCCCGGCCGGATCATGCTTCTACAAACCTAAAAAGCACTTCCGTGCTCCGTCTCCACAAGCTGGCCACCATTCACGCCACCAGCATTGCCAGGCGCCTGGGCTGTTTGTCGCCCGCAGTGTCCCCGGAGATCGCTCGTCGACTTCGGTCTTTGCTCAATGTGTGAACCGCAGGGGATGCGCGGTGCGGTGCGCAGCCCCCGCCTTGCTCCCGAAGGCTATTTCACCGTCACGGTTGCGGTGGCCGACCCGCCCAGACTGCTCGTGACCGTCACCGTCCCCGGGTTCGTCGTCGGCTTCTTGCTGAACGTATAGAGCTGCCGGTTGTTCTTCCAGGTCATCTGGCCATAGCCCACCACCGTCAGCACGGCGCTCGGCTGCTGACTGCTCGTCGCCTCGACCAGCAGCGTCTTCGTCTTGTTGGTGAACGTCGCCGTCACGATCGTGACCGTGTCGGGCGCCTGCGGCGTGGCCGAGGCCTGGTTGCTGTTGCCGCTTTCGTTCGCATTCGTATCGACGGCCGTCACCACGTAGTAGTACGTGGTGCCGTTGCTGACTGTCGTATCGCTGTAGCTGCTGCCGGCAACGAGCGCCCCGTTGATCTGCGAATACGGCCCGCCGCTGGTCGTACCGCGATAGATGTTGTAGCCGGCCAGATCCGCCTCGCCGTTGTCTGACCAGTCGAGGTTCACCACGGCGTTGCCCGCGCTGGCGACCAGGCCGGTCGGCGGGGCAGGCGGCGTCGTGTCGCCGGGCGTGGTGACCACGGCCGGGCTGCTCCAGCCCGAATAGTTCGGCACCGCGTCGAACGCCCGCACCTCATAGC
>CAZQEN010000577.1:0-2694 GCA_964591605.1 uncultured Planctomycetales bacterium
TCAAGCTGATGGCAGAGCATCCGATCCTGATCGAACGGCCGGTGGTGATTCGCGGAAAACGGGCGGTGCTTGCACGGCCTCCGGAGCGACTGCGTGAGTTGTTGTGAATCAGCCGGGTGGCTTCGCTGTGGATGGCGTAGTTCCGGTCGCCCATCAATAATGCAGGGAGACTCGTGAATCTCGTGATATAATAACCACGGATCAGGAGTTCCGTATGTCGACGTTGACCTATCCGCACATCGAACTTGACTCGCAGGGCGTTCCCTGCATTGCCGGCACGTCGATCAAGGTAGTCGAGGTCGTCCTCGACCGGCTGGCATACCATTGGGACGCCGACGAAATACACCGGCAGCATCCCCACCTCACCCTCGCCCAGATCTACAGTGCGCTGGCTTATTATCACGATCATCAGAGCGAGATGGACGCCGACATTGAAGATCGCCTCAAGCGCATGGAGACGATTCGGCAGTCGATTCCGGATGGATCGATCCGCGCAAAGCTGCAAGCCGCACGAGGCACAGTTTGAGCCTCAGCTTCTTCATGGATCATCACGTCCCTTCTGCGATCACGCAGGGATTGCGTCGCCGTGGCGTTGATTGCCTGACCGCCTTCGAAGATGGAGCAGCAGAGGCGGAAGATGCTGCGCTTCTTGAGCGGGCTACGCGGCTGGGACGGATTGTTTTCAGCCAAGATGATGACCTTCTCCGCATCGCGCACCAGTGGCTTGCGATGAGGCGTGACTTCGCAGGGGTGATTTACGCCCATCAACTGCGTATCACGATCGGGCAGGCAGTACGAGATCTGGAATTGGCAGCCGGAGTGCTCGCACCTGCCGATATGCAGAACCGCGTGCTGTTTCTTCCTCTCTGAAGCCGCCGCGGACGGAGAGGACTTCGCCAGCCTGCGATGAAGTTTTAGTCGTGGAGACTTTGTCCTCGAATCGACCTCCCGCACCCGAGGCCGCCGCCATGCATGCGTGACGTACGGGTGTTGGTGAACGAATGGCCGCAACGAACCCCGGCAGGACAGGCAGAACGAGCAAGGCCCACGTGTCCGCAGAAGCTGAAACCGCAGGGCCTGCGTACAACAAACAGACACCCGCGGCCATCTGCAGGATTCAACACGCGTGTTGGATGTCGGCGCAGTGCTTCAGCGTTTGGATTTCGCCTGTTTGGCCTTCATACTGCCGTTTCGGCCGGCTTTGGCGTTTTGCCGCCTGACGATCCCGCCCACCTTGGCCGGCAGGGCGAACAGGCGGATGAAGCCGTCGGCGTCCTTCGGGTCGTATGTGTCGCCCATGGTGAAGCTGGCCAGGTCGGGCATGTAGAAGGTGTTGCGGCTCCTGGCGCCCACCACGCGGCAGTTGCCCTTGTACAGCTTGAGCCGCGCCGTGCCGGTGAGGGGTTTGGCGACCTGCGTGAAGAACGCGTCGAGCGCCTCGCGCAGCGGCGTGTACCACTGGCCGTTGTAGACCAGCTCCGCGTAGCGGTGGGCAATCTGCTGCTTGTAATGGAACGTGTCCCGGTCGAGACAGATGTGCTCGAGCCCCTCGATCGCCTCCCGGAGGATCGTGCCGCCGGGCGTCTCGTAGACGCCGCGCGACTTCATGCCGACCAGCCGGTTCTCGACCACGTCGACCTGCCCGACGGCGTGTTTGGCGCCGAGTTCGTTGAGCTTCGCCAGCAGCGCGACGCTTTCGACCCGCTTGCCGTTGAGGCCGACCGGCGCACCTTCCTCGAAATCCACCTCCACGTAGGCCGCCTTGTCGGGCGCCTTCTCGATCGGCGGGCTGAGCACGAGCATCTCGTCCTTCGGCTCGTTCCAGGTGCTTTCGAGCTCGCCGCCTTCGTGCGAGATGTGCCAGATGTTGCGATCCCGCGAGTAGATGCTCTTTTTCGATGAGGTCACGGGAATGCCGCGGGCCTCGGCATACTCGACGGCCGCCTCCCGGCTCCGCAGCTCGAACCGCGGGTCCTTCCACGGGGCGATGATCTTGAGCGACGGGTCGAGCGCCATGTACGTCAGCTCAAACCGCACCTGGTCGTTGCCCTTGCCGGTCGCGCCGTGGGCGACCGCGTCGGCCCCGAACTCATGGGCCACCCGCACCTGCTCCTTGGCGATCAGCGGCCGGGCGATCGACGTGCCCAGCAGGTACTTGTTCTCGTAGATGGCCCCGCTCCGCAGCAGCGGCCAGAGGAAGTCGTTGACGAACTCGGCCCGCACGTCGCGGATGACGCACTGGCTGGCCCCGCTTTTGAGGGCCTTCTTCTGAATCGCCTTGAGCTCATCGCCCTGGCCGAGTTCGGCCGCAAAGGCGATCACCTCGCAGCCGTAGGTCTCGCGGATCCACGGTAGAATCACGCTGGTGTCGAGCCCGCCGCTGTAGGCGAGGACCACTTTCTTCACCGATGTTGCGACTGCCATATCTGCTCCTCGTTGGTGTGGCGCTGGATCAAGTCGGGCAATTATCGAGCCCCCCGGCCCCGGTGTCCAGCGACGAGCGGCCCCCAGTGCATGTTCGCTGCTGCGCGCCGGGTGGCCCACTCCTCGCGCAGCGAGTGGTGGGTTCGCGATGATGGGGAGGAGAGAGGATCAACACATGGTGAAGATGCGCGGAGGAAGGTGGTGCAGGTCGGGGAGTAGTGCCGTTTTCGGTATGAGAGTTTCGTGCTGGGTGCGCCAGGCCCGGCATTC
>CAZQEN010000578.1:0-2674 GCA_964591605.1 uncultured Planctomycetales bacterium
TTGAGCAGCCGGTGCGTGCCCATCCGTACCTGGCCCCCACGTCGTACCGCCGTCCGTTGGCCTGCACCGCCAGGTACCGCTCCCGGCCGGCCAGCTCCTGCAGCGCCGGGCTCAGCCCGATCGCCTCGCCGGACCGCCGCCCCTGCTCCACGTGCTGATCCAGGATCTCCATCAGCGTCGGCGTGAGCACGTGCATCCCGAAGAAGCACAGATAATGCCCCACCCGCAGCCCCGGCACGTGCAGGCGCTGCTCGGCCAGGCTCGGCGTGGGTTTCTCGACCACCGTCTCGATCGCAAACACATTCGCCCGGCCGGCGATGCGCTTCCCCGCCACCGTCCCGAACCGGTGGATCAGGTGCTCGCGCGTGGCCTGCACCGCCGCCACCGAGCAGCCCTCCTGCGCCGCCAGGTCCAGCACCTGCCGCGCGCATCGCCGCTCCTCGCCAGACACATACAGATGATCGCTCACCAGCAGCAGGAACGGCTCAGAACCCACGAACGAACGCGCACACCACACCGCGTGGCCGTACCCCAGCGGCTCGGACTGCACGATGAAGTGAAGGCGCCGGCCCAGCGCCTGCCAGTCGCGGTCTTCACCGGCCCCCGCCGCCGGCGCGGACGGCCGCGGCCCCGGCTGAAACGCCCGCCGGAAGATCTCCTCGTCCCTCGGGGCCGCGATCACCCCGATCTGCTCAATGCCGCTGGCAAGCGCCTCTTCCGCGATCACCTGCAGCACCGGCTTGACCACTCCGTCGCGGTCGACGACCAGGTTCATCGCCGCCGGCATGATCTCGCCGGCCCCCTGCTGCCGGCTCCCGCGACCCGCCGCGGTGATGACCGCCTTCCGCACCTGCATGACGGCCTCCTCCATTCCATCGTCGAAGCCGGTCTGATCGCCCGTTGCCGCCCCGCGGAGCCCGGCTCAGAGCACCTTGGTGCGCCCCGGCACCGCCACCGGGTAGCGGCCCTGCGCATCCGCCACGACCGGCGGCGCCGAGTCCATCGTGAGCTTCTCCAGCCCTGGTGCGAGCACGAGATCCGAGTTGAGCGCCTGCTCCCACGTGACTTCCTGCCCCGATTCCGCGGCCATGCGCCCCAGAATGCCCGTCAGCGCGGCATACGCGCAGCGCTTCGTCTCGTTGTACGGCTTATTCGCGCGGATCGCCTCGAACAGGCGGTCGTGCTCGATCTGGTACTGGTCGCTCTTGGCGCCTTTGTAGCGCCAGATCACGTTCGCATCAGTCCGCTGGTGCCCCTTGTAGATCAGCGGGTCGGGAATGCCTTCGCCCAGGATGGCCGAGCCCTTCGCCCCGTGAATCACGTTTCCCCAGAAGCCCCAGCAGTCGGCCATGTGCCGGGCCTGTGCCATCATGCGCGTGCCGTCAGGGAATGAGTACTCGACGGCGTAATGGTCGAACATCTGATCCGCCTCCGTGCGCGGATACCGCCCGCCCTGACCCTGCGCTGACACCGGCCACGCATCCTTGACCCAGCAGCACACGTCGAGGTTGTGGATCAGCCAGTCGAGGATGAAACTCCCGCCCAGCCAGTTGAAGTTGTGGAAGTGGCGGATCTGCCAGGCCATTTCGGACACGTCGGCCGGCCTGGTGCCGATGCCCACCGGCCCGTGCTCGCGGTACGACCAGCAGGTGATCACGTCGCCGATCGCCCCGTCGTGGATCCGGCCCACCGCCTCCTCCAGCGGCGCCGAATGCCGGCTCATCAGCCCGCCGGCGATCCTCAGGTTCTTCCCGTCCGCCTCCTGCCCCGCCTTGAGCACGCGGCGAATCCCCGGGCCGTCCACGGCGAACGCCTTCTCCATGAACACATGACAGCCCTTCTCGATCGCGTACTCGATGTGCGGCGGCCGAAAGCCCGGCGGCGTCGCCAGGATAACCACGCCTCCCGCCCCCACTGCGTCGATCGCCTTCTGGTACGCATCGAAACCCAGGAATTGACGATCCTTGGGGACGTTGACCTGCTTGCCCAGCTTCGAGGAGAGGTTCTTGAGGCTCGATTCCAGCCGATCGTTGAACACGTCGGCCATTGCCACCAGCTCCGTCGGACCGCTCTTCGTGGACAGCGCGTTGATGGCCGCGCCCGTGCCCCGCCCCCCGCAGCCGACCAAGGCCACTTTGATCGTGTGGCCCTCGGCCGCATGGACGGCCGGCACCGCCACTGACCCCAGCGCCGACACAGCCGCAAGCTTCCCCGTGGTACTCAGAAACGCACGGCGCGACGGAAGGTTGTCGAGATCCCGACTCATGGTGAAGTTCTCCAGATGAATGTCGTCAATCGGTCCGCCGGAGGCTCCGCTTCGCCCGGCTCAGGACCATCGCCCGCCAATCATCGACGATCCCGCCGAACCGGGCAAGCGTTCCCATCCATCGGCTCTGAATGGACGCCCCCGGCCGACCGGGCCGCCTGCGTCTGTCATTCCCCACGTCCGTGCGGGGCGATACACTGGCCGCTCGGGACCGGATGGATGACAGAGAGGAACAGCTCATGAAACCGATGCTCGCTGTGCTGCTCTTCGGCAGCCTCGCCGCCGCCCAGGATCCGTGGATCACTTATCAGGGCCACGACGGCCCCGGCAAAGGCAGGCACGTTGTCCTGGTCTCGGGCGACGAGGAATACCGCTCGGAGGAGGCCCTGCCGCAGCTCGGACGCATCC
>CAZQEN010000579.1:0-2671 GCA_964591605.1 uncultured Planctomycetales bacterium
CGGCCTGAAGGCCGGGCCTAGCGCAGACAACCGAAACCGTGTTACCGAAAAGGGCGGTGGAGCGGGCGGACGGGTGCGGCCGGCTCCGCCCGCTCACCGGATGCACGAAAACACTCGTCAGTCCCGCCCGGCCTGACGGATCGTGTGTGTGAGGTCGCAGAGGAGAACCCCTGGGTTCGCCCTGCGCCCGAGAATCAACTGCCTTATGCTGACTGCCGCCGTCCGCGCGGGCGTGACATCAGACCCACGAACGAGCAGGCCAGCAGGGCCAGCGTCGAGGGCTCGGGGATGCTCGGGAATTCATGGATTCCGAACAGGTCAAATGAGCCGGCCGACGACGAGACCACCAGGTCGAATGAGATGCTGAAGGTGCCTCCATCGGGTACGCTGCCCAGGAGGGTCAACGAATTCAGGCCTGGCGTGATGGTGGTCCACTCGCCCGTCGGGTTGGTGATATTCTGAAAGGACACTCCCAGCAGGGGGTTCGCATCAATGGGCTGCATGAGGAAGTGGAAGTCTGTCCAGGTGACTCCCGTGTTGTTCCGCACGCGTTCGTTGATGCGGATCGTATCGGTCCCGATGGTCGGGTTGCGGTGGAGAATGATGGGCACATCGCCCAACGCGGTAAAGGTCTTGGCCAGTGTGGCCGTACCGTCCTGCTGCCCTTCAATGATCCCCGTGCCGCCCGTGCTCGGAAATGCGGGAAACGGATTGACGCCCACTTCGCTGACCGTGATTTCGGCCGACGCGGATGACGCCATGATGCCGAACAGGCAAGACACGACCGCTGAAGCGAAACTCGCTCTTCTCATCTGATCTCTCCCTCTTTTTGTGTGACGTCGGCTGTGCCGACATTGGCCCGGAACACGATGGGAAAAAGATCGACTGCAAGTCAGGGGGAAACAAACTGAATGCCCGGAAGCTGCCCTGCCCGAACTCTCTCCCGGCGGGTATTAGACACGAGTGTTTTCAAAATGCAACTGAAAAAAACCGGTTTTGGCGGATTTGTGGAGATAATCAGACCCTTCTGAGCTACTCCAGAGGGGCACTCCCATTTACCGGGGCTTTACAGACCAGGGGGTTTGATCTGCCAGGAACCGCGGCGGAGGGGGTTGGCGGCCTTCATCGGGCCGGACTGGGCCATTGGATGGATACCCCGGCCTTCGGCGCGTCTCTCGCCGTGGCCCGGCGCATCGCCCGGGGGGCCGCGGACCGTTGCCGCGACACGCGCAGCGGGGATCGGATAGAATCCCGCCGTGCGCGAATCTGAAACCAGCACCGGGGCAAAACCCGTGCAATACTTGCAGAGGATGGCCACATGCCGCTCGAACGGATTCTGATTCAGGGTGGACGGATCATCGATCCGGCGGCCCGCCGGGACGAGACGGGTGATGTTCTTCTGGCGGACGGTCGAATTGCCAAGGTGGGCGGCCGCATTTCGGATGCGCAGGCCCGCGTCGTCGATGCCCGGGGGCTGATCGTCTCGCCGGGGCTTATCGACATTCACGTCCATCTGCGCGAGCCCGGCGATGAGGAGGAGGAAACGATCGCGACCGGCAGCGCGGCGGCGGTGGCGGGTGGATTCAGCTCGATCGCCTGCATGCCCAACACCCGCCCGGCGCTGGATGACGAGACGTCGATCGAGTTCGTGTATCGGCAGGCCTCCCGGGCCGGGCAGTGCAACGTCTATCCGATCGGAGCGGTCACCAAGGGCCGGCAGGGTGAGGAACTGGCCGAGATCGGCCAGATGGTGCGGGCGGGAGCGGTGGGCTTCAGCGATGACGGCTCGGGCATCGGCGGCACCGGCGTGATGTACCGGGCGCTGCAGTATGTTCGGATGTTCGACAAGCCGATCCTGCAGCACTGCGAGGATCACGACCTGGCCGCGGGCGGGGTGATGAACGCGGGGATGACCTCGGCGCGGCTCGGACTGCCCGGGATCAACCCGATCGCCGAGGAGTTGATGATTCAGCGGGACCTGTCGCTGGTGCGGCAGACGGGCAGCCGGTACCACGTGTGCCACATTTCGACGGCCGGATCCGTCCGCCTGGTGCGCGGGGCGAAGGCCGAAGGCCTGCCGGTGACGGCGGAGGTGTGCCCGCATCACCTGCTGCTGACGGACGAGGCGTGTGCGTCGTACGACACGAACTACAAGATGAACCCGCCGCTGCGCACGCGGGCGGACGTGGCTGCCTGCCTCCAGGGAGTGGTTGACGGCACCATCGACTGCCTCGTTACCGATCACGCCCCGCACGGCATCCAGGAAAAGGAGCTGGAATTCCTGCAGGCGCCCTTTGGCATCGTCGGCCTGGAAACGGCGCTGCCCATGTTCGCCCGGGCTCTCATCGAGCCGGGTCTGGTGGACTGGCCCGCGATGCTGGCGTGCCTGACGATCAAGCCGGCCCGGGTGCTTTCCCTCGACAAGGGCACGCTGCGTGAGGGCGCCGACGCCGACGTGACACTGATCGACCCGTCCGCCGAGTGGACGATCGACGCCCGCCAGTTCCGATCGAAAGCCCGCAACTGCCCGTTCGACGGCGAGCGGGTCAGGGCTCGTGCGGCGATGACGATCGTGGGGGGAGCAGTCAGGCATGATCTGATGAGTTCGGCCGTGGCTTAGCCCGAAGTTCCTCTACGTCAAAATGCGTAATTCGTTGATTGCGTTGAGGTT
>CAZQEN010000580.1:0-2636 GCA_964591605.1 uncultured Planctomycetales bacterium
ATATCCGCATGCGCAGCCGTCTTCGTGATCCGGCCGACATGCAGGATTGCCGCTGTGACGGCGTCTGCGCGAACGACTCGCCCCCTCAGGATGTGACGACGTGCAGGGAAGGCAGCGTGCAACGGCTCACCGCCGCGCAGGTCCAGCAGCAGGTCCCGTCTCTGAGTCAGGTGGGTGGCGTCATGGAGATGCGCACCCAGGCCGTTGGCCGGCTGCCGGCAAGTTCCGTCGCCGCGAAAGGCGCGTTTGCCCGCGCCGGTCATGAGAACATCACCATCACCTTCGATTACCTGTTCATGGAGGATGCAGGCGCAGAAGTGGCGGTGTCTTTGAGCGACCATGTGGAAGCGGGAGTGAGATCTTTCGAGGTCGCGCGTCTGCGCATGCCTGTCGGCGGTCGCCCCGGCTCAGTCGGGAACGGCCAGTTCGGGACGTTCTACGGCACGTTTCCTCGCGCCACACCGCAGTACTCGCTCAACTTCACACGGGGCACCTACGTGGAGCTGGCGCTGATCGCCTCCCGCGATGGCAGCAACAACCCGATCCCATCACGCATCTGGATCGACAACTTCGACCCCCAGATCATCTGCAGCTCGCAGTGCGCGGACCTGAGCGGCGAGGGAGCCGTGACTGGACGCGATTATCTGCTTCTGCTGGCCGAGTTCGGGCAGACGGTCCGCCAGGCCGGCCTGGCCAAGGCCTGCATGGACAACAAACTGAGCGAAGATCAGTACGTCGACCTGGCCGACCTGATTGCCTTTGACACATTGCTGCGCACGCCATTGCCCTCCAACGCCTGCGGCCCGCTCGCCCCACCAGACGGCTCGTCGAGGCCCTCGATCCAGCGATTGAGCGCGGTGTCGAGTGCCGCAGCGACGCCAGGCGCAGCCTCCAGCACGCTCGTGATCGCCGGTAAATCCGGCCTGCCCGGGCAGGTCTCTGGGGCGGCCGACGCGCTCTACACATTCAACAAGACCACGCTTGCCTGCATCGGCAATGAGCCCGCACCGCCGGCGGGCGGAGCAGGCAGCCGCGCCAATGGACGGCTGATCGCGGACAGCGCCGGCAACGTCTACCAACTGCATGGCACGCAGGGGCTGCTGCGATATGATGGCTCCCCCGTCATCTCTCCGGCATATGTTCCGAGCGTCGTGACGGCCGACGGGCCGGTCCAGGTCCACGTCGGCGTGAACGCGCCCGGCGGTCAATATGCCGGCCTCCCGCTTGCCGACGCCGCCTTCCACCCGAGCAATCCCGACATCGTCTACGTCGTCCCCGTCCTCGTCACGCCGACGGTTGGCTGCCCCTACCAGGCGGCAGCCAGGCTGCAACGGACCGGCAGCGGGTATTACAGCGTGCAGACACTGTACGGCCGTAATCCGCATACCTACTCGAGCATCCTGCCGGACAGCGTGCCCGATGACTGCTTTTACTGGGTGCCCGAGCCCGACCGCCAACGCCTCCGCGAGATCGAAGTCGATGGGTCAGGCCACGTCTTCGTACTCAGTGCCCAGGCGGCGTCGCCGCAGAATGACTGGGTGCTGATCTATGATGAGTCGGCCGGTAACGCGTCCGAGCACGTTGAGATGATTGGTAGCGCTGTTCCCGCACCAACCTCCATGCTGGTCTCCTCAGGCAACCGGCTGTACCTGACCTCATCGGTCGACCCGGCCAGCTTTGCCGCCGACGTGCCCTCTGTGGTGCCCGCGCAGATCCACCGTTTCGAGATTACCTGCACGAGCGGGACCGGCACGTGCCTCAACCCGCTCGCGCCGATCACGATCAAATATCCGATCGATGCGCAGCAGAATCAGGGTTACGGCTACATCGCCCGCGTGACGGCCATGACCGAAGATGCATCCGACGGGAGAGTATACGTTGCCGGCTTCACCGCCCCGCGGTTCAGCCCCACGCAGACATTCTCTGGAAACGAGACGCTGTTCACGCTGTCCACGCTGGCAAGCTTCAGCCCGGGCAATTCGGTCCCCGTGTCCGCACAGCCGATCACATGCCATCACCTGACGCTGCCACTCTCGCTGATCATTGGCGATGTCGGCGGCGCGCCCATCGTCCCCGCCGACTTCAACGCCGACGGCCGCGTCGATGCCGACGACTTTGATCAGTTCAAGAAGTGCGGCACGCGCGACAAGGTACCCTACAACCCCGCATCGCTCCCCCCCGACTGCACGCTCACGCCCGATGCCCAGAACAAGATCCCTGCCGACTTCGACGAGGACGGCGACGTGGACGAAAACGATCTTGGCACCTTCCAGCGATGCTATTCTGGCAGTCAATCGAACGCTGATTACTCTCGTTGCAGTTGAGCCTGCTGGGTATTTCATTTCCTTTACAATTGTGCCCAATAGTCCGCAGGATTATGATTGGATCTCTTGCCTTTGGCTATGCGCGCCAGCGCGTCCAGTGAGCCTGCGGATCGACGAGATCCGGCCTGGCCAGCTGGCAGTCGTCGCCCTGTTGCGGCTGGCAAAAGTTGCTCCCTGTGCGGACCATCGACTACCGAGAGGGATTCGCGGGGAACGAGACTTCTTAATGCATTGGAGGCGATTGCATTCGAACCCATGACCTTCGCATTGCGAATTCAAGTCCCGCACCGCCTCTGCCGCTCTTAGGTCCTG
>CAZQEN010000581.1:0-2605 GCA_964591605.1 uncultured Planctomycetales bacterium
CCGCGCGATTTCGAGCCCCCCGCCGCTCGCCCGGCCGCTCCCCGGCCGCCGGCGCCCGCGACCGTCCCGGTGACGTCGGGAGAGAGCCTCAAGGAGGCGGCCTCCGACCCGCTGGTGCGGACGGCCATGGAGATCTTCGACGGTTCGCTCGTCAACGTGGAAAAAGTCAAGCCCTGAGGAGTCCCTGATGTTCGGTGGTCTCGGAAACTTCGCCAACCTGCTCAAACAGGCCCGGTCGTTCCAGGAAAACATGCAGAAGATGCAGGAGACGCTCGCCCAGCAGCGCTACGAGGCGGACGCCGGGGCCGGCATGGTGCGGGCCATCGTCGACGGCAAGGGCGAGCTCGTACAGATCAAGATCGACCCGCAGGTGGCCGGCGATGTCGATCTGCTGGAGACCACCGTGGTCGCGGCTGTCAGCGCCGCCACGCGCAAGGCCCAGGAGGCCGCCAAGGCTGAAATGTCCAAGCTCACCGGCGGGCTCAACCTGCCGGGGCTGGAGCAGATGATGAGCACGGGACAATGAGCTCTGCAAGACCGGGCACATGGGCGATGTACGCGTTCGTTCTGCTGAGCGCCTTCCTGGTTTCCGCCTTGTTATGGTGGTTGCGGTACGGTCGTCTGTGGTGAGGTCGGGCTGGGAGGAGCTCGAGTTCTCCCCTGGCGTGGCTGTGGCAGACCCGGCCGCCACTGGGGGGCGGCCGCTACAGGGTCAGTGCACAATGGCAGCATCTCAAATCTCAAATCTCAGATTTGAGATTTGAGATTTGAGATTTGAGATCCTTGAGCGAACCTTCACGCGGATTACCGGAATCACTCACCCGCCTGATGGCGGAACTCACCCGTCTGCCCGGCATCGGACCGCGCAGCGCGGAGCGGATCGCGTTTCATCTGCTGCGGGCTTCGCGCGATGAGGCGCTGCGCCTCTCCGAGGCGGTGCGCGACGTGAAGGAGAAGCTGCGCCACTGCTCGCGGTGTTTCAATCTGACCGAGACCGATCCGTGCGCGATCTGCGGCGACCCCCAGCGCGATCCGGGCCTGATCGTGGTTGTGGAACAGCCCAAGGATCTCATGCTGCTCGAATCGACGGGGCTGATCCGCGGCGTCTATCACGTGCTCATGGGCCACATCGCCCCGCTCGAAGGCATCGAGCCGGCGGACCTGACCATTGATGCGCTGGTGGAGCGCGTCCGCACCGGCGGCGTGCGCGAGATCCTGCTCGCCACCAACCCGACGATGGAGGGCGACGGCACCGCCCTCTACATCCAGAGCGTTCTCAAACCCTTCAACGTCCAAATCTCCCGCCTGGCCCGCGGCCTGGCCGTCGGCTCGCAGGTCGAGTACGCCTCCAAGGCCATGCTGGAAGCGGCGATCGCCGGCAGAACGCCGATGCAGTGATTCAATTGTGTTGGAACCGCATCCCTGATCCCGCCAGCTGATCCGTCTCGCATCCACTCTGTCCGGCCCGCCCTGGCGGCGCGCGGCAAAGCATCATCCGAGGTGCAGTTCTGCCGGCGGCGGGATTGACGCATGAACGGGCTGCAGATGAATCAAGAGGCCGCTCGACGGCCTGATCGACGGGTCAGGACCGCGCTGCCCCCGGCCAGCAGGACGAGAGTCGCGGGCTCGGGGATGTGGGCGATCCAGGCTTCCTGATAGTTGTTGTGTCTGCCGTAGCCGACGATGGTTTTGCCGTCCGGGGTGATGGCCGTCGCCGCGGTCAGCGTGGACCAGCCGGCCAAGTCGAGGCCCAGATCCTGCGTCAATACCGTCTGGAGGTGCCGCATCCCGTGCTGGGCATCCCAGATGAATGCGCCGGCCGATTGTCCCACGACCACCGAGCCATCGCCGCTGACACCGAAAGCTTCGCTGTGACTCGATCCCGAAAGAAAACCCAACCCTACCATGCCCTCCGCCCGTGTCCAGCGGAAAGCCTCCCGATCGAGACCTGAAAAGAACGGCGAGCCAAACCCGACGACGGTTGATCCATCGGCTGAGACCGCACGGGCCTCGCTCCAGAAGATCCCCCCATCGAGGTCGCCCAAGGGTTGCATGGCGAGGCCGACCCAGCGGATGGCTTGCGTGCCCTGGCTCGAATCGCTGAAACCGACCGCAACGGACCCGTCAGCACTCACGTCGAGCGCGGCAGTGTCTCGGACGCCGCCAGGAAGCCGGGGCAAATACGTCACGCTCGTACCCTGGAGACGAAACGCCTTCGCCGGCTCCTGGAAGGGCAGGACGGTGCCGACGATGACATTGCCATCCGCGGAGACCCCGTTGGCCCCGCTTGTTCCGGCCGGGAGCGGCGGCGAAAGCGTCGTGACCTGGCCCGCTTGCCATTTGGCCGCGGTAAAGTTGGACGAGCCGACGATGATGCTACCGTCCGTGGTAATGTCGCCAGGGGTAAATCCGAGAGCGAGTAATGTCATCCCGCTTTCTTGCGTCCAAATGAACGATGGAGTTCCCACCACGGTTTTACCGTCGGAGCTGATCTCTTTCGGGCTGCTCGTGGGTGGATTCGCATCAGGTAAGGCGCCCAATCCCAGGAAGAACGGCTGGTCAGCGGAAAGCGGGGACGAAACCGCTGTCAACAGACCGAGGCACA
>CAZQEN010000582.1:0-2584 GCA_964591605.1 uncultured Planctomycetales bacterium
TCCGCGGCGGCGACGAAACAGTCGCCCAGATCCCGGCAGACCGCCGCCAAGATCGAGGCGGTCGCGGACATGATCTTTTCGCTGGCGGCCAGAAAGCAGGGCCCGAAGTTCGAGGTGCCCACGCGCGCCCTGTCGAACGTCAAGTTCGACAGGAAGAAGGCCATCATCGAGATGGGCCCGGCCCGGCAGTCGCGCCAGTTCTTCGACATGAACATGGCCAAGAAGTTCATGCAGACGACGCTGATCGCATCGGCCTGCAAGCAGCTCATTGACGCGGGCAAGACGGCCTCGATTCGTCAGCTTTACTACATGTCCAAGCATGACGTGGCCGGCACCAGGGAGAAGACGTTCACCGACCAGGACGAGTCGGATCCGATCATCGAGGATCTCGAGGTCACGCTCGACGCGCTGCGCGAGGAGTTGCATGTTTATGCGAAGGCCGCGGGAAGCCTCGTCGGCCCGATCACGATCGTGGACGACGGCAACACCCTCGACTGCATGCGCATGGGCTCGGCCGGCTACTCGGTGCCCAGCATCGTCGAATCCGACGTGATCCAGTTCAAGAACTGCAGCGCGAAATACATCCTGCATGTCGAAAAAGACACGGTCTGGCGGCGATTCTACGAAGACCGTTTCCACGAGAAGCACGAGTGCATCGTCACGCACGGCGGCGGCCAGCCCCCGCGCGGGATGCGGCGGCTTCTGAGGCGCATGCACGACGAGCTCAGGCTCCCCCTCTACTGCCTGCTCGATAATGACCCGTGGGGGTACTACATCTACAGCGTGATCAAACAGGGCTCGATCAACCTGGCCTACGAGAGCCGTCGGATGGCCGTGCCCGACGCGAAATTCATCGGCGTCTCCAGCTTCGACTACGAGCGCTGCGGTCTCTCGGACGACGTGAAGATCGGCCTTGACGATGCCGATATCAAGCGGGCCAAGCAGATCCTGGCCTACCCGTGGTTCGAGGGCAAGAAGGAGTGGGAGAAGGAGATCCGCAAGATGATGTCCAACGGCTTCAAGATGGAAGTCGAAGCGCTGATCAACAAGCGGCTCACGTATCTCACCGAAGAGTACACGCCGATGAAGATCAAGGATAAGAAGAGCTGGTTGGACTGACTCGCTTGCTTCCCGCCGTTCTTCATCCTACGCTGACCGCACCATGAGCGAGGACCCCAGCGACATCCCGCCGTCTTTCGACTCCGACCCAGCGGCCTCCGATCGCAAGGCGCCCGAGCCGCCCGCACCGCCGGGGCGGAACCTCGGCCAGCGCATCGCCCGGGCCTCCTGGTGGGTTTGCTTTCTGGCGATACTCATCAACTTCGTGGCCGGCATGTTCCGTGAGAGCCATGCCGCACTAGCGTCGAACATCGGGGGGGTCAGCCTGGTGATGGTGGCGATCGGCCTGATTCTCGCCGTGATCGCCCTGCTGGGGGTTGCGAAATGGGGCCGGGACGACGTCGTGAGACCCGCACTCGTGGGCCTCGTCCTTTCGCTGGCGATGATCGGTCTGACGGCCAAGGCGATGATCGAAAGCCGCCGGGCGGCCCGCGAACGCGAGAGCCAGGCCGCCCAGGCGCGCGAGCAGTTCGAGCACCAGCGCCGGGAGGCCTTTCTCGCTTCCGGATGGCTGGGCATGCAGCAGGCGGGCAAAGTCCTGCTCACCCTGACCAGCATTCCCATGGAGAACCCCCTCTTCAGCAACATGCTGTCCGACCTGAAGACCGACGCGACCATCGCTCTGCTGGGCGTCCAGAACTTCGGGGAGCAGGAAACGGTGGTCGATTCCGCCGGGGCGGCGATCACGCTGCAGGATGGGACGCAGCAGCCCCTGCTGGATGCGGTGCCCATCCTCAAGGCCGCCGAGCATAACCGCGAGCAGCTCATGCGGGCGTATTCGCCTCCGCTGCGCATCCCGGCCACCGCCGCCGGCTCGACCCTGCTGTTCCTGCCGTCCGCGCTCGACTGGCACGCCGTGCGAGGCATCACGCTCACCGTCGACGCCGCTCCCCATACCATCCGGGGGCAATACCTGACCAAAGAGGACAAGCTGAGCCTGCTGCGGGTCGCGACACAGCCCGCCTCGCAGCCCGTCCCACAAAGTCCGTAAGGGGCGCGCCCGCGCATCGGCATGATCCTCAGTGGACGAATCCGTCAGAACCCGGGGCGTCCGCGACGGGCCTGACGCGCGGCGGGCATGATTGCGCCATTGCGAACAAGGCCCCTCAATCCCGCCGGCTCTGATGAATACGCCTTCCGCTCACCTGTCGAATCAGTGCATCAACCCCGCGAATGGCTCGGGGGTTTCCGGCAGCCGCGCGGATTACTCGTTGAACGCGATCACGTCGGCCGTCTGTCGAAGATCGCCGTCACGCCTCTGCGCCGGGTGGAGGGGCCGCAGAACTCAACGCGAGGGCATGAAGATGCGAAGTCCCGAAATGGTGTTGCGCTGAAAGACAGATGATCGGGGATTCCAGAGGAGGAAAGTGCTACAATGCCGGCAGCCGCAGAAATCGGGGTGCACTGATGGCCGCTTCAACTCCGCAGATGCCGATTTCGCATGCCCCCGCGCACGTGCGGCGCG
>CAZQEN010000583.1:0-2519 GCA_964591605.1 uncultured Planctomycetales bacterium
GCGTGACCTTCAAACCCTTATCCGCGGCGGCGAAGGCGGCGGCATACCCGCCCGGCCCCGCGCCGATGACAACCAGTTGCGTTTCGCGTTGTGATGGCGTGTTCATGTGTGTTGATCAAAGGGTGCGTCATCCGGCTGACGCACGAAATGCAGCGGCAGGCTGCGGCGCTGCTTGCCTTGGAGATCGTCCGTCCTCCTGAAAACACGCTACTGCAGCAGCAGCATCTCCGGATCTTCGAGCAGCTCGGCGAGCTTGCGCGTGAATCGCGCGCCGTCGGCGCCGTTGATGACGCGATGATCGTACGAGAGACACAGCGGGAGCATGGTCCGGACGGCCATCTCATCGTCCTCGAGGTACAGCTCCTGTTTCGAGCGGGCCAGGCCCAGGATGGCCACCTCCGGGTGATTGATAATCGGGGTGAACGCCGTGCCGCCGATGCCGCCGAGATTCGTGATGGTGAAGCAGCCGCCGTGCAGCTCCTCCGACTTGATCTTGCGCCGGCGCGTCCGCTCGGCCACCTCTTCCAGCTCGGCGGCCAGGTCGAGCACGCGCTTCCGATCGACATCGCGGATCACCGGCACGATGAGCCCGGCTTCGGTGTCCACCGCGACGCCGATGTGATAATAGTGCTTGAGGATGAGCTCCTCTTTCTCGAGATCGAGCGACGCATTGAACTGCGGGAACTGCCTGAGAGCGGCGGCCACGGCCTTGAGCACGAACGCGGTCACCGTGAGCTTGATGTCCTTGGCGGGCCCGCGCTCGCGGTAGCGCTTGCGCAGGGCCTCGAGGGAAGTGATGTCCGCCGCGTCAAACTGGGTGACGTGGGGAGCGAGCCGCCAGCCCAGACTCAGGTGCTCGGCGGTCTTGCGCTGCAGGCTGCTGAAGGCGACCCGCTCAACTTCGCCCCACTGGGTGAAATCGGGCAGCTCCGGTTGCGGCGCGACGGCGCCGGACCGGTCTTCACCCGGCGGGGCCCCACCCTCGCGCACGAACTGCTTGACGTGCTCTTCGGTGATCCGCTCTCCAGGGAAGGCGCGGGAGACGTCGCCCAGGTCGATGCCCAGTTCGCGGGCCAGTCGGCGCGTCGCCGGACCCGCCGGCACGTCCTCTTCACGCGCGGTGCGCGGGGTCGCCGCCTTGGACGGGGCGGCTGGTGCCGGCCGTGTGGATTCCTCCCCGGCCGGTGCACCGACGGCGGGTGTCGTCGGCGGCTTTCGCGAGGCCGGAGTCGCCTTGGCGGTCTTCGGCTCTTCGGGTGCCTTACCCTCCGGAGCGGGTCGCGATTTCGCGGGCGCGGCGGGGGTGCGCGGAGCCGCTGCTTTGGCGGCATCCTGCGCGGGGGTTTGGGCCGCCGGTGCGTCCTTCGCCGGAGCGGCCGCCGCGACGGCGCCGTTGGTCTCCACCGAGATCAGCGGCGCACCCACCTTAGCCTTCTGACCCTGCTTGACGTGCACCTTGGTGACGCGGCCACCGAAGGGACACGGCACTTCCAGGACCGCCTTGTCGGTTTCAATTTCGATGACCGGCTGATTCGGCTGGATGGTGTCGCCCTCGCTCACCATCACCCGCACCACGTCCCCCGAGGTGATGTTCTCGCCCAGGTCCGGGAGTTTGAAATCCTGCGCCACGTCACTTCCTTTCAGAGGAGCCACTCGCATTGGGAATTGCGGATTTCGGATTGCGGAATTAAAGAGGCGATATCACAATCCGCAGTTCGCAATCCCGATCCGCCATCATGCATACCGCGGATCCACCTTCTCCGGATCGATCTCGAAATCGGCGATCGCCTGCCGCACGAGCTGATGTTCGATGATGCCGCGCTGCGCCAGAGCATACAGGGCTGCGACGGTGACGTGCTCGGCGTTCACCTCGAAGTGGCGTCGCAGCGACGTGCGGTCTTCACTGCGGCCCAGCCCGTCGGTGCCGAGCGTCACCAGGCCGCCGGGGATCCACCGGGCGATCTGGTCCGGGACGGCCTTCAGATAGTCGGAGGTGGCGATCACCGGGGCGGTGTCGTTTTCGAACAGCGTCGTGAGGTACGCCTTCCGCGGAGGCTGCGTCGGGTGCAGGCGGTTCCACCGCTCCACCTCGGCGCACTCGCGATGCAGTTGGACGTAGCTGGTGACGCTCCACACGTCCGCGGCCACGCCGTACTTTTCGGCCAGAATGTCGGCCGCCCGGAGCGCCTCGCGCAGAATTGCGCCGCTGCCGAGCAGGTTCACCCGTTTGTTGTCCGACGCGGGAATGGCGGACGGGCGGAAGCGGTAGGCGCCTTTCAGAATGCCCTCCTCGACGCCCTCCGGCATGCGCGGCTGGGGGTAGTTCTCGTTGTAGATGGTCAGGTAATAGAAGACATCCTCGCGGGCCTCGTACATGCGGCGGATGCCTTCGCGGATGATGATCGCCAGCTCGTAGGCGAACGCGGGGTCGTAGCATTGTGCCGTGGGTACGACGGAGAAGAGCAACTGGCTGTGTCCGTCCTGGTGCTGCAGGCCCTCGCCGGCCAGGGTGGTGCGGC
>CAZQEN010000584.1:0-2494 GCA_964591605.1 uncultured Planctomycetales bacterium
CACGGGGGCGAGCATCTTTCCCTATGCCGGCGCGGCGGGGGTCGTCGGGCTCGGTGTCTTGACCGTTTTCGTCGTGACGCATTACTGAGATGAACGGGTGAACGAACCGATTTCCCATTCTTCGACGACCATCGACCGCAGCACGGCCCGCTCGAACACCTGGGCCCTGCGCAGCACCGCCGACCGCCGGGATGGGCCTACGCTCGATGCCTTCCTTTCTCAGCGGGGCATCGACCAGGTCGTGCGCTTCGACCCCTGTCATGACGACCGTCTCAACCGCGAGCTCTGTGCCGGACGCTACGTCGGCGTGGTCTTCCCCGATATGGATGCCCTCTGGGAGGGCGTCTGGAAAGGGCACGCCCAGCCCGACCGCTGGCTGGCCGCGGGCGTCCGCATCGAAATCGTGGATTCGCCGCTCGACGCCGGTGAACTGCGTTGGATGATCTCCCAGGTCTACGCCAGCCACGAGCGTGCGCAACGGCGTCACCGCCGGCGGAAGGTGGCCGCGTCAATCGTCATGTGCCTGCTGGCGCTCGCGGCCATGGCGGCGATGGTCTGGTGGATTCCGCTGGTCAGGTAGGGGACCTCCCCGGCCGATGCAGTTCGAATCGCAGGTAAGGGTTTGGCAGTGAGCGGCTCCCGCCGCCGGCCATCGGGAACGGCACGAGATCGCAAGCAGTCCCGGAGCGTGTGGTCCGTCCGTCCCTCCGCCTGCGGCGTCACGGCTCGGCCAGGCCCTCCCGGAACGCGAACCGCGCCAGTTCCACCCGGTCGTGGATGTCCAGCTTATTCATGAGGCGGTCGCTGTGCCGCTCGACCGTCTTGACGCTCAGGTGCATGATCTGGGCGACCTGCTTTTTCGGCATCCCCCGCGCCAGATACCGCAGAACCTCCATTTCGCGGCGGGTCAGCGTGGCCGTCCGCGTCTGGGCCCGCGTCGCCAGCCGCAGACCCTGCGAGTCCACCACGATCCGGGCCTGCACATCCGCTGAAAAGCATGTCCCGCCCGCAGACACCTTCCGCACGGCGTCGATCACCGATTCCGGCGATTCGCCCTTGGTCAGGTAGCCCGATGCGCCCGCCTCCAGCGCCTCCTCGATGTACCGGTCGTGGAAGAACGCGCTCAGAAAGATGACCCGCGTCCGGTCCGAGCGGGCCTTGATGATCTTGGTGGCCTCGAACGCCGACAGGCCCGGCATGTCGATGTCCATGAGCACGATGCTGGGCTGCAGCCGGATCGCCTCCGTGATCGCCTCGTCCGCATTCGGCACGCTGGCCACCACCGTGAGGTCCGGCTCGGTCTCCAGCCGCGCTTTGAGCGACTCGCGGATCAGCGAATGATCATCGGCCAGCAGGACGGCAATTCTCCGCTTCATCATCCAGGCTCCTGCACCTGCAGCGATCTGGCCAGTGCGCGGGCCAGCTCGCTCATCTGAAAAGGCTTGCGCAGCAGGATCGTGTTGACTTCGAGTTCCTGTTCGAACTCCGGTCCGACGCTCCCGCTCGTCAGGATCGCCGGCCGCCCGTCCCCGCGCTGGCGGATCTCGCGGATGCAGGCCAGCCCCGCCTTCTTGGGCAGGTCGTGATCCAGCACAAACGCCGAGATCCGCCCCTGCTGCTGAGTGTGCGCCGCCAGCGCCGCCGATCCGTCGGGCACCTCCAGAACGCGGTATCCGAACGACCGCAGCGCCGAGGCGACCACCTCGCGAACGTATGTGTCGTCCTCCGCGAGCAGCACGAGCTCGTTGTTGCCCCGCGGCACGTGCGTGATCGGCTCCGAACAGCGTTCGTTCGCCTCTTCCGAGAGGCTCGCCGGCAGCGTGACCGCAAAACGCGACCCCCGCCCGAGCACCGACTCCACCTCCACCCGCCCGTCGTGGTCTTCGACGATGCTCCGGACAATCGACAGCCCCAGTCCGGTGCCCTGCCCCCTGGGCTTCGTGGTGAAAAACGGATCGAAGATCAGGGGGAGATTCTCCGGCGCGATGCCCGTGCCGGTGTCGATGATCTCCAGCCGCGCGGTCGATGGCGATGCATTCGCGGACTCGGCCGCCTGCCGGGACAGACGGATGGTCAGGTGTCCGCCCCCGGGCATGGCGTCCCGCGCATTGATGGCCAGATTCAGAATCACCTGCTGCAACTGCGATCGGTCTCCGACCACCCGGATCCGGTCGCGCCCCGGCAGATCCAGGTGCAACTCGATGCTCCGCGGCAGCAGTCGCTCCAGCAGCCGGGCCGACTCCTCCACCGCCCAGTTAAAATCCAGCAGCTCCTTGACCGTCGGGATCTTGTGGCTGAACGTCAGCAGCGAACGAGTCACCCCCGTCGCCTGCCGGGCGGCCTCCTCGATCATCCCCAGGATGCTCCGCCGCTCATCCCCCTTTGTCAGCAGCTTGCTGAGGCGATCCACGTTCCCCAGGATCACCGTCAGCAGGTTGTTGAAATCATGGGCCACCCCCGCGGCCAGCTCACCCACCGCCTCCAGTTTCTGCGC
>CAZQEN010000585.1:0-2482 GCA_964591605.1 uncultured Planctomycetales bacterium
TTCTGCGTTCCTGCTCACGTGCTGGCGTCTCGTTCTGCGTTCCTGCTCACGTGCTCGCGTCTGCATCATCTTGAAAGCGTCCCGCTGCCGCGGCCGGGTGTATCCTCGTTATCCTCCTCGCGGCCCCGATCGTCATTCGATCGGTCGCGGCCGAAGCGGCCCGGCGTGTTGTCGCGGGTGTCCGATCTGGAGCCGCCGCGCGATCCGCCGGCGCGGTCGCGTCCGCCGCGATCGGAGTCGTCGCGGTCGCCGTCCACCACGTTCCGCCCGCCGTCTCGACCGCGTCCGCGGCCGCCGCCGGCGTCAGCGCCGTCATCGCGTCCGCGTCCGTCGCGGCCGCCTCGGTCGCCGTCGTCGCGACCGAAATCGGGTCCGCCGCGTCCGTCGCGTCCATCACGACCGCCGCGACCGCCGCCCCGCCGTCCGCCGAACACTTGCCGGGCCAACTCGCGCGAGCCGGGCGGAGCCTGAGCACCGACCCCGCCGCGTCCGAGCAGGCCTTCGAGAATCGGTTGGAGCTGCATGAGCTGATCCTGGGGCAGGCTGGCGAGCATGCGCGGATCGAAGCTGCCCGAGAGCATCGGGCCGATCATCGCCAGGAGATCGGCCAGGTCGCCCGTGGACGGCGCCTGGCCCGAACCGCCGCCCGCCGCAGCCGCTGCGTCCGCGGCGGCTGCGGCCGCGGCCGAACCTTCGGCTCCGACCTGCTGGCCGCCGGCAATCTCATTGAGCTTGTCCAGCTCCTCCTGCGTGAGGCCGAAATCCCGCTCCAGGTTGACATCCGCGGGGATCGGCAGCAGCCGATACAGCGTTTCCACCACCCGCACGTCGGGATCGTCGAACTCCAGATCCTGATCGGGGCGGTCCGTCTGCGATTTGGCCTGCAGCGGGCTGTATCCGATCTCCAGCGTGACCATCAGGAAGTCGGGCACCTCCGTCGGCTTGAACTGGAAGCGCCACGTGTACCCGGGGTAGACCATGCCGAAGTCGCCCTTGATTTCATCGTTGTTGTTCTCGGGCACGATCACGCCGGCGAGCAGTTCGGCCATCTTCGTGTCGGCCAGCATCACACCCTTGGTGCCGATCTCCGCTTTGACGGCCGCGTTCAAACCCTGGTTCACCTGCATTCCGACGACGGCAAGCCCGAAGATCAGCAGGGCCAGCGAGACGAGCACCTCGAGGAGCACCGCTCCCCGTGCCGGGAAGGCGATGCCAGCGGCCTGATGTTTTCGTGCGGGTCTCATCGTGTCACCGAACCTTCCCACCCTCATTTCGCCGGCACGCCGCCGCCGGAGGCCCCGCCCTGCCGCACATGAATCTGCAGGATGTTCTTTTCCGTGATTTCATCCGGGCGGGTGAAATCCATGTGCAGGATGGGCGACGCTCCATACTTCTGCATGACTTCGACTTCTTCCACACGCAGGGCCCGTTGAATCCAGGTCTGCCCGGTCCGCCCGTCGACGATCACATTCAGAATCCGGGGGGCGTGGCTGCCCTGCAGTTCGACGTCCGGCGACAGGTCGGTCAGCACGAACGTGACCCAGTCGCCCGTCCCATCGGGGTTGAGCGTCATCGGCACGAAAGTGGCGTCCTCCCCTTCCGAGATGGACGGTCCGGCGATGGGGCTCGTCGTGTTGATGTCAAAGTTGGGCCGGCCCGGCAGGACCGCCACGCACCGCGTACCCTCCTGCAGGATCGGCAGGTCCTTCCAGTCGGCGGCGAAGTCGGCGGTGTAGAAGTCCGGGTTGTTGATCGGATCCCCCTGCCGCTCGATGATCGGCTGCTCGGTCTTGATGGGGATATCGATCTTGTCGTCGCGCGTGGTCGGATCCAGCGGGTCGGGCGTGCCCGGGAAGCTGATCCGATGCCGCAGACCGCTCTGCATCGCCTCGGCCTGCGCCCGCAGGATCAGCGTGCGAAGCCGATCCGAAGACTCCTGCAGCGAGCGGGATGCGGAGATCTTGCCATAGTCCGTGAAAACAAAGGAAATGATCAGCGCCAGGACGAAGATCGTCAGGAGAACTTCCAGGAGTGTGAACGCTCGACCGCGCACCAACGCGACTCCCGTAGCGGCCGCCCCCCGTGGCGGCCGTGCGGCGGCCAGGCCGCCGTACGCGCCGGGCGCCCCGCACGCGCAAACAGAGCCCCAAGCGCAAGCGGGGGGTTCACGCAATGGCCGCACCCTCGTCGGAAACCCCTCGCGTGCGCTGAGAGCTCCATTGGGGACCACTGAACACGTACAAGCCGCCGCCATGGTTTTCACGCAAATCTGCGACCCGCCTGTAACGGACCCGGCCGCCACAGGGGGCGGCCGCTGCCCAATCCCAACTCATCGGCCGCGCAAGCACGAAGGGCAGCGACGGCGCCCACGCCGACCCTGCCCCGCGACGAGCCTCGGTGATTACTGCTTGGGCCAGTTGGTGATGTCGTCGTCCGTGCCATCCTGTTTGTCCGGACCCTTGCTCCACAGGTCGTACTTGTC
>CAZQEN010000586.1:0-2461 GCA_964591605.1 uncultured Planctomycetales bacterium
TGCCCGTGATGTCACATGGGCATCCTGCCCATGTGCACGGCCTGGAAGGCCGTGCGACGGATACATGGCCTGGAAGGCCATGCCACGTTGGGTGGGAGATCATGACATTTCGCAATTTTGCCTGGCTTCAAGTGAACCTTTCGGCCTCTTCGCGCCCTTCATGAAGGGTGGAACACCATGATCGAGCCGTCCGACGAGCCTGACGATCTGGATTTGCGGCTGCCGCGTCGCCTGGTGGCCGATCTGCGGGCGGCTGAGCCCGTCCCGGTGGTCAGGCCCGGCCTCGACGCCGACATACTTGGCGCCGCCCGGCGGGTCATGATCTGGCGGCGTCACCTGCGCAAGATCCAGATCGTTATCGGCACCGGCGCGCTGGCCGCGGCCATCGGCCTGGTCGTGATGCTGCGGGTGTCCACGGTGCAGCGCGCCGCCGCCGTCGATCCGCGCGATTTGAACGCCGACGGCCGGGTGGACATCCTGGATGCGTTCACCCTCGCCCGCCGGCTGGAGGCGGCCGAGTCGCTGCCGGCCTGGGATTTCAACCACGACGGCCGCATCGACCGCCGCGACGTCGACACGATTGCGTCAGACGCGGTGAAACTCTCGAATCTGAGCGTGTCATTCATGACACCGCCTGGAAGCGGGGCTGAGCTGAGGGGTGTGGCACAGGCGTCTCGCCTGTGCGGCATTCGCCGGACGCCGGGGTCGCACACTCGAAGAGCCGCCGGAGGCGCATCATGAAACGCACGCTGCTGCTCGTTCCGGTGGGGCTGCTGGTCGGTGCGGCGGTGTGGGCACAGGAAAGCCGGCCCACCGCAGCGGACGGTTCCGCCGCGAGCGGCCCGGTCCGCTTCACCTGGCTCGACGTGTACGTTGACAGCGGCAGCGTGCCGCTGGCCGCGTACCAGGTGCAGATCCGGGCGACGGCGGGGCGCGTGGCCATCGTCGGCATCGAAGGCGGCGAGCATGCCGCGTTCCGCGAGCCGCCGTACTACGACCCGGCCGCGATGCAGCAGGACCGCGTCATCCTCGGCGCGTTCAACACGGGCCGCGACCTGCCCGCCGGCGTAGCGCGAATCGCCCGCCTCCACCTGCAGGTAACCGGGGAACAAATCCCCGAATTCAGCGTCCAACTCGATACCGCCGCCGCGTCGGACGGCCACAAGATCACCGCCACGGCCACGGTCGAGAGCAGGTAGGGTGGGCTCCGCCCACCACTGGGCAAAAGGAGATGCACAGTGAAGAGAATAACCGCCGCAACAATTGTTTGTGTTCTGAGCGCCGCATCTCTCCTGGTCACCATTGTGGTGCCGGCTTGTTCCACAGCAAGGTACTCCAAACAAGAGCGTCACTTGGCTCAGTCGGCCATTGATGGTAGTGCGCGAGGCTTCGCACGTGCCCAACCGGGAAAGGACAGCGCACCTCCCGGCGCCATGCCCTCGCTCAACGAAGAAGTGTGGGTGATCCAGAAGTACAACGGCCCCGAACAGCCCGCGGATCCCAACGCCCCCCGCTGCGGCGAGCTGCAGGCGAGGATCAACAACCAGCTCATCACCGTTCCGCTCAAGCACACGGACGTCAAGGCGCAGATCAGCGCCTACATCGCGTCCGTCCGCGTTCAGCAGCAGTATCACAACCCGTACGAGACCAAGATCGAGGCCGTCTACGTGTTCCCGCTTCCCGAGAACGCTGCCGTCAGCGAGTTCGTCATGACCGTGGGCGAGCGTAAGATCCGCGGCATCATCCGCGACCGGCAGGAGGCCCAGCAGATCTACCAGGAGGCCCGCAGCCAGGGCTATGTCGCGTCGCTGCTCACGCAGGAGCGGCCCAACATCTTCACGCAGTCCGTGGCCAACATCGAGCCCCAAAAAGCCATCGACATCGACATCCGCTACTTCCACACGCTGGTCTATGACGACGGGGCGTATGAATTGGTCTTCCCGATGGTCGTCGGGCCGCGGTTCAACCCGCCGGGCAGCACCGGCGGCGTCGGCGCGGTGGGGCGGGGCAGCCGTGGGGCGTCGGGCCAGTCCACCGAGGTGCAATACCTCAAACCAGGCGAGCGCAGCGGGCACGACATCTCGCTGGCCGTCTCGATCGACGCCGGGGTGGCGATCGAGAAGGTCGAGTGCCGTTCGCACGTGGTCGAGGTGAAAAACGCGGGGCTGGGCAGGGTGGAGGTGACGCTGAGCAAGCTCGACGCCATCCCCAACCGCGACTTCGTCTTGCGCTACGAGGTCGCGGGCCGGCAGATCAAGACCGGCCTGCTCACGCACCACGACGCCCGCGGCGACTTCTTTACGCTCATGGTCTACCCGCCGGCGGACCTGGCGAGCCTGGAGCGCGGCCCGCTCGAGCTGGTGTTCGTGCTCGACTGCTCGGGGAGCATGAACGGCCGGCCGATCGAGCAGGCCAAAGCCGCCGTCGAGCGGGCCCTCAAGAAGATGAAGCCGGCCGACAC
>CAZQEN010000587.1:0-2459 GCA_964591605.1 uncultured Planctomycetales bacterium
CGCATCGGCGAACATCCTGGCGCGCCGGGACCCATGCCACCCGCCGATGTTGTCACGCACCCCGCAGCCACCTCGCCGCCCGAGAGTCCTTGTCAGGTACACCCAGGCACTGTTAAGATGTGGCCAGAGTCGCATCAACTGAAACGGCAGCGTCCCGGGATGAGCATGGTTTCACGTCATCGACCGATCGATTCACCCCCGGCCGGCCTCCAGCACGGCAGGTCCGACCTCCCCCGCGCCTTCACCCTCATCGAGGTGCTCGTCGTCGTCGCCATCATGGCGCTCCTGATCACGATCCTGCTCCCCAGCCTCAAGCGCGCCCGGCAGCAGGCCCAGAAAGCCGCCTGCGCGTCGAATCTGCACCAGATGGGCATGGGCATGGTCTTCTACACCGAGACCTTCCGGCGCTACCCGGCCCATCACACCCTCTCGGGCTACGCCGTATGGCCCGTTCGCCTGCTGCCGTTCATCGGCTCGCCCAACGCCCGCAGAATCGCCGGCCCCGCCGCCGCCGAGGTCTACTGGTGCCCCTCCGCTCCCGAGCGCTCCCGCTGGGATGGCAAAAAGAAGCTCCGGACCAATAACAAGTTCGGCGCCCCGGTCGCCGACGAACACCGCTCCTTCGCCTACGGCTACAACGACTGGGGCCAGTGGGAACGGGCCAGCGACCGCTATCCGCTGCTGGGCCTGGGCGCCTGGGAGGTCAGCCCCAACGACACCGGCAACCTGGCCAAACAGGGAGTCCCTCCTTCGCGGGTCGAACGCCCGGCCGAGATGTTCGCCATCGCCGACAGCGACACCGACGAAGAGAACATCGAGAAGTACCAGGGCTGGGACAACTGGGACACCACGATCGACCCGTACGAAAAGGAGGAATGGCCCGGAGATCGGCATCTCAAGACCGCCAACGTGCTGTGCGTGGATGCCCACGTCGAGTCCATCCTCCGCGAGAAGATGGTGGTCGACGGTATTAAAAAGAACATCCGCATGTTGCAGCGCTGGAACAACGATTTCCGCTACTGGAAAGACGCCACCACGCTGGGCCCCTGACCTGCCGGGTCTCTCCCCCGCCGCTCACCGACAGCCGGCCAGCCGGCCCCGGATCCGCCCGCCGGAGCGCAAAGAAAAGGCCCGCCGCAGATCTGCGACGGGCCTGATGAGTGCAAAGTGTCGGCAATCACCTACTCTCGCCCGGTTGGACTACCATTGGCCGGCTGGGCTTCACTACCGTGTTCGGAATGGGAACGGGTGTTTCCCCAGTCGCATTATCACCGACGCGAGTATGATAGCCGGCCCCGCCGAATTGTCAAGGCGCCGACCCGAAACCGGATCCGACCGTAAACCCTTGTTCAAAAATCACTTACAGAATCCACCGTCCTGTGGGACGCCCCCCCTTGCGCGGATTTTGGTAGACAAATCAGACCCCGGTGTCACGATCTGGCTGACGGCCATCGTGTGGAAAGGTTGAGCATGGGCGAACCGGCATCCGCACGGCGGGCCAGCCTTGACGGCCGCGCGCGGGGCAGCGTCCCGAACACCCAGTCCCACAGCGGGCTGGTCACGCCGAACGTGCGGCGATCGTCCTGGTAATGGTGCAGGGCGTGGTATTTCATCAGGGAGCGCATCCCCAGCGGCGGACGGCGGGCGTGGCTGGCGAGGTGCACGAACTCGTAGAAGCAATAACCACCCATGAGACCCGCCTGAAAAGTCACCGCGGCCGGCCCGCTCCGCAGAACCAGCCAGGCCAGGCCGAAAAAAAGCATCGCCAGCGGGATGCTGCCGCGCAGGCGAACCACCGAATGCTCAAGATCGTCCGGCTCATCATGGTGACGCAGGTGGGCCATGTACTGAAAGCGGGCCATCCCATCGGTCAGCGGCCGCACGTGCATCAGCCGGTGCAGCACCCACTCCAGCAGCGTCCAGAACAGCAGCCCCGCCCCGATCAGCGCTGCGGAGTGAGCGGTGAGGTGTCCGTCGATCATCAGCCACGCCAGGCTCGCCAGGATCAACGGCGCAAACACCAGAAACGGCCTGCTGCGCAGCAGCCGATGGCGCCATCCGTCCTTGCGATCGAGCTGCATCGGGCAAACCCCCTGCTCGCGCCTCAGTCGCCGCATTATAGCCGCCCCATCCGGCCCATCCATCGCACAAACCCGGCGTACCATGCCGAAGGCAGTCGAGCCGTGGGCGATGTCGCCGGCGCTCAGCCGGCGGCCCTTGCGGTTCTTGAGCCACTTCTCCCGGACCCGGTAGCCGCCGATGTGCAAGTTCCAGACCGCCTCCGGCACGCCGGCCAAGCCGCGTCGTCCCACGGGGTGATCCGCGTGCATCGGCAATACGCATCCGAGCCGGGCTGTGCCAGCCCGCCCATCACAGTGCGCCCCCACGTGCATCGGCAATACGTATCCGAGCCGGGCTGTGCCAGCCCGCCCATCACAGTGCGCCCCTGCGTGCGTCGG
>CAZQEN010000588.1:0-2443 GCA_964591605.1 uncultured Planctomycetales bacterium
AATACGAGAGCAGCCGCATCGGCCGCAGAGTGAGCGTCTCGGCCAGCACGGCCTCGAAGGCCGCGTAGTCCGCGTCCTTCTCGAACAGCGTCATCCGCCCCACGCCCCGGTTCAGGACGTGAAACACCATACCCCCGGGAGCCGCTCGGGCCGTGCGCGGCAAGCACTTAAACTATCACGAAGCAAGAGCCCTGTCAATATCAAACTTGTCCCGTTTTACCGTCCAAAGGAGGTATGTCACGGCAGAAATCGAAAGCGCGAAAGTGCGACTCAGCAGCGGCGACGTTTTCCGGCGACTTTAATGCCTGATAATGCCAGGAGGATCGCTGTCGTTGGCTCAGGCACCAAGTACATAGAGTGAATCTCGCCGGTGATGTACAAGGCTTCCCCTGTTGATCCACCCGGTATTTGGAACAAGACCTGGAACCACTTGTACGTGAAGAGGCATAACTCGTATGACGCTTGAGGAAGCGCCGGGCTGTCGAACGCATTTCCCCAGACCAAATCGACGGATACACCATGACCGCTTGGCAAGAGCTCAGGCCGATCCCATTGAATGCTTGAAGCGACTTCAAACGTATCACTCCCCGGACTATTCGCAATGTTGATGAAAGTGTCACCGGTGGTGAACGGAAAGCCGCCGACGGTCAATGAACCGGGAATTCCCATGTAGGACCCGGCATTTGGGTTTGGTTCTGGATATATGTTTGGTGTATCAGTGTCGAACGAGAAGGTGTAGACAAACCGCTGCCCGGGCTCGACGAAGTCAAGCACCCCGACCGGATCGTGGATATTCGTCACGTCCCCCTCGAATCCGAAGGTCAGAATGGCTCCTTGCGAAATCGACGTGACCCCACAGGCAATCGCGCCTGCGATCCACCAGATTCTGCCGATCCTCATGATGCCGTCCTCCAAACATGCGATGCGTGCCCATTCGGGGAGTACCAACCCGGTATGAGAAAAGGACTGAATGATTCAACTCCGCTCAAATGCGCCCAGTGCGATGCGGGCGCGGACCTATCCTTCATGCCTGGAGTCGGCGGCAGGAGTGAGGGAGGGTGGGACCCCGCTTCTGCTTCCACTTTACAGCGGACGAGGGCGAAAGTTCAAGCCAATTCCGCCCGTCTGTCTATCCGTGTCACAAACCGCCCGATCGCGCAAAGAAAATGTGAAAAACACGCACTTTTTTTTCGCGATGCGGGTGGAGACGGTGTCCATGATGGTTTTCGACCACCCCGGAGCGGGCCGGAGGCCGGGAAACGCGGACGGGGTCGATGGTTCGAGCCGAAGCGCCTCATTCGGCCCCCCGCCATCGTGGATTCCGCCCGCCCGGCGCGGCTCGCGGCGTCCCCGCGTCCTGCGGAACCCGGTCATGGCCGGATCGGCCGAGCGCATCTGTTTTGCTGCGATGAGCTTGCGCGCACCAGGCCGGGAGGGAAAGTGGAAAGGAGCAAACGCGACCCCGTCTCTCTCCCCCCGCCGGACTCATGGTGCTCGGACGGCCATCCTGCCGCCTCATCCCTGCTGTATACTGGTAGTGTACCCCAAAGTGGAGTGCCGGTCAAGCCCTCTGTGCGCTTTTTTTCACGAGGAATGTGCCCGATACGCCGGCACTGTAATTGTCGCACCAACCGCTGAAAGCCAGTGACAAGAGCGTGGCAGTGGCGTGCACGCGGGGCCGGCCCGGGAGCCGTTGGTGCCTGCCCCGCCGCGCATCCACCCGACGACCACGGTCGGATTCATCTGCCCATGATGCGCCTGGAGGTCGAAGCGGCCGCCCGTGCGGGCGATCAGGACGCTGATTCGTCGGACCGCAGCCGGTTCAGGATCTCGGTGGACGAGTGATCCTTCGGGTCGCCGACGATGGCCAGGCGGATGCCGAGCTTCTGGAGCGTGGGATACTCCGGCAGGTTCTCGGGCGTGTAATCGGGGCCCTTGGCGTGCACGTCGGGGCGGATCAGCTCCAGAAGAAGGTCGCAGGTGGGTTCGTCGAACGGCGTGACGAAATCGACGCCGGCAAATGCCGCCACGATCTCCATCCGGTCGGCCAGCGGCTGCAGCGGGCGGCCCGGCCCCTTGTACTGGCGGATCGACTCGTCGCTGTTGACCCCCACGATGAGCGCATCGCCCTCCGCCCGGGCGCCCTGCAGATAGCGCACGTGCCCGACGTGGATCAGGTCGAACGCCCCGTTGGCGAAGACGATCCGGCGGCCTGCGGTGCGCAGGTCGGCCACCTCGAAGAGCAGCAGATCGCGATCGACAATCACCTGGCCCATGGATCGACTCACGCGGCACTCCGCCGGCTCCGGCCGGCTGCCGTCCCTGGGTGCGTGACACCTGCGGCGGGCGGCGGCGCCCATGGTGGTGCGGCCGTCTTCCCGGCGCGACAGTGCCCTTTTCGGTAACACGGTTTCGGTTGTCTGCGCTAGGCCCGGCCTTCAGG
>CAZQEN010000589.1:0-2433 GCA_964591605.1 uncultured Planctomycetales bacterium
CGTGACGATGATCTACGAGCGCGACACAAACCTGACGCTCGAGAAGGTGAAGGTCGCGAATGCCGCGATCCGGGGCCGCGTGCCGCACATGCCGATGATCGCTCCCTACGGTGGCAACTTGACCACGCCGGAGCTGATGCGCGAGGCGAGCGTCAAGTGCCTGTCCACCGGCACGGGCGCCGTGGCCTTCTACCGGGACGATTCGATCCGCGAGCTCAAACTCTGGGACGTCATCGGTGAGATTGCACGCTGGAACCTGGACGAGATCGGCAAGCGGCCGTTGAACTACGTGCTCAACTCGAGTTTCGAGAACGGCCTGGAGAACTGGGCCACCGGCGCCGGCGGCGGGGTGGAGACGGTCGAGAACCGCGGCCACAGCGGCGACCGCTGCCTCCAGCTCCGCTTTCCCGGCCGACAGTCGGTTCGCCAGATCGTGGATCGCGGGCTGCCGGGCGGCGCGCGCTCGCTGCGGGTCTCCGCGTGGCTGGATACCACGCAGATGCCGGCCGGCGGCAGAATATCCCTCGAGGTCAGTACCAACAGTCGCACTGGGCAGGAGACGCTCCACCGCATCCCGCTGGAAGTCAAAGGTAATACCGGGTGGCGACAGATTGAATACACGCTTCCCATCGGCGAAGCCAGGGAACTCAAGTTCGTGATCGTGTCGCTGGAGACCGCTGCCGAGGGGGGAAGCCTTCTCGTGGACGACGTGCAGGTCTCGTTTTCGGATCGCGCTGCGGCCGGCGATCCGTACAGGGTCCAGCCTGATTCGAGCCCCGCTGCGGTCGAGCCCGGCACCAACGTGGCCCGCGGTCAGATCGTGCGCGGCTCATCGTTCTGGGAAAACGGCTTTGAATACGCCAATGCGGTGGATGGAGATCTCTCCAGCGAGGACTACGGCAAAGGGGCGGCCTGGCACTCCCAGCGGCCGGCCAGGAACCAGTGGATCACCATCTACCTGCCGCGCGTGCATTCGATCAGCCGCGTCCGGATGCTGAATGCCTCGGCACAGTCGGCCTACCGCACGCGAGAGTACAAGATCGAAGTTTCCGTGGATGATCACACATATCGCGAGGTGGCCCGCGGCGTCCTGCCGGATGACGGCGAGACCTGGACGGAGGCGGCCTTTCCGCCGTCGCCCGCCAGGTACATCCGGTTTACAGGTGTGACCGGTTTCAATCTCGAGTATGCTGTCGGTCTCAAGGAAATCGAAGTCTACTGATCAGGCCGTCGGTTCTGCCACACTGCCTGCGTCCGGCAGGTGCGGGCTCTTGAGTATGCCCATGGCCGATATCACTCGCACCGCGACGTTGCATGGCAGCGATTATATCTTGCTGATCGTTTACATGCTGCTGATGATCTGCGTCGGCGTGCTGTTCACCGGCCGAGGGCGCAACGCCGAGGATTTCCTGCTCGGAGGCCGCTCGATCGCCTGGTGGCTGGCGGGCATTTCATACGTGATGACGCTGCTGAGCACCATTTCCATGGTCGCCGTACCCGGGGTGGCCTACAGTCAGGGTCTCACACTCGGCATCCAAACGCTCATCCTGCCGATCGTCTCGATCGGAACCTTTCAGATCTTCATGCGTTTTTACTTTCGCGCGGGGACGTTCACACCATTCGACTACCTGGAGCGGCGCTTCGATGGGCGGGTCCGGACGCTTGCCGCCGTCTTCTACTGGCTGACGCGTGTCATCTACCTGGGTCTGGCCCTCTACGCGACTTCCAAGGTCTTTGAGGGCGCCTGCGGCTGGACGAACCTGTACTACACGATCCTGCTCGCCGGCGGGATCGGCGTGCTCTACACCATGCTCGGGGGTCTGCACGCCGTCGCCTGGACGGATTTTATTCAGTTCGTGGTGCTCGTCGGTGGATTGGGCGTTCTCCTGGTCAAGGTGTTGGCGGCGGTGCCGGGCGGGGCCTGGGGCGTGCTCACGTATGCGTTCGCCCATGGGCACGGGCTGCCCGAGGTCACCGACCCGGCCGGCGGCTTCTTCAGTCTGAGCCCGTTTGTCCCCGTGTCGCTCTGGGGGCTCATCCTGCTGATGACCAACGACCACCTCTTCTACAACAGCAGCGACCAGATGGCCATCCAGCGGCTCCTGAGCACCTCCAGCTACCAGGAAGCCAAACGCTCCCTCTACGCCAGCCTGTGGATCCAGGTACCGCTCCTGCTGGGCCTGTTTTTCATCGGGCTGGCGATGTTCGCGTTCTACCGCCAGGTCGCCCCCGCCGAGGCCCCGGCGCAAGGGGACCACGCGCTCTACCAGTTCATCGGCACACGACTCCCCGCTCCGCTGCCGGGCCTGATGATTGCGGCGATGCTGGCAGCGGTGATGAGCACGGTATCGGGCGGCTTCAACAGCCTGGCCACCGTGGCTACGATCGATCTGTATCAGCGGCTGTTTGCTCCAGCCGCCACACAGCGGGAGC
>CAZQEN010000590.1:0-2424 GCA_964591605.1 uncultured Planctomycetales bacterium
GCCTCACGGTTGCCCAGCAGTCACCTTCTGCTGGTCGGGGGACTGGACAATACTGATGTTGAACGCCACACAGCCGGCATACTCAGGTCATTGGTACACAATTCGGGGATCGAGCGACGCATTCACTTTCTTGGTCAGCGTAAAGACATCCCCAGAGTTTTGGCTGCAAGTCACGTCTTCGCGTTTCCTTCCCGGTCCGAAGGGCTCGCCATGGCTCTGCTCGAAGCCATGGCGGCCGGGCTTCCCTGCGTTGCGGCCCGAGTCGGAGGAATCCCCGACGTTCTCGTCGACGAATGCACGGGTCTGACGTTTGAACGTGAATCTGTCGAGGATTTGGCGGGTAAGCTACTCGTGCTCTTGTCTGACCCGCAACTCCGGCGGGACCTGTCTGAGCGCGCCCGCCAGCGGGCCTGGTACTACAGCCTGGAACAATCGAGCGCGCGCATTGTCAGTCTTTATCAACGCTTGCTGGCTGCCGAGTTGCCTGTCCCGAAAGGGCAATGTGAGTGGTGACGCACAGACGAAGGCTTCATGATTCCACAGGGCCAATTTGTGTCTGACCGAAACCACCCAGCAATCTGTATTGTATCGCATGAGGCATATGGCGCACTCACAGGTGGAAACGCCGGGCATATCGGAGGTGTCGAGCGGCAGACCAGCCTGATGGCCAGGTGGCTGGCTGCCCGCGGACACCGGATCAGCCTGCTCACGTGGGACGAGGGTCAGCCCTCTGATGAGGTGGTCCAAGGTGTGCGTATCATCAAGATGTGCCGGCGAGACGCGGGCGTGCCCGGAGTCCGGTTTTGTCATCCACGTTGGACGAGCCTGAATCGGGCCCTGAGGACCGCCGATGCAGATGTCTACTACCACAATTGCGCCGAATATGTCACGGGGCAGGTGGTCCTCTGGTGCCGTCTGCACGGAAAGAGATTCGTCTACTCCGTTGCCAACGACCCCGACGTTGACCCACGGCTCCCGGATCTGCGGACCAGGCGAGAACGAATTCTATACCGCTATGGAATCGCCCATGCGGATTGTGTGATCGTCCAGACGCGGAAACAGCAGTCGTGCCTTCGAGCCGGGTTCGGGCTCACATCCGTCGTCATTCCGATGCCGTGTCCCGGCAGCGAAGGGCAGGATGAGCCGAGCACGAACCGCCCGCCCACCTCTGCCCGGGTTCTCTGGGTGGCCAGGATCTGCAGACAGAAGCGGCCGGATCGATTGCTCGACCTGGCCGCCGCGTGTCCCGAACTCCACTTCGACCTGGTGGGGCCAGCCGGGAGCGACGCATACGCGCAGGACGTCTGCCGGCGAGCCCTGCAACTCCCAAACATCACGGTGCACGGGCGCGTGGAGCGCGAACGGATGCCGCAGTTCTATCAGCAGGCCGCCTGTCTGTGCTGCACCTCGGACTTTGAAGGATTTCCGAACACGTTTCTGGAGGCGTGGAGCCACCGCCTGCCGGTCGTGTCCACGTTCGATCCGGACGACCTGATCGCCACCCGCGGCCTGGGGGCCGTCGCCGGCGACGTGGCCGGACTCGCCACAGGCATCCGGCGGCTCATCACCTCGCCGGATGAATGGCGGGCCGCCTCGTCCCGTGCCCGGCAGTACTATCTCGAGAACCACACCGTCGAGAAGGTCATGCCCCAGTTCGAGCGGGTGTTCCTGGAGGTCGCCGGCCGGACCGCCGCGCGGGTGCTGCAGACAACATGAGAGTCGCTATTGTCACGTCGTTTCCCCGCGACCCCGCCCAGCCCAAAGGCGGCGTGGAGGCCGTGAGCGTCCACCTGATCCGGGCGCTGGCCGCGCTGGATGACCTGGATGTGCATGCCGTGACCGCGGACGCGGACTGCCGGGAGGCCCAGAGTACGACCTGGGGTCGAGCGACGATCCACCGGCTGCCCCGCTCCAAGCGCAAGACGCTGACCGACGCGATCGGCCCCGGCCGGCGGCTGATCCAGTCGTATCTGCGCCGGCTCGCGCCGGATGTCGTGCACGCGCACGATACGTACGGACTCATGGTCAAGGGGATGCCGGTGCCGCGGGTGTTCACCATCCACGGGTTCATCCATGCCGACACGCGATTCGCCGGCGGGCGATTCGCCGGGATCCGCTCCCGACTCTGGGAGCGGATCGAGCTGGACGGCTGGGCCGATCAGCCGCACATCATCTCGATCAGTCCGTACGTTCGCGAGCGGTTGAACGGGCTCTACAGGGGCGTGATTCACGACATCGACAACCCCATCGCCGAGGATTTTTTCCAGATCGAGCGGCGCGAGCGGCCGGGGACGATCTTCAGCGCGGCCTGGATCTGCCCGCGGAAGAACACGCTTCTGCTCGTGGAGGCCGTGGCTCGCATGAAAGCGCACGGTGTTGACGCCGAATTGCATCTGGCCGGCGGCGTCAGCGATGAGGCCTACG
>CAZQEN010000591.1:0-253 GCA_964591605.1 uncultured Planctomycetales bacterium
TCGCGTTCTTCGAGGTGCTCGAGCCATTGCTGGCATTGAATGTGAACGTGTCGGTTCCGACATAGCCCGTCACAGGTGTGTAGAGCACGGTGGCCGAGCTGATCGGCGTGTTATCGATCGGGCCGAGCGTCCCATGACTCGGACCGCCGACGATCGCAAACGTCAGATCCTTGCCGTTCGGATCGCTGCCCTGGAGGGTCAGCGTCGTCGGCAGGCCCGGCGTCGAGGCAAACTGATCCGGGACGACAGGAGG
>CAZQEN010000591.1:263-2408 GCA_964591605.1 uncultured Planctomycetales bacterium
CGACAGACTGAGCTTGATCGGCCGTCCGCCGCACTTTCCCCCGCCGGTATTGGGGGTGGGGCTGACGCTCGTGTTGTCGACGATGTCGAGGAAGTCGGTGTAGGTGCCCGGCGGCAGGGACGACGCTTCGATCGTCCCGATCCAGATCGTGAGCTGATCGCGCTCGCCGGGCAGCAGGCTGCCGCTGCTTTTGTCCATCAGCAGCCACGACTGGCCCTTGGACGCGGACCAGTTCAAAACGCCCGTACCCGCGTTCGTCAATGTGTACGTCATGCCGCGGGGCGTAAACGGCCCGCCCTGGTTGCCGTAGCTCTCCAGCCCGGTCTCAGGGCTCACCTCGAGCGCACTGGCCTGCGCCGATTCCACGACGGACTGCTCATGATCGGTGCAGAGGTAATACGCGGTGGTGCCGACGCCGATGGTCACACAGAGGCTGACCGCATACACGCCGGCTGTTTTGTAGGTGTGGGACACCTGCGGCCCCTCGCCGGTCGCTCCGTCGCCAAAGTCCCATGTGTACTGCCCGTCCGGCAGCGCCTGTCCATCAACTGTAGCGGCCGCGTACTGGATCATCAATCCGTCGCCCATGGCCGTGGCCACGACCCTCAGGTCGGAGGCGGTGAAGCTACTGGCGGGCGGAGGCTCGGGCTGAAACCCTTGCACCTGCTCATCCGTGTCGGAAGGCACCAGGGACGACGGCGAGCAGGAGCCGCCCAGGCAGCTCGCCAGAACCGCAGCCAGGGCGAGAACGCGCGATCCGGTGCCCGGCACGCGCCCGGCCTTGCCGGCCGAACCGCCGTTCGCCCGACGCTTCATGCCGTGCCATTCGAGACAAACTGCTTCCGGTGAATGAGTGCGGTCGGTCTGGCTCATGATCCCTGGTCCTGAGGCGACTGTGCCGGTAGGAATCTACAATATGTTCCGATCCCATGGCCCCGCCGGGAGTTGGCGCCCGGACCCATCACGACCAAGCCGCTGCCCGGATAGAGGTGACAGGCTCTGCCCAGGCGGTCTGGGGCACCGGCGATCGTATCAAAATCGCGTCATGAGCCCCGTTTTCCAGGAGATGTCTTGCGGTTTTGTGATGGAGCCGCAGACACTTATCGGCCGTGCCTCCCCAGAGCATTCCAGCGGCCCCGGCGCCCTCCCCGCCGCCGCCCAGGCAGGTGAAACATGCACGACATTTCCGGACCCATCCCCGTGACCCGACCGGCATTCTCCACCCGGGCCGCGATCCTGGTCGCCCTCATGCTCCTGGTCGGCAGCGGCACGGCTTTTCGAGCCCTCGCGTCCTATTACGCGCGATCCGCCACGAGCGTGCCCATCCCGCCCGGCACGCTCGCCCGCTTTCCCATCCACCTGGGCGACTGGGAGGGTCAGGAGGTCCCGATGGACCAGCGGGTCGTCCAGGCGACCGACGCGGACCAGATTCTGAATCGCCGCTACCACCGGGCCGGTGGACGCGAGTCGGTCGCACTGTTCGTTGCCTACGGCGTGCGGCTGCGCGATCTGGCTCCCCATCGGCCGGAAGTCTGCGACCCCGGCGCCGGCTGGTCACTCCGGGATCACCAGACCCTCGACCTGAAGGCCGCCGACGGCTCCACGCTTCCATGCCGCCTGATGCAGTTTGAGAAGGGCGGCCTGCAGGTCCAGCGGATCCGCGTTCTGAACTACTACATCGTTGACGGCCAGTGCTGGTCCGACGTCTCACTCCTGCGCTCCAAGGTCTGGCGGGCGAACACGGAGGGCAGCTACTCGGCCCAGGTGCAGATCACCTGCCCCGACGACACCGACCACGAGACTTCGGATGAACCCGTCCGCAGGTTCGCCGCACAGACCGGCCCGATCATCCGTCAACTGCTCGTCGACGCGGTTGCAGGCACTCAGGTGAAATGATGCAGACGACGATTGTCTCGGCCTCCAACTCTGCCCGCGCGCCCGTTCCTGCCGCGCCGGGAGGTCGACCCTCCTTCTGTCTTGTCATTCCCGCCCTCAATGAAGAGGAGGCGATCGGGCGGACGCTGAATCGAGCGCTTGCGGCTCGCGAGCACCTGATGACCTCTGGATGCGTGAACAAGGTTTCGATCGTTCTGGTGAACGATGGATCCAGTGATCGCACCCAGTTGATCGCCGATGGTTTTCCGG
>CAZQEN010000592.1:0-2397 GCA_964591605.1 uncultured Planctomycetales bacterium
TGCCACCCCGCCCAAGCTGTCACGGACCCGGCTCCATGGGCCCTGCGGCGGGATGCTGACGAGGGCGGGGCATTCGATTACACTCCCCGGCCAATGTGCGTCTCTGGCAGGCCGGCCGGCACCGCGGGCTGGCTTTGGCGCCGTCCGTCTACAGGATCAACTCGATGAACTTCACCATTGTCGATGGCAGTATCGTCGGTCTCTACCTCCTGGTGACGATGATTGCTGGCATCGCGGTCCGCAAATACGTCGGCAAGGTCGAGCACTTTCTCGTGGCCGGGCGCGAGATGGACGTGTACCTGGGCATCGCCTCCCTGGCCGCGACCGAGTTCGGCATCGTGACCTGCATGTACACCGCCCAGGCGGGTTTTACCCGGGGCTTCTCCGGCGCCATTCCGGGCATCTGCAACGCCATCGCCATGTGGGTGATCGGCTACACCGGATTCTGCGTGAAACCGCTGCGCGACTCGGGCGTGATCACCATCCCCGAGCTGTTCGAACAGCGGTTCGGCTCGAAGGTCCGCTGGGCGGCAGGGGTGGTGATCGTGCTGGGCGGGCTCCTGAACATGGGCGTCTTTCTGCGCGTGGGCGGGCAGTTCCTGGTCGTGTGCTGCGGCATGAACGCCGACTATCTCGAAGTCGCCATGACCACGCTGCTCGTGGGCGTCGCGGTCTACACCATCCTGGGCGGCATGCTGTCGGTCCTGGTGACGGACTTCCTCCAGTTCGTTGTCATGAGTATCGGACTGCTGGCGGTGACGATCCTGATTCTGTGGAACACCGGCTGGTCGTCGCTGGCGTCCACGGTGCAGACGAAGATCGGCGCAGGCGGCTTCAACCCGTTTGTCCACGCCGATCTGGGCTGGCAGTTCGTGCTGTCGAACCTGGTGACCAATACGGCGGCCGTGCTCACCTGGCAGACCTGCATCGCCCGCCTGCTGTCGGCGAAGGACACGCGGACCGGCCGCAAGGTATACACCGGCACTGCGTTCTTCTTTGTCTGCCGCTGGCTGATCCCCGGCATCTGGGGCATCGCGGCGCTCGCGTCGCTGACCGCTCCGCAGATGCTGGAACTGGGCCAGATCGCCTCGGCGATGGGCGAGAAGGACCATTCGCTGTTCGCCATGCCGTACTACCTGAGCATCATCGTGCCGAGCGGACTGATGGGCATCCTGGTGGCGGCGATGCTGGCCGCCGACATGTCCACCGACTCATCCTACATGCTCACCTGGGGGAGCGTGATCTACAACGACATCCTCGCTCCGTTTCACAGGAAGCGCTGGTCCGAGAAGCGCGGCCTGCTGGTCAACCGGTTCATCGTGGCCCTGATCGGGGTCTTCCTGCTGATCTGGGGCCTGTGGTACAAGCTCGAGGGCAACCTGTGGGAGTACCTGCAGACCACCGGAACCATTTACCTCTCCAGCATGTCGATCATGCTGATCGCCTGCTGCTACTGGAAGCGGGCCAACAACTGGGGGGCGTTCGCCGCGATCATCCTGGGCGCGCTGTGCCCGGTGTCGGCCCTCTCGCTCAATCTTCTCTGGAAGGTGACCACGCCCGCGGCGCCCGACGGGGTGGGGCTGGTGAAGCACTACATCGGCGACCACTGGGTGAACATCGGCACGTTCATCGTGGTGGCGGTGGCCATGGTGCTGGGTTCGCTGATCAAACCGGGGGCCGGGCGGACGGGCTCCGCCGGCGCTGCGCAGGAGGCCAGCCATGTTTGAGAACATCCGCGAGCACTGGTTCTGGTGGGCCATGACTGCCGCCTGCGTGGTGTGGTACTCCACCATCACCGTCTACGTGGCCATCAAGGGTGTGGCCGACATCAAGAGCATGCTTCGCCGCCTCGGCTCGCTTCGGGACTCCCCGCCGGAACGCTGATCGGGGCGGCGGTGGACAAGGGGGCGCGGCAGAGCGTCCGGCGGCTGACCGCGACGGGAGGAGTGCCGCCGGCCGTGATTGAACTGCCCCCGCTCCCGCCGGGGGTCGCGAACTCGAGGCCGCCCAGGCTGTCACGCACCCAGAGCCCCCCCGGCGCGCCGCGCCGCATTGCGGCGACCCCCCGCCACACGTATCCTGACCTGTGCCCCCGTCCCCCCCGGGCGAGTGGCGGAATGGCAGACGCTGGGGACTTAAAATCCCCTGGCCGCAAGGCCGTGCGGGTTCGATTCCCGCCTCGCCCATGTTCACCTCGCCAGGGTTCGGTCGGACCCGGTCGGGCCCGGCTTTCGCTTGTACACGCGGGTTCAGGTGCATCGGCGCGGGTCCCGGCGTGCGCGGGCCGGGGAGGAGGGGGCGGGGGGAAAGTCGAAAGTCGAAAGTCGAAAGGGGGAGGAGTCCGTTGGGGGGTTGGCGGGAAATTGGGTTCGTTTTGAACTGCCGATGGACGCGGAT
>CAZQEN010000593.1:0-2380 GCA_964591605.1 uncultured Planctomycetales bacterium
GTAGGCGAAGTCGACATGGCCGGGCGTGTCGATGAGGTTGAGCATGTAGCGCTCGCCCTCGTGCGTCCAGAAGACGGTGGCCCGGTTGGCCTTGATGGTGATGCCCATCTCGCGTTCGAGGTCCATGTCGTCGAGGAACTGCTCGCGCATCTCGCGCTGCTGAACGGCGCCGGTGGCCACGAGAATACGGTCGGCCAGCGTGCTCTTGCCGTGGTCGATGTGGGCGATGATGCTGAAGTTGCGGATTTTCGTGCGATCGAACATGCCAGCGGCGACTTTCTTGGGGGGGAGCCGTCTAGCGTGTACGTCCCTTGTGACGGGCCCGGCCGTTCGCGCGGGGTTTAAGGCTGGTCACCAGCAGAAGGTCGACGATCTCGATCGTCTGATCGGCCAATCCGACGCCGATGGTCCGGCCGGTGACGGCCAGCAGTTCGGGGTGATCAACCGGCAAACTTCGGCCATCCGCCAGGTGGATGTCGAAAGGCTGAAATGGTCGGGCCTGGTGCAACCTGCGTATCTGCTCGACGGTCATCCTCTAATCCTAATCAGCGGGGAGACAGGCGTCAACCGTGCGTAAATCGCCGTGGCAACCGGTAGTCACACAGCCGGGCCCGACGGCAGGTTTGAAAGCGCCGATCGCCGCGGATACGTTCGCCAGACATGATTCTCGTCCGGCAGCTTCGCAAGTCCTACGGTTCGCTCGTTGCGGTCGACGGTGTCTCGTTCGAGATTGCCCCGCACGAGACGTTCGCGCTGCTCGGGCCCAACGGAGCGGGCAAGACGACGACGATCCACATGCTCGTCGGCCTGATCCGCCCGGACGCCGGCGAGATTTCCATCAACGGGGCTGGCCCGCCGTCCCATCCGGAGGTGCGCCGGCAGATGGGCATCGCCCCGCAGGCCCTGGCCACGTACGGCGATCTGACCGCCGACGAGAATCTCAGGTTCTTCGGGCGCCTCTACGGGCTGCACGGCCGACGGCTCCGCCGGCGGGTGGACGCGGCCCTGGCCATGGCCGGAATCGAGTCGCGCCGGGGCGGCCTGGTCAAAACGTTCTCAGGCGGCATGCAGCGGCGGCTGCACCTGGCCTGCGCCATCCTCCACGAACCGCAGATCCTGTTCCTCGACGAGCCGACCATCGGCGTCGATCCGCAGGCCCGAAACCACATTCTCGAAGCCGTGCAGGAGCTGCGCCGCCAGGGCTGCACGATCATCCTGACCACGCATTACATGGAGGAGGCCGAGCGCCTCTGCGACCGCGTGGCCATCATGGACCAGGGGCGGATCCTGGCCCTCGACCGCCTGGCGGGCCTGATCGGCGACCACGGCGGCCGATCCGTGGTGCAGATTCACCTCAACGGGCCGCCTCCCGCCGACGTCTCACTGCCGGGCCGGGTGACCGGCGATCTGCTCGTATTCGAGTCCGACCGCCCGCTCGAAGCCGTCCGCGACCTGGAGGCCCGCGGCGTGCTCATCCGCAACCTCTCCATCGACCGGCCCAGCCTCGAGACGGTCTTTCTCACCCTCACCGGCCGCCGTCTGCGGGACTGAGCCGCGGCCGGTGGCCCATCCTGTGCAGGGCACAGGGTGGGTTGACGATGATGGAACCGGGGGAGACGTGCGAATCCCGGCGGGCCGGGATCACGGGTGGACCACCCGAAGGACGGAGGACGCGAAGCTCGGATGCGGCTGATGCTCCATTGAGACGTATTTACCACTTTCGTCCCGATCATTCATCAGCGCCGTACCTCTGTACCGCGTGCAGTGGTGTGCCGCGTCGGCCGCAGAGGATCGACGCTACAGAGAAGCGTGGTGTTCCTGAATGGAACGGACGCCCCAGTCGCCTTCCCGCAGCGCCCTGATCGCCTGAGCGGCCGCACGCGCCCCGGTGATGGTCGTGACGAGGGGGATGTTGTGCATCACCGCCGCCGAGCGGATCCGGCTCTCGATCGCCGCGCTGCCCCAGTAGATCGGAGTGTTGATCAGCAGGTTCACCTGTCCGGCGTGGATCATGTCGATCAGGTAGGGCCCCTCCGGGTCCTGCTTCTTCTTGACCAGTTCGGCCGGGATGTCCGCGGCCAGGAGCGCTTCGCGCGTTTTCGCCGTTGAGATGATGCGGAAACCCATCTGGTGGAACTCGCGGGCGATCGGCACGATGAGCTGCTTGTCGTGATCGTTCACGCTGATCAGGACGGTGCCCTCCCGGGGCAGACCCCCGCCCGCGGCCATCTGGGCCTTGGCAAACGCCAGCGGAAACGACCGGTCGATCCCCATCACCTCGCCCGTGCTGCGCATCTCCGGCCCGAGAATGACGTCCACCTCAGGGAACTTGTTGAAAGGGAAAACCGATTCTTTAACAGAAACGTGTTTCGCCCAACTG
>CAZQEN010000594.1:0-2354 GCA_964591605.1 uncultured Planctomycetales bacterium
TCTGAAGTCCGCGAGCCCATCACGAATCCGCACGACGCCCTCAAAACCGACGCGCCGAAGATCCATCCGGGCGGCAACCTCCTCAGCAGATCCAAAGTGAAGCGCGGCGACGTGGACGCGGCGCTCGCCCACTCCGCCCACGTGCTCGAAGACACCTACCGCACGCAGTTCATCGAGCACATGTTCCTCGAACCCGAGGCGTGCATCGCGATGCCCGGGCATTGCGGACTTCGGCTTTCGGATTGCGGATGGCCTGAGAACGCTGCCGATCAATCCGCAATCCGCAATTCGCAATCCGCAATCCGCCTGCAAGTCCTCTCGCAGGGACAGGGCGTCTACGACGACCGCCGCCAGATCGCCTCCATCCTCGGCTGGCCCGAAAGCGACATCCACGTCGAGCTGGTCAGCAACGGCGGGGCGTTCGGCGGCAAGGAAGACATGAGCATCCAGGGCCAGACCGCGCTGCTCGCGGCGCTGATCGGCCGGCCAGTCAAATGCACGCTCACGCGCGAAGAGAGCTTCCGTCTCCACCCCAAGCGCCATCCGATCGAAATGCACTACAAGATCGGCTGCGACGCCGACGGCCGCATCACCGCCGTCTGGGCGCGGATGATCGGCGACAAAGGGGCGTATGCCTCTGTCGGGGCGAAAGTGCTCGAACGCGCCGGCGGCCACGCGACCGGACCCTACAAGGTGCCTGCCGTCGATATCGAATCGCTCGCGGTCTACACGAACAATCCGCCGTGCGGCGCAATGCGCGGCTTCGGGGCCAACCAGGCCGCTTTTGCGATCGAGGGCCTGCTCGACCGCCTGGCCGCCAAAGTCGGCATCGACGGCTGGGAAATCCGCTGGCGCAACGCCCTCGACCTGGGCGACCGCTTCTGCACCGGCCAGAAGCTCACCAAGCCGTTCGGCCTCAAAAAAACGCTGCTGGCCGTCAAAGACGCTTATCGAAATGCGAAACACGCCGGCATCGCCTGCGGCATCAAGAACGTCGGCATCGGCAACGGCATGCCCGACATCGGCCGGGCGATGCTGACCGTCAACGATGACGGCACCATCACCATCCGCACCGGCTTCACCGAAATGGGCCAGGGTCTCTTCACCATCTGCATTCAGACCGCCGTCGAAGAGACCGGCCTGCCGCCCGAGATCTTCCACGCGACGACCGACACCAGCGAAGCCCTCGACTGCGGCCAGACCACCGCCAGCCGGGGGACGGTGCTCGCCGGCAACGCGATCATCGAGGCCTGCCGAAAACTGATCCCAGACCTGGTCGAGCTCCACAACGCGCCGCATCTCAAATCTCAAATCTCAGATCTCAGATCACATTTCGCCGCTGTTCCTGTCACCGAACTGAAATCGGCCCTTCAATCGCTCGCAGGCCGCCGCTACTTCGGCGAATGGATCTGCAACTACACCCACAAGCTCGGCGCCGACGTCCCCGAACCGAAAACACATCTGACCTACGGTTTCGCCACGCAGGTCGTCATCCTCAACGACCAGGGCGCGATCGAAAAAGTCATCGCCTGCCACGACGTCGGCCGCGTGATGAACCGCACGCTGCTCGAAGGCCAGATGGAAGGCTCGATCCACATGGGCCTGGGCTATGCGCTGACCGAAGACTTCATCGTCGAGGGCGGCCGCATCGTCACCGACGACATCAAGTCCGTCGGCGTGCTCCGCGCGCACCAGATGCCGCCCATCGAGCTGATCTTCATCGAGGAACAGGACCCCGAATGCCCCTACGGCGCCAAGGGCGTCGGCGAGATCGGCCTGGTCCCCACGGCCCCTGCCGTCGCTTCCGCGCTGTTCAAATATGACGGCCAGGTCCGCACCAAACTCCCCATGAAAGACTCCCCCGCCGCCCGGGCCCTGGCCGTCCCCCCGCGTCGGTAGACGCATCAGCGTGGGATTTCCCCCGCCCCGTCTTGTGAATTTTGGCACGCTTTTGCCCGCTCGCCCCTCCATATCGTAGCTTCCTGACAGGTACGTGCGGGTCCTGAATGGATCATTGACCCCGACCCTTCTCCGCCCTCACGCGCTGACCCAGGCTTTCTCCTCCAGCCGGGGCGACCCGCCGGCGCCCAGGTCAGAGCCGGCTGGCCGCCCCGGCCGTCCACGGCCTTCCCGCATCGCCGACGTGCCCCCGGACAAATACAGGCCTCCCTGGCAGAGGCCCGTTGTCCCGTCATATCGGATCTGCCCTGCAGTGAATGGCCGGGAGGTGTGTCCGCGGGCAGAGCCCTCGTGCCGTATGCCTCCGCACGGTGCTTTTGCGTCCGGACGAGGGTCTGGTAATTCTTCCGGGATATGGGTTCAGAGGAGCTGCGATCCTCGCCCGGCAGGGCGCA
>CAZQEN010000595.1:0-2338 GCA_964591605.1 uncultured Planctomycetales bacterium
CGAGTGGTACGAGTCGGCGGCAGGATCGTAGTTTTTCTGGAAGGCCGTGGTGTGACACGTGCCGCACATGGAGTTCCAGTTCATGCCGCGCTGGGTCCAGTGGCCCCATTCGTGCGGCTGGCGATCTTCATCGCCGTAGACGTTGAACCACTCCTGTTTTTCGGGGTCGTAGGCGAGCTCCGTCATCTGGATGCGGCCGTTGGGGAACCGAATCAGGTACTGCCAGAGCGGGCTGACGCCCAGGGCGCCGATGGGCTCGAAGGGGGTGGCCTGTCGATCGGGACCCAGGGTGGCCAGCACGTAGCGGTCGCCGTCCCGGGAAACGGAGGAGGTCTGCGATGCGTGTTTGATCTCGCGCGGCGGGTCGAATGCCGGATGGTCGAGCTCAGGCCGCAGCTCCCGCTGGGCATGGGCGTGGTGCGAGGTCTTCCATTCGTCGAAGATCTCCTGGTGGCATTCCTCGCAGGAGGCGGAACCGGCATAGGCGGGGGCTGGCGTTGCGTTCGGAGTGCCCGAGGAGGCGGTTTGGCCGGCCGGCCCGGACTCCTTCGAGTCGCAGGCGGCCGCCCAGAGGCAGGAAATGCCCGTCAGGAGCAGCGTCGTTCTGTGCAGAAAAGATCTCACGACTGACGGCGGGATTATACGGGCGATGCAGGCGAGCAGCGAGCCAGCCCGAGTGACGAAGATGCGAATGACGAGAGAAACCCAGCGGCAGAAATCCTTATGTCTAAATCCCAATGTCTAATGTCTCGGGATGCGGCCTCATTACGTCATTGGGGCATTGGTCATTCTTTAGGCATTCCGCCATTAGACATTGGACATTGCGAGCCCGGGGCCTTTGCCTCGCCTGCCTGACCGCCGTATCATGCCGGCTGCGAAAGGGGCGGCTTTTGGCCGGCTCCGCTTCATTCCTTTGGAGATGTCATCATGTCGACCCAGCGTCAAAGTGCCATGAATCGACGGAGTTTCCTTGCCGCGTCGGCGGCGGCGGGCATCACCATCGTCCGCGCGTCGCAGGTCCGCGGGAGCCAGGCCAATTCGACGATCGAGGTCGGGCTCATCGGCTGCGGCGGGCGGGGCAAGTGGATCGCGCCGCTGTTCAACAAGCACGGCGGGTACAAGTTCGTCGCGGCGGCCGACTACTTCCAGGAGAAGGTCGACGCATTCGGCGAGGAGTACAAAGTGCCCGCCGACCGGCGATATGCGACGCTGTCGGGCTACAAGAAGCTGCTGGACAGCAAGCTGGATGCGGTGATCGTCGAGACACCCCCCTACTTTCACCCCGAGCAGTGCGCGGCGGCCGTCGATGCCGGCAAGCACGTGTATGCGGCCAAGCCGATCGCGGTGGACGTTCCCGGGTGCGTGTCGATCGCTGATTCAGGCCGGAAGGCGACCGAAAAGAAGCTCGTGTTCCTGGTCGATTTTCAGACACGGGCGGACGCCCTGTATCGCGAGGCGGCCAAGCGCGTGCACGCGGGCGACATCGGGCAGCTCGTGTCCGGCGAAGCGGAATATCCCTGGGCGGCCGACCCCACCAAGGCCACACCGACGCCGGAGGACCGCCTGCGCAACTGGTACGGGACGGTGGCGCTGAGCGGCGACTTCATCGTCGAGCAGAACATCCACACGCTCGACGTGGCCACGTGGTTCATCAACGCGGACCCGATCAAGGCCTACGGCACGCGCGGCAAGGGGCGTCTGGGCCGCAAGGGCGACATTTCCGACAACTTCATGGTCATCTTCTACTTCCCCAACGACGTGGTGCTGGCGTACTCGGGCATTCAGGCGGTTCCCGGCGCGCCCAACTCGATCTGGTGCCGGATCTACGGCACGAAGGGCGTGGTCGACACCGACTACTACAGCCACGTCTGGATCCAGGGCAAGAAACCCTACAAGGGTGGGACGTTCGATCAACTCTACACCACCGGCACCGAGGTGAACATCGCGGAGTTCCACCAGGCGATCACGCAGGGTGACTGTAAGAACCCGACGGTGGCGCCGTCGGTGCGGAGCAACCTCACCTGCGTGCTCGGGCGCACGGCCGCCTACAAGAACGAGATGGTCACCTGGGATTCCATCCTCAAGAAGAATGAAGCGCTGGAGCCGGACCTGAGCGGCCTGAAATCCTGACCGTTTCCATGAGCTCCCTGCGGGGGACGCCGTTCCGCCCTGGAGGCGGGGGCGGGCAGGGACCGGACACGGGGTCCTGCGATTCGTCACGGCGAGATGCTCAGGGCTGCCGGGGGGGAGCTTCGGCCGCTGCTGGCGATGGGCGTGCGGGCGTGGGCCATCCAGGGCTCCTTGTCGGGCACGGGGCGGTTGTGGACGCTGATGGGGA
>CAZQEN010000596.1:0-2323 GCA_964591605.1 uncultured Planctomycetales bacterium
CCCGTGGGGAGGCCCACACGGGCAGCTTCGGCTTCGCTCAGCGAAGCCGAAGCTGCTCATGCCACCCCGCCCAAGCTGTCACGGACCCGATCAGCGCCAACGCTGGAAGGAGATCATTATGGCCGTCCAGTTCCGACGAGATGAAGTGGCTCCCGAGATCGAGCCGGCATCCGACTCACGCGACGACGATGATGGCGACAGCGACTTTGGACACGGCCTGCTGATCGCGATCCGCTCGAGCGTGCTGTGGCTGATCCCGGCGGCGGTGCTGCTGGCGGTGGCCCTGCAGAAGATGAAGAAGCCGCTGATCGCCGCGGACCATCTGCTGCTCCACGGTCAGGGCGACCACTGGCAGGAAAGTCTCATGCCTGCGTTCCTGTTCGCCTTTTGCGGGGCGATCTTCGGAGCACTCCTCGCGTGGCGAATCGGAGCCCGGACCAGCCTGGGTAATCTGCATATCTGCCTCGCGACCGGCGCGGTCTCGCTGCTGCTCGCGATCGTCGGCGTGGTCTACGGTGCGACGGTCTTTGAGGCGGGCATGCCGCTTATGGTGTGGCTCTGCCTGGCCGTCATGCTGTGCGCGGCCATCGGGGGCGCGTGGGGCCTGTCGCACTGGATCGGTTGATGCGACGCCGATGCCTCACCAGTCTGGGCAAGAGTCCTCGCATGGCTCGATCGCCGGCCACGTCGGCGTGATCTGCACCCGCCCGTCCATCTGGAATCCGCCCCGCTGCTGGTGTCCACGCATGCCTGGCGCCGTGCGTCCACCGGACGATTCACTATCATCAGCACCTCGCGTTTCAGGCGACGACGCCCGCCTGCGGGCGCCGCCGCGGCGATGGATGTGATGCAATGATGTGGATCGACTGGGTCGTGTGGCTGCTGCTGGCGGGCTGGATCTGGGAGACCTGGCCGTTGATCTACGGCCTGGTCCGGCCCCGGCGCCTCGACGCCGTAACAACTCCCACGGATTGGGAGACCGACGCCCCGCTCGTTTCCGTGATCGTCCCCGCCCGCGACGAGGCGGTGTTCATCGAGTCGGCCCTGCGCAGTCTGCTCGGCCTGGACTACCCGCGATTAGAAGTGATCGCGATCGACGACCGCTCGACGGACGGCACCGGGGACATCATGGACGGGGTGGCTGCAACCGACCACAGATGCCGCGTGCTGCATGTCACCCAGTTGCCCCCCGGCTGGCTCGGAAAGAACCACGCCAACGCACTGGGGGCGGCCCGGGCGCAGGGCGAGTATCTGCTGTTCACCGATGGGGACGTGCAGTTCGCCCCCGACACGCTCCGGCATGCCGTGGCCGCCATGCGGCGCGGCCCGCTCGATCATCTGTCCGTCGTTCCCGACTCGATGATGACGACGCTGGGCGAACAGTTCCTGATGACGTATTTCATCGTTCAATTCAGTTGCGTGACCCGCATGTGGCTCACGCGGTTCCGCTGGGCCCGCCGGGCGTTTGTGGGTATTGGCGCGTTCAACATGATCCGGCGTGACGTCTACGAGCTGATTGGCGGTCACCAGCCGCTGCGCATGGAAATCGCCGATGACATGATGCTGGGCAAGCGCGTCAAGGATGCAGGTCATCGCCAGGACGTGCTCCTGGGGGCTTCCATGGTGCGGGTCAAGTGGCAGACGGGAATGGGAGGGATCGTCAAAGGTCTCGAGAAGAACGCCTTCGCGGCGGCGCGGTTCTCTGTTGCGATGGTCCTGGCGGCGGTCGTGCTGCAGCTCGGACTGGGGATCGGCCCGATCGTGCTGATGGCGTCCGGACCGGCCCGCATTCCGGCGGCCGTCCTGGCGGGCGCGATGGCGCTGACGCATGTTTTCGTCGCGCAGCGCAGCGGGTACCGTCTGCTGGCCGGCCTGTTGTACCCCGTGGCGAGCCTTGCGTTCTGTTATGTGTTGATCCAGTCGACATACCGCACGCTGCGCGACGGCGGCGTGCGCTGGCGCGACACGTTCTATCCTCTCGCCGAACTCCGCGCCGGGATGATAGAATGGCGGCCCTTAGGAGGACTTTTTCGTGCACGACGCCGAACTGTTCGAAGCGATCAAGAGTGTGGCCCTGCTCCGCGGTGATTTCACGCTGCGCAGCGGCCGTAAGAGCAAGTACTACCTGGACAAATACCTGTTCGAGTCAGACCCGACGATTCTGCGGGAAATCGGCCGGCGCTTCGCCTGCCATGCCAATGCAGGCGTGACGCGGATTGCGGGCGCGGAGCTGGGCGGCGTTGCGCTCGCCGCGTCGGCTTCCATGGCCAGCGGTCTGCCGTTCGTCATTGTCCGCAACTCGAAGAAGGACTATGGCACGCAG
>CAZQEN010000597.1:0-2319 GCA_964591605.1 uncultured Planctomycetales bacterium
GGGTCGGCGCGATGCCGGCTCATCCGCCGACGGCTCCCCTGCGGCCGCCCACGGCTCCGCAGGGCTGAGGGCTATCGGCGAACGTCGTCGGGACCGGGCGTCGCGAACGACCTGCCCGGCAGGCTTGCCTGCGCCAGCACCTCCACCGAGTTCCCGCTCGGGTCCTTGATATAGACCGACTCGGTCCCGTCCCGATGCCGCGTGAGGGGCCCGAACCGCTCGGCGTCGGGGCGGACGAAGCCCAGGTGCGGGGGGTGCTGGCTCGGAATCACCAGGGCGAGCTGGACGTTCTCGAACGCGAGGAGCGCCCAGGTCTCGTCCTGATACCGGACCTGGCAGCGGAATTGCCGCGTGTACCAGTCCACGGCCTCGCGCACGTTGTCGACGCAGATCGCGACGTGATGGAGCGCATCCAGTCCGGTGATCGTCTCAGTCATCATGGCCACTCTCCGGATGTTGAACCATTCGATTTTAGCGGACCCATGCGGCCGGGGCACCGACACCGGGCCACGCGGCGTCTGACCCCAGCGGTACCGCAGCCGCCCGAACCGGCGGGCGCTGCGCACCAGTCGACGGCTGGCCGGCCCCTCTCACCTCTGCCACGCCACCAGAACTCACCAGCGACAACTCAAAACACCGCACTCCCTGCCCGATACCACTCTGGAGACGAGGTAAAACCCGCGGGAGGGTGAATGTCCGGCCACTACGACCTCATCGTGATCGGTTCCGGGCCTGCCGGCCAGAAGGGCGCGATCACCGCGGCCCATCACGGCAAGCGGGTCGCCCTCATCGAGCAGCGCAACTGCCTGGGCGGGGTCTGTATCAACACCGGCACCATCCCCTCGAAAGCCCTCCGCGAGGCAGTCCTGCACCTCACCGGGTACCGCCAGCGCACGTTCTACGGCACGAGCTATACGGTCAAGCACAACATCACCATGCGCGACCTGATGTTCCGCTGCAGCCTCATCATCAAGACCGAAGTCGACGTGCTCCGCGGGCAGATGGAGCGGAGCGGCGTGGAACTCTACGTGGGGAAGGCCTCGTTCCTGGATCCTCACAGCATCCGCGTGTTCAACCTCGGCCAGACCATCGACCTGAGCGCCGACTGCCTGCTGATCGCGGTGGGCACGGTGCCGGCGCGGCCGGACTTTGTGCCGTTCCTGCCCGGCCGGGTGGTCGACAGCGACGGCCTGCTCAAGCTCGAAGAGCTCCCGAAATCACTGCTGATCGTCGGGGGCGGCGTGATCGGTGTCGAATATGCCTGTATGATGCAGGCGGTCGGGGTCAAGACGACTCTCATCGAGCGCCGCCCCCGCATTCTGGAGTTCCTTGATGACGAGCTGGCGGAGGCCCTGCAGTTTCACATGCGCACCAGCGGCATCCGCCTGAAGCTCGGCGAAAGCGTCGCCGAGATCACGACCGATGACCAGGACGTCCACGCCCGGCTCGGCAGCGGAAAGCAGCTCACCGGCGATGCCCTGCTCTACGTGGTCGGCCGTCAGGGCGCCACCGCGGCCCTCGACCTGGCCCGGGCCGGGCTGACCGCCGACGAGCGCGGCCGCCTGTCGGTCAATGAGCACTACCAGACGGCGGTGCCACACATCTATGCGGCCGGCGACGTGGTGGGCTTCCCGTCGCTGGCGTCCACCGCCATGGAGCAGGGGCGGCTGGCGACGTGTCACGCCTTCGAGCTCGACTGTGTCTCGCGCCCGCAGTGCTTCCCCTATGGCATTTATGCCATTCCTGAGATCTCGATGGTGGGTAAGAGCGAGCGGGAGCTGACGCAGGAGAACGTGCCCTACGAGGTGGGGATCGGCCAGTATCGCGAGATCGCGCGCGGCCAGCTCATCGGCGACCAGTCGGGGATGCTCAAGCTGCTGTTTCATCAGGAGACGCGCCGGCTCCTGGGCGTGCACATCCTGGGCGAAGGGGCCACCGAACTGGTGCACATCGGCCAGGCGGTGCTCGCTTTCGGCGGGACGGTCGATTACTTCATCGATAACGTCTTCAACTACCCCACGCTGGCGGAAGCTTACAAAGTCGCCGCGGTCGACGGGCTGAACCGGCTGGGGCACAGTTGTCCGGTACGGCGGGTCGAGGAAGCGGCGGATCGCCAGACCGGAGCCGAGCTCGAACTGGCCCGCGGCTGATCGAGCCCGTCCGGCAACGGGGCGAGTTCCACCTGCCACGTGAACCGCTTGCGCGTGCCGTATGGAATCTCGCCAGGCACACGGCTCACATCGCCGGGAAGAACCCGAGCAGCCCAACGTGTCACGAATCGCAGCCCGGCAAGGCCGGCATGTCGCTCCCGCTGGCACA
>CAZQEN010000598.1:0-2272 GCA_964591605.1 uncultured Planctomycetales bacterium
GTTGGTTCGCGAGGCGTATCCAAGCCCTCCCGGACTACCGGTGAGGATGCCCGGCATGGTGACGGTGGCGTTCTGGATGGTCGGGTTGGAGGGTGTCAGGCCGGGCATGCCGGGCGAGGCGGCGAGGGGTCGGGCGGTCACGCGCGCCTCCGACAGCTCCCTGCCGCCGGTGACCGCCTGGGCGGCGACTCCGACCTGCAGCAGGGCCGCGGTGGCCAGCGGGTTGCCGGTGCGGAACGCCTCGCCGGGTGCGGTGTAGCGGGTTCGCGGCGACGGCTGGGTCGTCGCGGGCTGCGTCGTTGGAGCGGTGGAGGAAACGCCGCCGTTGGCCCGGGCCGTGGGCTGGGTGGCCGTGGGCGCGCCGAAGAGACGCCACGGCCGGGCGCGGCCTTGTGCCCACGCGGGATTCGCAGAGAGGGACAGGATGGCTATCAGAACCACCATCGACCGAATGAGCATGTGAGTTGGCGATGCCATAACGAGTCATCCCCGTGCGAAGCGGGCCGCGGGTCCGGCGGGCCGATCCGTCAGTCTCGCACCTCGATCTCAATCTCCTTGAAATCCGACTGGAAGACGTTGGTCAGGATCACGTCGCCGCTCGGCGAGAGGATCTCCTCACGGAAGATGTCGTTGTACAGGGTGAGCCGCACATAGTGAAATCCGCTGGCCATGCGGACGGACGGATTCGGCTCCGTCGAGAACTCGGGCCCGGGGGTCAGGCTCAATGGATTGCCGTCCGTGGCGCTCTGGCTCCAACTGAAGAAGAGTTGAGTCGCTCCCTGGCCGGCGGTGCTGTTGCCGCCGACGAGATTGACGATCTCGGATCCGTCGGAGTCGCTGCCCTGGACAAGGAAACCCCTGGTTGTCGGGGTGACCGTCTGGCCGGGTCCGGGCGCGACCTGAATGCTGACCTTGGGGAAGGTCACGGTGCAGACGATGACATTCTGGGCACACTGGCTCTGAATCGCCACACGTGCGGTATCGCTGGGCAGGCCGGAATTGAGATTGCCTCCGCCGCCTCCCCCACCACCGCCTCCCCCGCCGCCGCCACCGCCATTCCCGTCGGGATTGGGGTTCGGGTCAGTCGTCGGACAGCCCTGCCCGCACGCCAGCATGGCGGCCATCGCCAGCGGCACAGCGCACCGCGTCATGAGTCGTTTCATCAGTTCACCCGTGTTGAGACTGGCCCTCGCCCGACATTATAAGACATCGCACGCGCTCCGGTAGCTCCGGGGCATGGTGCGGGTATGCTCCGGGCAGGCATGGCTCGCATGCCAACCTGAGCTGGCCCGGCTGTCCGGCACACCAGGGTATTGGCCGGCCGATGCCCGGATCTTTCGCCGGGCGCAACAAGGGAGGTGCCCCACCAGGGGCGCATTCGGGGCTGGAGGACGAGCCAGTGTTCCCGCAGTGGGATCAGCGGCGTTTGCCGGCCTTGCCGCCGGACGCCTTGCCCTTGCCTTTGCCTTTGGGGGCAGCCCTTTCGAGAGCAACCGCCTTGGCGGCGGCCAGGCGTGCGATGGGGACGCGGTAAGGCGAGCAGCTCACGTAGTTCATCCCTGCGCGGTGGCAGAAGATGACCGATGCCTCTTCGCCGCCGTGCTCGCCGCAGATGCCGACCTTGAGGTTGGGCGTGGTCGCACGTCCGCGGGCAATCGCGAGCTGGATAAGCTCGCCGACGCCGGTCTGATCGAGCGTCTGAAACGGGTCGGCCGGAAGCAGGCCCTTGCTCACGTAATCGGGCACGAAGCCGCCGATGTCGTCGCGGGAGAAGCCGAACGTCATCTGCGTGAGGTCATTGGTCCCGAATGAAAAGAAGTCTGCGGCCTGGGCCATCTCGCCGGCCTTGAGGCAGGCCCGCGGGATCTCGATCATGGTGCCGTAGAGCACGTCGAGCTTCTTGAGTCCAAACTTCTCCTGCACTTCCTTCTTGACGCGGTCGAAGAGCACCTTCTGGTTCCTGAGCTCGCTCACGTCGCAGGTGACCGGGATCATGACCTCGGGCATGGCCTTACTGCCTTCCTTCGTGAGCTCGGCTGCCGCTTCAAGGATCGCCCGGATCTGCATCTCGCTGACTTCGGGGTAGGTGACGCCGAGGCGCACGCCGCGGTGGCCCATCATGGGGTTGACCTCATGGAGGGCGTCGGCCCGCCGGGCGAGCTCTTCGAGCGAAATCCCGAGGCTGTCGGCGAGTCTGGCCCGCTCGTCCTCGCTCTGCGGCACGAACTCGTGCAGCGGCGGGTCGAGCAGGCGGATGGTGACGGGCAGGCCG
>CAZQEN010000599.1:0-2264 GCA_964591605.1 uncultured Planctomycetales bacterium
CTCTCCAGCAATAGCAGCTATGCAGGTGCAACGTGAGCGTTCGACGGCTCCAGGTGCGGTGAGCCATGACGGGGCAAGGCCGGATCATGCGGCGGCGGGAGCGACGGGCGGTGTGCCTGTGCCCAGGCGGGCTTTCCACTCGCGGGGGATGAGTTCGTGGACACGGTCGGCGGGGTGAGTCTGGATTTGCGTGAGCACGTCGCGCAGATAGGCGAAGGGATCGACGCCGGCGAGTTTGCAGGAGACGACGATGCTGAACAGGATGGCGGCGTTGCGGGCGCCGTCCTCGCTGCCGGCGAAGAGCCAGTTTTTGCGGCCGATGACGAGCTGCTTGATCTGCCGCTCTGAGAGATTGTTGTCGATATTGAGCCAGGGCGCTTCCGTGTAGCGGTTCAGCGCCTTCCAGTTCTTGAGCGTATAGCGGATCGCCTTGCCCAGCGGGCTCTTGGGCAGGACCTGCGGAGCGAGGTGGTCCAGGTACCGGCGCAACTGGGCCAGTCGCCGGCGGCTGAACCGCCCCCGCCAGGCCAGCAGTCTCTCGGGTTTGACCATCAAGGCCCTGGCCCGCGACTCCACCGCGTACAATCGACCGATCAAATCGAGAACGCGCCGCGACTCGGTCGGGTAGTGCACAAGCGTGTCGTAGAACTTCCGCCGCGCGTGCGCCCAGCAGGCCACTTCCCAGATGAGGCCGTTGGTATAAATCCCGTCGTATCCGCTGAACGCATCCGCCTGGAGATAACCGCGATAGTCTTTCAGGAACGACGCTGGTCCGTCGCGCTGGTGCGAATCGGTGAAGTCGAACACCACGTCATCGTGATCTCCGATGTAGACCCACATGTACCCCCGGCGGGAGCCCACCGGCTTGGCGCCCGGATCGAGCACCGTGATCGGCGTGTCGTCCGTGTGTATCTTGCGGGATGAGATCACCATGCGTTTCAGCGCTTCGACGATCGGCGCCGTCAGGCCGGCCACATGGCTCACCCAGTCACACAGGGTCGATCGTGTCAGTTCGATCCCGGCCCGCCGATAGCGCTCCTGCATGCGGTACAGCGGGAGATGTTCGGCGTACTTGCCGGCCACGAGGTCGGCCAGGACGCCGGGCCCGGGAATCCCCTTGTCGAGAGGACGCGGCGGCAACGGCCCCTGGCTCACCGAGCCTTCGCAGTGCGGGCAGGCATACTTGTGGCGGACGTAGCGGTTCACGAAGAACCTGGCCGGGATCATTTCCAGTTCTTCGGTCACGTCGGCGCCGAACAGGATCTTGTCGTGATGGCAGGAGGGACAGGTCTGCTCCTCGGCGGACGGGTGGATCTCGTGAACGCAGCGCATCAGGTGCGTCGGCAGCGGCCGGCGGCCACGATGTCGTGTCCGCCGTGCGGCAGCCGGCTCCTCGTCCTCGGCGGACGAGTCGTTCTCAGGTGCGGCGGTTTGTTCGGTCGATGCCTGCGGCGTGTTCGGTTCGGCCTGAGGTTCCTGCGGCTCGATGCGGCCGAACAGAAACCCCTGGCCCGGATGGTCCCCCAGCAGCTTCTCGCTGCGGCGGCCGAAGAGCATCCGCTGGAGCTGCGCCACCTGGTGCTGCAGCGCGATCACCATCGCCTGCAGGTCCTGCACGTTGGTCGGCAGCGGATCGGGCCTGGGGCCGGCGGCCCGCGGCTTGGCATTCTTGTCTTTGCGGGATCGTTCCAAGGGTGGGAAGTTCGCTCAAACCAGGCATCCGAAGCCGTCCGTAACTCCGGTACTTCTATATACCCTATTGGTGTCCGAAAAGCCAGTGAAAAATAAACAGATTCGCAAAAAACTTATCCACATCACGCGGAGCGACTCAGCGCGAATCGCGGGCGGCGCTTCGCACCGGCCAGCTCGACGCCTTCCAGGATCAACGCGAGTTCCACGGATGCGATCTCGGCTCGCGAAGCATCGTTCTTCTCAAATGCCGAGAGTCCAAACGTTCCCTTTTCAAGCCGTTTGTAAAAAAGGGCAAGGCCTGAGCGGTCCCAGAAGAGGACTTTTACACGGTCGCGACGGCGATTGAAGAAAACGAACAGGTGGCCGCTCAGCGGATCCTCGCGGATAACCTCCCGCGTCAGCGCCGCCAGGCCGTCCAGACTCCGGCGCATATCCGCCGGCACCAGGCACAGGAACACGCGGACGGACGACGGCAGCGTCAGCATGACTCCACCGCCGCGATCAAACGAGTCAGAACCTCCGGGTCAAACTGCGAGCCGACCCGAATCGACCGGCCATGAGCGAGCACGATC
>CAZQEN010000600.1:0-2203 GCA_964591605.1 uncultured Planctomycetales bacterium
GCTCAGCGAAGCCGAAGCTGCCCATGCCACCCCGCCCAAGCTGTCACGGACCCGGCCACTCTGGGTCCGTGACAGAATCGCCGGGTCCGGGAAGACACGCTCAGAATGAGCTGGCCGTCTGGGAGTCCTGGCCCTGCGAGGCCACCCGGGCCAGCCAGTTCCAGAACCGCCAGCGCGTCAGGTGCCTGCCTGCTGCCACTTCGCCAGTCAGATCGCGGTGGCGCCTGGCGAGATCCTTGCGCTGAGCCTCCGAGAGCGTCCGCGCCTGCCAGTGGGCAAACAGCTCCGCAAACGCCTCGCCCTCCTGGTGAGAGCCCAGCACCTGCCCCAGCGTCTTTCGGCCCCAGTCGCGCAGCGAATCCTCCGGCCAGTGAATGAAATGCGAGAACGCCAGGTAGTTGAGCGCCCACGGGATGTGCAGCGTCGAGACTTCGCCGTGGATGCTGACTCCTTCGAGCCCGGCCCGGTACGCCCGCAGACAGCCCTCCTTGATCGTGCTGACGATCGCGTCGTAGCGGGTGGCGCGATGCCACTGGCTGCCCTGGTGGATGAAGCCCGCGCTGCGCCGCGTGGGCGGCTTCAGGCCGGCCGGCCAGTGCTCGCTCGACAGCGCCTCGTCGGGCACGCCGTTGTCCAGGTACCGCGTCAGCGGCAGCGGCTCGGCCCGCAGCATGTGTGTCAGCGTCCACTGGCACACGCCCCCGGCCGGCATCTTGTCCACGACGGCCGGACGCTCACACTCCATGTACGCATGCGTGTGCGTCTGATCCTTCGGTTGGCCGGGCACGAAGCCCTTGTACGTCGCCCACGTGACCAGCTTGTCCTTGAGCTGCCCCTCGATCGCCCGCAGGGCCGGATCGTAACCCAGGTACTGATGCCGCCAGAAGTCCGGCTCCCCGGACGGCCACTCTGCCGTCTGGGCCTTGCACCGCGGACAGTGGCAGACGACGAAGTCGCCGTTTTCGAGGTTCGCCCCGCCCACCGCGAATTCACGGAAGAGCCACTGCATGCCGCTCTGGAGCCACTCCACGAAACGTGGGTGCAGCGGGCAGACGCTGTTGTCCAGGAGTTGCCCCTTCTCGTCCATCGAGCGGGCGTCGGGGTGGTTTTTCGCGAACGTTTCGATGTTGAAGGGATGCTCGCCCTCGTAGTACACCCCGCCGTACCAGTTTGTGCCCACGCCGGGCGTGATCGCCACCCCCTTCGACGCCGCGTAGTCCGCCACGCGCCGGGCGGACTCGATGCCGCCGTGGCTGCTCCGCAGAAAGCCCCAGATGAGCACGCCCCTGACGCCCAGCCCGGCCGCCAGGTCGGTCAGCCGCCGGTAATCCTCCACGTACGTCGCCGGCTGCTTGAGATACCGGTTGTAGCAGCCGAAATTGAGCATTCCCGGGTCGTCCCAGACCCAGTTCGTGCTGTGGTCCCACGTCCAGAAGTAGGAGCTGGGCAGAGCTGGCTCGGGCCGCTCGAGCCGCCAGATCAGCCGCGACTCGTTGCCCGGACCTTCGGCCGCGCTCGATCGTGGGGAACCCGCGGCGGCCGCCGGCTCGCTCTGCCCCTGCGCGCCCGCCGCCCCCCAGCCGCCCGCGGCCGCTCCGCCGATCATGCCTTTGATGACGCTGCGCCGATTCACGCGCCCGCCGCCCGGTCCGTCCGCGTCCATATGCGACTCCTCCTGGGCCCCCGAGGCCCGTCAACCGATGCGCGACGCTCACGCCTGTGGAACGCTGGACACCGGCTGCGGATTCGAGCCGTCGAGGCCGAGTTCGTGATACTTCTTGTTGAGCGTGTTGCGGTTGATGCCCAGGTAGTCGGCCGCCTTGAGTTTGACCCCCTCGCAGCGGACCAGCGCCTCCTCGATGAGCGTGCGTTCCATCTGCTGCGTGACGCGGTCCCAGATGGACTGGCCCTCGATGCCCGGCGTATCCATCGCGTGCGTCACGATGCGTTTGAGCAGGTCGTCGCTCGTTTCTCCCCGCGAGAGCGGCCGGAGCTGGTCCGCAAACGTCCGGATCGTCAGCGGCAGCAGATCTTCCGTGAAATCCTCGTCGCGGGACAGCACGACCGCCCGTTCGATCACGTTTTCCAGCTCACGCACATTCCCCGGCCAGGGGTAGCGCAGCAGCAGGTTCAGCAGGTCGCGCGAGATCCGGCGCAGGTTGCGGTTGTTGACCCCGTTGTACTTGTCGAGGAAGTGGTCGAT
>CAZQEN010000601.1:0-2200 GCA_964591605.1 uncultured Planctomycetales bacterium
TGAATGCAAAGCCTTCATGCATCGGGCCTACACGCCATCCCTGCGGAATCGCTGGTCGACAACCCACCCCCTTTGCCTCCGACGGGAACAACTGTTATCCTGAGTGGCTGCTGTCACCCTGCGATATCGTCGCCGGGGTCACGATCACCTGAGAGGAAGGAACACCATGTCTGACCCATCCCGCGTCCTGGTCCCCTGCGTGCTGTCGATCCTGGCTTCCCATGCCCTGGCCGTGCCGTATTCCGTGACGCTGCGAAAGGACGGATTCGCCGATCCGCCGGGGGGTGCGTTCACGCTGACGTTTACGAACGTGCCCGCGCCGCTGGCGGGCGGCACGCTGCGGGTCCGGGCCAGCGGGGATCTCAATTCGTCGGTCGAGTATCTCGACGTGAGTGTCGAAGGCGTCCAGTTCGGACCGCTCTTCAACAACAATCCAAGTGACGACCGGTTCGACAACACCGGCATCAATGATCAGGCTCCCCTCTGCGCACCGGGAAGCTCGATCGCGTCCTTCTCGCTGGCCGAGATCCAGACGTGGGCCGGAAACGGCAGTGTGGCGGTGACGATCGCTCCATCCGCCAACGTGAATGATGAATGCACCGGTGAATTCGTCGAGGTGACGCTGGCGTACGAGGGGCAGGCTCTGTCGGCGGCGTGCTGCTTTGCGGCCGGGGAGACCTGCCAGGATCTGAGCCTCGCCGACTGCACCAACCAGGGCGGCACGTACGCCGGGGATGGCACGACCTGCGCCACGTATGTGTGCTTCCCCAAGGGGGCGTGCTGCCTGCCGGACGGGGCGTGCACGGGCGACCAGGTGAGCCCGGATGCGTGCGCGGCTCAGAACGGCACTTTCCAGGGACACGGGTCGACGTGCGCCGGCTCCGATTGCCGCATCAAGGGCTCGTGCTGCCTGGCGGGTGCGTGCACGGAGCAGGCGTCGGAGGATTGCTCGCTCGCCGGGGGCACGTACGGCGGCGATCACACCACCTGCGGGGCCGACACCGACGGCGACGGGGTGCCGGCCCCGTGCGACCTGTGTCCGAGCACCGTGCCGGGCAGCCAGGTCGACGAGAACGGCTGCCCGCCCGAGATTCCCGGCGACTTCAACAGCGACGGAGACGTGGACGTCGACGATTTCACCGGGCTGACCGGCTGCGACTCGCGATCAGAGGTCGGCCACCCGCCCGGCTGCGGCGACAAGGATCTCGATGGCGACAGCGATGTCGATCTGGACGATTTCGGCATCTTTCAGAGGTGTTTTTCGGGCCCCAACATACCGGGAAACCCTGGCTGCAACGGGTGATGGCGGTTCGGCGCTGACCGCCGGGCGGCGGGGGGGCGGTCTCACTGCGTCTCTGACGTGTACTTGGCGAGGACCGTGCTCTGCAGGCTGCCCAGGTCGTTGCCGCGCAGCGTCTCGGCCACGTCGCCCGCGCGCAACACCTCGGCCTCGAAATTCACGGACGAAGCATGCCCCTCCAGGCGGTAGAACCGCACCATCACATCGAGCTGCGTCGGCGAGAACCAACCCGTGACATACTTGCGCCGGACAGGGTCACATGCGGTGTTCATCAGAACCCTCGGTCGGAACGAACGCGGCCAGAATGTCGATCGTCCGGCGGCCCAGCGCCCGGACCATCCGCATCCTACCCTCTAAGTGTTAAGAAAGCGCTAGGATCGCAGAAAAATCAAGACCCCTTGGCAAGAGGCGGCGTCAGACGATCGCCCCTGATGCCGCTGCGTCACCGAATGCAAAGATCAACGCAGCCGAACCTTACAGCGGTTGCGGCCAGACCGGGCGGGGACGGACATGTCGGTTTTTCGCCTCGCAGTCGAGGGGGGTGCCGCATTCCGGCGGCAGGAGCAACCTGGCACCGGTGCCTGGCATGCCGCGGCGGATGCCGCACCGGTGCGCCACCCTGTCATGGCGGCGCTCCATGAAACAGTTTGACACGGTTCTACCGGGCCTGCGCGTTCGCGGGCTGAGAGGCCGCCCCGCCCTGCGGCGAGCGCACCCGGGCGAACCAGCGGCGCAGCTCGAGCTCGGCCGGCTTGCCCTTGGGGATGTAGCTGTAATCCTCCGGTCCGCCCGGCACGTCGGCCCATTCCCACCAGATGATTCCGCCGACCTGCGGGGTATTGGACCAGCTCTCGATGAATGCCTTGTAGCAGTTGAGCTGTTCCTGCAGGCCCTGCTCGG
>CAZQEN010000602.1:0-2158 GCA_964591605.1 uncultured Planctomycetales bacterium
CAGGGGGTGTCCCTTTGTGAATGAAACACGTCGCGTGCTCCGTGCGGGGGGCGGGGAGTGGAGCGGGGATGGATGGAACCGCAGAGACGCAGAGCTCGCAGAGCGGAACTGGGCCGCGGCCGAAACGGAGGATCGCGACAGCGCGACAGTGCGCAAACACGAAAGAGGAGGGGGAGCGAGCCTTGACGCGCCAGGTGGCCTGGCCGCTCTTACGCGCGAATGCGTTCCTGGCTTGTCAAGGGCGACGGGCCTGGCTCACGGGTGGGCGGACCACTCGGCCGCGGGTGAGATCACCCACTCCGAGCGCAAGGCCCCTCACTGACGTTCTGGGTTCTGAATGGATGCTGTGCCTGTCTGTCAGTGGAGGCGATGGATCGTCCGGGCCGGGGGCTGATGGGTGACACCTTTTCGCCTGGTGACAGGAACGCCTCAGAGCGAATACTGCGTGGATTGCTGAGGAGCCTGAAGAATCAATACAATGGGACCGTGACGGGTACTTGCCAGGGCGTAGAGATCGAGTGGAGTCTGTGGTGCCGTTTTCGGTATGAGAGTTTCGTGCCGGGCGCGCAGGCCCGGCATTCATGTCCGCCGCGGGCGAGATTCGCCGTGGCGAACCGGATCACCGGGCGGCAGCGGATTCCCGATGGCGGTTCACCGGCATTCTCGTCCCGGCCTACGCCATAGGCCGGCGCTGAAGCAGGAAGAGAAGCCCGCTGGAAGCGGGCTCGAGGCCGATGGGATGCCCCGAACCCGGCCTGAAGGCCGGGCCTAGCGCAGACAACCGAAACCGTGTTACCGAAAAGGGCACTAGCCGTGCGATTCGTCGTGTGTGCCTGCGAGCGACGGCCCTCCCGGCCAGCCCACCTGACCGGGTCCGCTGGGAAGACCTCCGACGCGGGTGGGATCTCCTACGCCGCCGGCCAGCCGCGACCGTCGAAGGGCTCGCTGCACGCCCTGCTGGCCTTTGAGGCCGTGACGGCCACCACGTTCTTTGCTCCGCTGGCCTTCTGGCGGCGGCGCGGCCGTGAGGGCAAGGCGGCCCGTTGGCGGCGGGTGCGGCTCTCGGCCCTGGCCCTGATGATGGTCCCGCTCATGGCCATGGATGCGGCCGTTGAGGCGGTTCGAGGCGGGCAGACATCAGAGCGTGGATGCTCGAAGGGGCGGAGGAACATGACCGCTTCGAACTTGTCAGACAGGAGTCGAATGATGCGCGCGACGTGTACCATCGCCGTGGTGATGAATGTGCTGGCAGGTCTCGCCTGGGGTCAGGTCGACGGCGGCTTTGAGGACGATCCGGCCGCCCACTGGAACCCGTTGGGCCTCGTCAGCTTCCCCGAGAACCCCGCGAGCGGCAACCACTTCGCCCTGCTCCAGGAGGGCACGGCCGGGCACAGCCGGATCTACCACAGGGCAGGCAAAGCGGACGCGACGCATTTTCAGATCCTGCAGCGCGGGGTGGGGAGCCGCGAAGAGGCACAAAAGGCACAAGAAGTGAATTCTCTTGTGCTTTTGCGCCTCCTGGCGGCTGTTTCGTGCTGGGGTCATCTCTGGATCGTGCTGCAAGTTGAATCGGAGGAGCCATACCTTACCGGCGAGACGCCAGTGCCACACCTCACCGGCGAGACGCCGGTGCCACACCTCACCGGCGGGACGCCGGTGCCACACCTGCCACACCTACCGGCCGGCCGGTCAGCACGTGATGGCCACGTTTACGCCCGGCGTCGCGGCCCGGCCGGGTGTTTACCGCGTGCGGTTCTTTGCGGGGACCTCGCAGACCGAGCAGGGTGATGGGGGGGGGCTGCAGAGCCGGCCGTTGATGATGACCGTGCAGACGCCATCGCCTGCACGATCCTCCGCGGACGGGACCGTCCGGACCGGGAACGTCGATGTCGCTCGACGCGTCACAGGACATGCCGACTTCATGGCGGGACAGGCCGGGAGGCCTGGCACGGGAGCGGCAGTCTTTCCCAATTCGCGGGCAAGGCGCCTCACTGACGTTCGGGGTTCTGATGGCTGCCGGGTGCGCCGGAGGCGAGATTCGCCGCGGCGAACAAGCAGGACCTGCGGGACGGCCCCTGGAAAAACCGCCAGACGGTGCTGAATGGGTGTGCCCATTTTTCCGGGAGATAGGTGTCCCGGCGCGCCGGGAGACTCAAAT
>CAZQEN010000603.1:0-2137 GCA_964591605.1 uncultured Planctomycetales bacterium
CTCCAAGCTGAGTCGCCTCCTGGCCTGCCGGTTCACCCCTGGTCTCCTTCACCGCACGGGACGCGTCGCGGGCCGGGCCTCGGCCGCAGCAAGCATCTCCAAACGAGCTTGAACGTATGATCTCATCCAACCGTTGCCAGTCGATCTCAAGCTTACTTCATACGCTTCGACGGCCTCTTGTGCTGCCCCGCGCTGGCAGGCTCTCTCGCCGGCCACGAAATACGCCAATGGCTTTTCGTCGGGGGGCAACTTGAGCAGGAGCTGATCAAACGTCTCGTCCTTGTTCAGCAGAAAGGCCGTGGCAGCAAACTCGGGCGAATTCTTCGGGAACGAGGCGTGAAGGCGCCGCGCGGTCTGGAGCCGCCCGGCTTGCCACTCCAGCAGAAACCAGCCCAGACTCTCCGTGCGGGCCACCCGTGTGCTCTGATCCCGCAGCAACTCCATGTCGTCATGGGAGCTTGCCGCGGCCCGGTCGCTGCGTTCCTTCTGACTCAGGGCGCTGCGCCCCCAGGCATAGGAATGCACGGCGACGCCGCCCAGGCCGGCCACCGCCAGCACCAGTGCAAGGAGCACGATGCTCTCGAAGCTGTGTTTGACGGCGATTTTACGGATGACATACAGCGAACTGGCCGAACGGGCCGAGATTGGACGGCCTTCCAGCCAGGCCAGCAGATCGTCCGAAAGCTCCCCCGCCGACTGGTAGCGGCGCTCGGGCTCCTTGGCCATGGCCATCAGGTCAATCGTCTCGAGATCGGCATCCACATCTCTGCGAAGCCGCGAGGGACGCGGCGGATCAATCGTCCTGATATTCCCGAGCGCTGTATGCAGGTCGCTCGTCGTGCTGTACGGCGGTCCGCCGGTGAGGAGCTCGTACAGAATGACGCCCAGCGTGTAGACGTCCGTTCGGACATCGATGAGCTCCGGGTTGGCCCGCGTCTGTTCGGGCGACATGTAGCGGATGGTGCCCATGAGCCCGCCGGCGATCGAAACCAGCCCCTGCTGCGACTCGGCCAGCTCATCGCCGATGATCTTGGCCAGGCCGAAGTCCAGTACACAGGGTGTGCCGTCCTCGCCGACCAGAATATTCGAAGGCTTCAGATCGCGGTGAATCACACCGCGACGGTGGGCATACGCGACGGCATCGCAGATGCGCCGGAACAGGGACACGAGCGCGCGGAGCGGCGGTGCGGTCACGCGAACGTGCGTATCGAGCGGGCGGCCCAGCACATAGTCCATCGCGAAGTAGTACTTGCCGTGGGCGATGCCGCTGTCGTGAATGATGATGATGTTGGGATGCTTGAGCGCGGCGATGAGCTTCACTTCACGTTCGAAGCGCCATCGTGCCCGTTCGCTGGCGAAGGGGCCTTCAAGCAGCACCTTGACCGCCACCGTGCGCCGGGTGGCGAGTTGAACCGCCTCGTAAACCACGCCCTGCCCGCCGCGGTGGATCTCGCGAATGATCTGATATCCCGGAATGCTGTCGGCGGAAGGGGCAGCGGCCGCCTCTTCCTGCCTGCTTCCCAAGTGGGATGTCAGCCGATCGAGGCTCACCCGGCTGACGGTGAGCGATTCGCTTGAGCTTTCGACGAAAATCGCCCGTGGAGCGCCGGGTGCAGAGCATTGAACCGTGCCGTCGGGACGTGCGTCTGAGTCCGCAGCCTGCGCCCCCGCCTGCACACGGGCCTGTCCGATCAGCGATCGGATCGCCAGTTCCTCAGCCAACTCCGGCATCAGGTCGGCGTGAGCAGCCATCAACTGCTCGCGTGTGACGGGTGTGCTCCGACCGCGGCGCGCGACATATTCCGCGACCACTTCGGCGATCCGACGGGTCCTCTGTTCATCCATGGCTGTCGCTTCCTGACCGGCCCTCGCGGATGGCGCCGGAACGATGCCCGCACAGGTCCCCTCGGTCCTGTCGCATTCACGATCCGCAGTCAGCCACTCGGATTCAGCGGAATCCATCTTCCAGTCTCACGCTTTCCAGCTTAAAAACTCCGAGGTGCGGCCCATCAGGCGGGCGAGCTGCTTGAGCCCACGGTGACACAGCATGTGGATCGCCTGCTCGGTCCGGTGCATCCGCTACGCCGCCTCCGCGACAGTCAACCCCTCGATATAGCGCAGGCGCAGTGCCTCGCGG
>CAZQEN010000604.1:0-2130 GCA_964591605.1 uncultured Planctomycetales bacterium
GCCAGAGATGAGACAGGAAGGAGCAGTCCGATGAGGAGGGTGAGATGTCGCACAGGCCATCTCCTTGGTGGTGAACGTGGAAATCGGCCCTGCTCCGAATGTACCACCCATCCCGCCCGGAGGCTGTAAAGGCTTTGTAACAGGTGTGTAGTCTGACCCGAAACGCGAGACGCCCGCACCGCGCCCACCGGCGGCCGAGCGGCGAGCGAGCCGCTGTTTTACCCCAGAGGATGGCCCGTCCGTCACTCAGAGGTCCGGGAAATCCTGCGAAGCCGATGGCGCGGCGCAGCCAGCCACAGCAAACCGGCCAGCGTGAGCGTCTGCACCGCTCCCAAGCCGCAAGGGCCAGCCCCTGCGGCCGGCCCGGCGCCGCCATTCGACCCGGCCGGCCCCGCCGCAGTGCAGGCGTCACCAATGCCGTCAGAATCGCTGTCTGCCTGGTCCGCGTTGGAGGCGGTGGGACAGTTGTCGCAGTCGTCGCCGATGCCGTCCACGTCGCTATCCGCCTGGGCAGGATTGGGAACTGTACGGCAGTTGTCACACGCATCGCCCACGCCGTCGGAGTCGCCGTCGGCCTGGTCCGGATTTGCTGAGTTGCGGCAGGTATCGCAGGCGTCCCCCACTCCATCGGCATCACCATCCACCTGATCAGCATTGGCTGCGGCCGGGCAGTTGTCGCACGCGTCGCCGACACCATCGCCATCTGCATCCGCCTGGTCCGCATTGGTCACGGTGGGGCAGTTGTCGCACGCATCACCAGGCCCATCGCCATCAGCGTCGGCCTGATCAGCATTGGCCGCCGCCGGACAGTTGTCGCAGGCATCACCCACGCCGTCCGAATCCCTATCTGCCTGATCGGGATTCGCGATGCCGACACAACGATCGCATGCATCCCCAATTCCATCGCCGTCGCCATCGGTCTGGTCCGTGTTGGCGGCGGTCGGACAGTTGTCACACAGATCGCCGAGTGAATCGCCATCGCTGTCGAATTGATCCGCGTTGCCCGAGTTCAGACAGTTGTCACAAGCGTCGATAACCCCGTCCACGTCGCTGTCGAGCTCGCACGCATCCGGACGGCCGTCAGAATTGCAGTCACTGCTCCCCCCCGACGCGATGTCCTGCTCGTCATCGACGCCATTCCCATTGCAGTCAGTGATGACCGCGAGTGTGATGTCGGCGCTCCGCTCGTTGGCATCACTGTCCTGTGCCTGCAGTGTCACAAGGTGGGTACCCGCTGAGAGCGCGACCGCAATCTGACGGCCGGTGCCGAGTGGACCGTCGAGGCTGGAGATCCAGATCATGCTCGCGTCAGGGAGCGGCCCGTCCTCGAGATCATCGGCCTCGCCGATGAGCACGATCTGCTCGCCCTCGCGAAACGCTGAGTCGTTGACCGGCGAGACGACGGCCACGTGCGGCGGCTTGGCCGGTACAGTGAACGGGCCGTCCGACACGTCGAAGCCGGTATGGACACCGTCGGCGCCAATGACCCGGATGCGCGCGTCCGTGCTGCCGGGAAGCTGGTCAAGATCCACCTCGAAACTGCCGGGCGTGAGCTGAGTGGCCAGGGTTCGCCAGGTCTGCCCGCCGTCACGGCTGTACTGCACCGACCAGCCGATGTCGTCGCCGTCGGGGTCGAACCCGGTCCAGCCGAGCGTCACCTTTTGGCCGGCGAGCACCTCACCGCCGTTCGGAAAGAGCACCGTGGCCTGCGGCTTGCTGGCGCTCACCGCGCGGAAGTCCTTTTGTGCACCCTGATAGCGGAGCTCGATGCGCGTAGTGCCGGCCACCCAGGGAACGGCCTCGTTGATTGTCGCCATCACCTCCTCGCCCGGCTGGGGGTCGGTGTCTTCGCGCGGCACAACGCTGTATGAGGCCAGGACATTGCTGCCAGCATCAAGAAGGACGACGGCCCAGTCGCCGCCGATCATGCGCGGCTCGGGCTCGGGAAGATCGATCTCCAGGTGCAGGATGTTTTTCAGCTTCGCGGTGAGCTTGGCCACCTCGATGCGGGCGAAGATGCTGAGATAATCGGCCGGGGCGCGGACGGGACAGTCGAAATCAGGCGGCGGACACTCGGACAACAGGAATTGCAGGATCCTGCGATACGAGAAGTCCGACAGCCACTGGAAG
>CAZQEN010000605.1:0-2125 GCA_964591605.1 uncultured Planctomycetales bacterium
CTGCTCGAGATGGACCACCTCAAGCACGCGATCATGCAGCGGCCGATGGGCGGCGATCAGACACACCCCCAGAGCCGCTACGCGATCGAAGGCAAGGAGATGTTCGACCAGATGTGGAGGATCATCCGCGACCGCGTGACGGACATGATCTTCAAGGTGTCGGCCGGCCCGGCTGCGGGACCGGCTTCCGGCCGGTCGGACGGCGGCACCACCACCACGGGCGGCGGGCCCGGCGGCCCCGCGCCGCAGATGCAGTTGGTCGCCCGCCATGAATCCGCCGTCGGCGCGGGTTTCGCCGGCGCCGCGACGGCCGATCAGCAGGCCGCCCTCCGCGCCCAGGGCGAGGCGGCCAAGCCGGCCACCATCCGCCGCGACCAGCCCCGCGTCGGCCGCAACGACCCCTGCCCCTGCGGCAGCGGCAAGAAGTACAAGCAATGTCACGGCCGGAAGGGATAGATGCTATACTGGTCACCGAGGTGAGACACGGTGTATCGAGGGACAGTCAAAGGCGGTCGAGTCGAACTCGATGAGGGCGCGACAATACCTGAAGGCACGCGCGTTGTTGTTGGAATTGCCGCTGAGGAGTGGGATAAGCTCGTCAGACGGGTCAGCGAAAGCTCTCGCGGACAACCGGCCGGCGTGCAAATTGTTTCTGAGATGCACCAGTGAATGTGGTCGTGCTGCGCTGACGACGGAAGGCGGACGGTTATACTCGGCGTTCGTGGAGTAACGAACAGTTGCCTCAGAGGTATGCTGTGTCATGAGTCTCACCGGTACCGTGCGGAACGGGAAGATCGAGGTCGACGGGGACCTGGCGTGGCCTGACGGCACTCGCGTCATTATCGAGCAGTCCACCGATGACTGGGTGCGGGAATGGAAAGAACTGGCTCACGAAGTGACACGCAAATGGAAGTCGCCTCTGTCCGCTGTCGAGTTGCTCTCTGAGATGCGCCGATGAGCCTGGTCATCGATGCCAGTGTTTTCGTTGCAGGATGTCTGGAATCGGAACCACACTACGCGACCAGCCTGGAGTTCCTCAAGGACATTCGCGGTGCACGCGAATCTGTCTATGCTCCTGCCCTGCTGCTGCCCGAGTTCGCTGCGGCAATTGCCCGCGGTACTGACGACGAAGATACGCCTCGCCGGCTCCTGCAAATGATCACACGGATCTTCAACCTGGAACTCATTCCGCTGACGCGCCCTTTGGCTGCGCTCGCGGCGGAAGTTGCCATGTCCTCCCGACTTCGCGGCGCAGACGCCTGCTACTCCGCAGTCGCCAGAGATTTGGACGCTACGCTGATCACCTGGGATAAGGAAATGCTGCGCAGGTGTCCGCCCGGCGTGACGTGCATGACGCCTGACCAGTGGCGAGCGCAGCATCCTCGCCCGATGGAGCCCGACGATGCCCATGGATAACCGGCGCTTTGACAAGCGCTTTATAGACAAGAAGGAAAAGGAACGTGCGATCCAGGCCGGGTTGCCGACCGAGGACGAGCCGAAGCTGCCCGAGCCGGTCCAGCCGATCCACGCCGACAAGGCCCCCGGCCGTAACGACCCCTGCCCCTGCGGGTCCGGAAAGAAATACAAGAAGTGCTGCGGCAAGTGAACCCATCAGCATCGTCGGGGGCAGTCGGCCCCGGACGGACCGGCCGTCTGTGGCGCAGAGTCTCTCGTGTCGCGATTCTGGCGCTGGCCATCCTGCTGTTGCCGCTCCCGGTCCTGGCGGCAGGTCTGGCGGTCGGCGCTCCAGCGCCCGGCAGCGGTGTCTGGGCGACGGTTCAACATCTGTTGAGGCAACTGCGCGATCCGTGGACGTGGTTCGGCTTCTGCGCCCAGGGGCTCTTCTTCCTGCGCTTCTTCTGGCAGTGGATCGTCAGCGAACGCCAGAAACGCAGCATCGTTCCGGTCGCGTTCTGGTATTTTTCCCTGGGCGGGGCGATCTCGATGTTCATCTACGGGACGCATCGACGGGATCTCGTCGTCATGCTGGGCGGACTGCTCCCAACGGTGATCTACATCCGCAACCTGATGCTCATCAACAGCCGGGCAGAGCGCCTGCGGCGGGCGGGTCTGCCGGCCGAACCCCTGGGTTCGTCGGTCCGGGATGAGAATCTCCCGGATTAGC
>CAZQEN010000606.1:0-1226 GCA_964591605.1 uncultured Planctomycetales bacterium
ACGTCCAGATCGGCAATCGGCAATCGACCATTGGCAATGTCAACACCCCGGCGGCAGGTTCGCGCCGTCCATACACGGGAGAAACGCGCTCAAGTCCGCGGCGTCCACGTCGGTGTCGCCGTCGAAGTCGGCCTCTGCGCAACCGGCGGCATAAGTGATCGCATCCCCCGAGAAACACTGCTGCAACCGCGCGAAATCGCTCTGATCCACGTCTCCGTCGGGCTCGAAATCGCCCAGGCCGCCCGGCCGGGCGGAAGCATGTGCAGGTGCGGCGTGATTCGCGAGATCGTCGTGCGCGAACGCAGCGTAGTGATACGTCAGGGCGGGAAACGCGCCGGTGTGCGTGCACTCGCCGGCCGCACCCGGCGAGCCGGGAACATCGGCGAGCAGGACGCCCTCCGTCGGCGTGGCGGGCGCACCGGCGGTGTCGTAACGGAGCATCACGCCGGCAAAGTCGGCGTCGGCCGGATTCGTCCAGCTCAGGTACACCACGCGCGAGCCGGGCAAGGCCGCAAACGGCGTTACCGGCGCGGGCGGCGTGCGGTCGCGGATGAACCGCCGCGCCACCAGGGTTTTGGGCCGGTCGCCGGTGGCGAAGTTCTCGAACAGCGTCGTCACCTGCAGGCACTGCCCGTCGCTCGGCCGGATGGCCAGCGAGCCGAAGTTCTCCTCGTATTCGTGATGGGCGATGATTTTCGCCGTGGCCAGGATCTGGCCCGTGCTCGAAAGCAGCCGCGCGGTCAGGTCGTAATCGTTGTCCAGGTACGACGTGATGTAGGTGTCATCGAGCGCGTTATAGGCGTTGCCCGTGAACCCCCCGCGGAGCGGATGCGAGAGGTCAAACGGATACATGCCGTTGTCGTGCGAGCCGTCGGCGGTGAGGATCAGCCCGGTCATCGTCCAGCCCAGGCCGGTGAGCTGCTGGACGGGCATGAAGAATGTGCCCAGCATCGGGCTGCCCGCGCCCGTGTTGCAGGCCAGAATGCCCGGCAGATCGAGCCCATCGCCCTCATAGGGCTGACCAGGGACATAGGGCGAATCGAGGGCGATATTGGGGCCGATCAGCGCGCCGGTGATCGCGCTGACCCTCTGCCCGTACACATCGGTGTACTTGTTGTTGTTCTCGTTGGGGTCGGTGCGGTACGCGTCGTTGCGCAGGTCCGACCATGCCAGCAGGTATTCATCGCTGACCGGGTTGTAGACTACGGTCATGTCCGCCTGGCTGT
>CAZQEN010000606.1:1236-2094 GCA_964591605.1 uncultured Planctomycetales bacterium
ATGGACCAGCCGGTCAGCACCCTGGCGAATGCCGTCACGTCCGCCTGGCTGTAGGAGGTATACTCGCCGATCTGCAGTTGGGAAAAGCCGGGCAGGATCGAGCCGTCGGCATGGAAGATGCGGCCGCGGATCGTCCGCCCCGGGCTGGTCAGATAGTCCGACCAGGCGACCAGGATGCGGTGCCGCTCGAAGTCGTAGGCGATGGCTGGCTCGACCTGGTCGCCCGTTCCGGCCGAGAAGGTGATCACCGCGCCGACAGGGCCGCTGCTGTTGACCATGCGGCCGAGGATGTCGCCGCCGATGTCATGATCGGTGGCGTAGACCACCATCCACGCCGCCCCGCCCGGGAGATCGGGGATGTACGCCGGCGCGCCCAGGCCGATCGGCGTGCCCAGCGTGAACTCCGGGCCGGCGAACCCGAGCGTCGAGGCGTGCAAACACCTCCCCATCAGGTTTGAGCCGGTGGTGAACTTCTGCCACAGGACCAGGTACTGATCTGTCTGCGGATCGTACGCAGAAGAGTTCCACCAGCCGTTGGAGGGGGTGATGGTGACCTCCTCGCCCAGCAACCGCAGCCCGTCGGCCAGGCAGGGTGAGGCGAGAGAGCAAGAAAGCAAGATGGCGATGCAGGCAATCAGGGGTGCGATTGCCGATGGAGCTTCGTTCGTCACAGCCAGAGCCTTCTCACGACATGTGGCGTTGGAGAGCATGCTGCTTAAGCGCTCCGCCCGCGCGGTGTGGCGGCTCACGCTCGCGTGAGAATCGCAAATCGGCAATCGGAAATCGACCATCGGCAATGTCAGCACCCCGGCGGCGGGGGCAGATCCGGGCCGGCCAGACAGGGCAAAAACAGGCCGA
>CAZQEN010000607.1:0-2013 GCA_964591605.1 uncultured Planctomycetales bacterium
ACGTCAGGATGATGCCGATGAGCACGGCCATCAGGACGAGGCTGAAACCGAACTGGGTTTTTAAGAAGTCGAGCATGTTCGGCCTATCCAATCACCCATTTGCTCCCGAATGAGATGTGAGAAGTGAGAAGCTCGCGCCGATCCGGGATTCTCTCACTTCTCACCCCTCACGTCAGGGCATCATGTTCTGCACGACCCAATGACCGTCGTCCAGGCGGCCGGGTGTGCTCGCGAACACTGACACACCTTGGATACCGCCGCGCGACGCATGCCGCTCCTGCTGCTGGACCAACGCCAGAATAAGACGATCACCCGAACGAGTGGCCTGGGTCACGTGAAAACCTTCTGGTGACAACGGCTTCAGTGAATCCGAAGCGAGCGAATACGAAAATGCCCTTAGGCTGTCGTCATAGTCGATCTTCGCGTCGCCGTTGTCATCCCGCGTACGCGCCAGGATCACAAGCAGGTCAGGGAAACTCAGAACGCGGCCATGACGCTCCTGCACAGAGAGGTCCCACCTCTCAATGGCCACAGGGTGGGCAAAGATGCTCCGGTGCTTGAGGCCCTCAAGCTCGACAACGACAAGGTTGACGACGGGGCCAGCCGAACCCTTGCTGATAACAGAGGTCATGTCCGGAAAGATCGCCGCTCCGTCGTCCGCCCGGGCCGGTTTGCCCGACGACGCCGCAGGCTCCACCTCGAACACCAGGTATCGCAGCTCGTGCTCGTTGTTACCCAGCAGGTGGAACGGTGCAGTTCGGATGGCCAGGTTGGCCTTGTCGCTGTGCGCTGGGTGCACCGATACCGTGACGCTGCGCGGTGCGCAACCTCCAGCGACCAGGATAATCGTCACAGAAATCACTCTGGAGCATGTCCCCAAACGGCGTCTCGCCGGTACCCTGCCGCCACGGGGGGCGGCCACTACAGGATTCTGCGATACGCACTTATTCATGTGCCGAACGTCCACCTCTTCACATCTCACATCGCACGTCAGTGCTGATACTTCGGCTTCGCCGGCGGCACGTACACATCGGCGAAGAGCGGCACCGTAGTCGCCATCAACTCGCGCACGCGTGCCGCCTGGTAAAGGCCGGTGTGGCCCGCGAGTTCGTACAGGTACTGCCCGTCCATCCGCGCCCCTTCAGGCGGCAGAACCGCCCGTTCGAAGGGCTGCAGTTTGCCCTGATGATTCATGAACGTCCCCTCGCGCTCAACCCAGGCGCACATCGGGAGCACGAATTCCGCTTCCTCTGTCAGTGCATTGGGCAACGTGTCCTGCACGATCAGCAGTTCCGCCTTGCCCGCGGCCTCAACCAGCGGCTTCGTGGGCCAACCCGGCGTGACATAACCGCCGGCCACCCACAATGCCTTGATCTTTCCCTCCGCGACGGCGGCGACGAGATCCTCGCGTTTCAGCACACTGCCGCCGAGCCCCTCAAGCAGCGTCTCGATCCCGCGGCGATTGGGGTTCTTCTCAGCGTGAATCACGAACCGGGGTTTCGTATCGCCATTGACGTTCTTCGGGAACGTCTCATCCTGCCCGACAATCTGCACGTCGCCCAGCGCCAGCGCCGCGGCGGGGTCCAAACCTCGGATGAAGCTCGCCAGCAGCCAGGCCTCCTCGCACGCCATCTCGGGCGAAAGTTGCACCCCGATCGAGCCGGGGCCGTGCTTCTCGACGATCTGTTCGAGGCGCACGCGGATGATCCCCGGCAGATCGTCCCACGAGGGCGAGCTCTCGTGCGTGCCCCGGCGCACCAGCGGCTCGCGGATGCGTGTCTCGTCGAGCGTGAACTGCCAGCCGAATCGCCCCTCATCGCAGATCCACCAGTCGTTCACGCCGGGGTTGTACCGCGGGCGCAGCCGCCACGTCCGGTCGCGGTTGTGATCGACCTCGATCGCGCAGCCCGTGCTGCAACCGCGGCAGATCGACGGCGTGCTCCGCAGAAACCAGACCCGCTGCTTGAAGAGGAAGTCCTTGTCGAGCAGCGCCCCGACCGGGCAGATGTCCAC
>CAZQEN010000608.1:0-1978 GCA_964591605.1 uncultured Planctomycetales bacterium
CCATGGGCGCTGCGGGCAGCGACGTGGCCATCAACTCGGCCAGCATCGCCCTCATGAACAACGACCTGCGCCGCCTGCCGTTTTTGATCCGCCTGTCGCGGGCGACCGCGCGGGTGATCTGGCAGAACCTGCTCTTTGGCGTGGCGTACATCGTGATCCTGGAGGTGGCCGGCGCGATGGGATACATCCAACCGATGACCGCGGCGTTCCTGCACATGATCGCCAGCGCCATCGTGATCTTCAACTCCGCCCGGCTCGTCCGTTTCGGCGAGCACCTGCAGCCGATGTCCCCGGCGCCGGCGCGTCCGGCGGCCCCGGCTCCGCGAGCCCCGGTCGCCCCGCCGCAGCCCGTCGCGGCGACGGCGTGAGCCCGCCCTTAGCCAGCAACAAGGACGTTACGGTGGTATCTGCAGAAATGCCGGGAGTGTGAGCGGCGGTTGCCGATCAGAACCCGGAGCGTGAGCGACGGGCCTGATTCACGGCCGGGATGACCCCTCGGCCACACGCGGGACCCACCCGCCCGCGCGCAAGGCCCCTCACTGACGTTCGGGGTTCTGACAAGTGGCTGGCATCAAGTGTCAAAAGACCCGGCAATGGGGTCGGTGCCTCACCTGTTGACGGTGGACCGCGGGATGCTAAGCTGCCATTGGCGAGTTACCGGCCCCGCCGGCCGGCTTCGCCCCTCGATTCACTGCACCTCGGAGATGCATCATGGCACGAGGCGACATGCCGGCCACGGCCGCGACCGCACCCCCTCGCGGAGCCGTGCATCCCTACGATGAGTGGACACCGATGTTGAGTATACAAGCAAGGACTGCGCGCTACCGGAATCCGAAATGAGGCTGCCTGCCCGCCCGCCGCCTGGGGAAGCTGCGGACGTTCTTCACAGGAGGGTCACCATGACAGCAGACGTTCACGCGTTCGTGCGGACTCAGATTGACGAGCTGCGCCGGCAGGTCGGCAACGCCATCGCGATCAATGCGCTCAGCGGCGGGGTGGACAGCTCCGTCGTGACGGCGCTGGGCCATCGGGCGCTGGGCGACCGCCTCAAGACAGTCTTCGTGGATAACGCGCTCATGCGGGCGGGTGAGCCCGCGCGGGTGGTCCAGCTGTTCGCCGATATGGGGATTCGCGTCGAGCTCGTGGACGCCCGGGCCGAGTTCCTGGACGCCCTGGCGGGGCTGACCGACCCGGAGGACAAGCGGCAGGCGATCACCGATACGTTCTACGCGAAAGTGTTCGCCCGCCTGGTACGAGAGTCGGGGGCGAAGTTCCTCCTGCACGGAACGATCCTGACCGACATCGACGAGACCGTCGCGGGCATCAAGCGGCAGCACAACATCCTGGCTCAGCTCGGCATCGACCCGCAGAGCGCGTACGGCTACACAGTGCTCGAACCGCTCAAGACGCTGCGCAAAGACGGCGTGCGCGCGGTGGCCCGGGCGCTGGAGCTGCCCAGTGAAATCATCCACCGTATGCCCTTCCCCGGCCCGGCGCTGGCGGCCCGGATCGTCGGCGAGGTCACGCCGGAGCGCCTGGAGACCGTGCGCGCCGCGACCACGGTCGTGGAGGAGGAACTCGCCGACAGCGGCGCGTTCCAGTACATGGCCGTCCTGCTGGCGGACAAGGCGACCGGCATCCGGCACGAGAAGCGCGAGTTCGGACAGATCATCGTCGTGCGCTGCGTGGAGAGCGTGGATGCCCGCACAGCCGATGTCACCCCCCTGCCCTGGAAGAAGCTGAATCGCCTGGCCGAGCGGATCACGCAGATCCATGGCGTCAACCGGTGTCTGTATGATCTGACGCCCAAGCCGCCGGCCACGATCGAATATGTGTAGTGGTCGTGGAGAGATCCCCTTCATCGAGGTTGCATCCGTGCCGAAGCGAAACGATATCCGCAAGGTGATGATCATCGGGTCCGGGCCGATCGTGATCGGCCAGGCGTGCGAGTTCGACTATTCCGGCACGCAGGCGTGCA
>CAZQEN010000609.1:0-1972 GCA_964591605.1 uncultured Planctomycetales bacterium
CGTGCTGGATTTCATCCCCCCCGGCGGGCCGATCGAGGGCTACAGCGCGGCCATCCCCGGCTTCAGCCTGGTGCTCGTCTCAACGCCGCCGCTCGACATCTACGCCCTTTCCCCCGGCGCGGACATCTGGCTCGAGATCACTCGAATCGACACCCCCCTCCTGCTCGTAGAAACACCCTCCTATGCGATCGTGAATGAGCGCATACCCCCCGAATCGCGCATCGGGTCCGATGCGCAGGCCCACTTCCACCCGCTCTGGCTCCTTGACACGCGGGATCCGTCCTATGCCTCGGGCCGCTGCATCTGGGAAATCACGTTCATCCTCAAGGATAAAGGCAGCACCCAGTATGCGAATTCCGAACCGATCACGTTCCGGTTCGTGGCGGGCGCACTGCCCTGTCCGGCGGACTTCGACTGCGACGGCGACGTGGATGCGGCCGATTTCGACATCTTCCAGGCGTGCTCGACGCGCAGCGGCGTGGCGTATGATGCCCAGGCGCTGCCCCCGCTCTGCAGTGCCCATGCAGATCATGCGGGGTTCATCCGCCCTGATATCGACCGCGACGGCGACGTGGATCTGGCTGACTTCAGCCGGTTTCAGCGCTGCGCAGCCGGCGATGGCGTCCCGCCCGCGGCAGGCTGTGCCGAATGAACGGCCACCACACACCGGCCGACATCACATTCAGTGTTTCTGATCACGATACCTCTTGTGGCAGTCGCGGCACGACGCTCTGAGCGCTTCGACATGCTGATCGAGCATTTCCCTGTCGGGCTGTGCGGACTCCAGCAGACGCGACAATTCAATCGAGGTGCGGGTCGAACTCCTCAGCAGGCCGGCGAACTTCTCCGGCTCGGGGTGCCGAGTGGCCTCGGTCTCCTGTCCGGCCAGCAGATCGGCCAGCATCCGCGCCTCCTGCGGCGGCACGAGGTCGGGATGGTCTGCCGGGGGTTTCCACCCGGCCTGTTGGATCAACTGCAAATGCTCGAAATGCTCGTCGATCTGCACCATCGCCTCGACGAACCCGCTCACCTGCGCCACCTCGGGGAAGTCAGCCGGTACAGCATCCAGCGCCGACGCATCCGCGGCCTTGAGGAGCTGCACGCAGCCGTACAGGCCCGTGTACATATCCGCGGTTCCTGCCCGCTTCAGAAACGCCACGCCCTGGACGGCCGGCATCAGCCCCAGCAGCACGGCCGCCGACGCCGCCGCCGTCGGCCCGCGGTGCTTGCCATGGTGACAGTGGACGTACACCGGGCCGGGCAGATCCCGCACCGCCCGCGCCAGCCGCCGCTGTTTCTCCTCGGGAATCCCGTCGTAGCCCACCGGAATGTGCACGTATCGCATGCCACGTGCCCGTGCCGCATCGATCTCCGGCCGGGCGCCGTCCACCGAGATAATCGTTTTCACGCCAAGTCGCCCGAGCGAGTCGAAGCCCTTGTCCCCCTCCGGGCTCGATCCGCTCCACACACCTGTAAACACTTCCAGAAGGTTGGTGAGTCCGGGCCGCGCTTCCGGCCCGAGCGACAACCGGGAAGCCGACGCCGCTCTGCTCGTCGGCTCCGTCTGTTCCGCGCCTGCCCGGTATGCCGGGTTCGCCCGCGGCAGCACCGGCCGGATCTGCTTGAGGTGCGCGTCGATCAGCGCGTTCAATTCCCGCACCTTGTCGGACATCCGATCAGCCAGGTTCAGCGTCTCGCCGATGTCGCGAAGCACGTCGTACAGTTCGAACCGGTCGGTCTGATCGGGGTTGTCGAAGAAGAACCGGATCAGCTTGTAGTCGCCCCTCCGCACCCAGACGCCGGGAAGGTTTCCAGTCGCAGGTATGTAGAACGGGAAATAGCAGTACACCGTGTCCCGCGGAGCACCCTTTCCGAGCATCGCCGGGACCTGGCTGATGCCGTCGAGCGGCTCCATCGGCCCGGCATCGACCCCGGCCATCTCCAGCAGCGTCGGCGCCCAGTCCACGCTGGA
>CAZQEN010000610.1:0-1950 GCA_964591605.1 uncultured Planctomycetales bacterium
AGCGGATGCGAGATCCGCCCGAGGAGTTGTCGGTACGCCTCGGTAGCAGTCTGGACGGTTTCGCGAGGTAACCTGCGGGATCGAAGCTCCAGGCAAACTCCGGGTATAGCCGGGGGAGCAATCGCACGGGCCGTAACGCGAGTGAATGCCGAGCAGGCCTCGAAAGCGCAGTCGCGGCGCCGAGCCTCCAACGAACGGGCGAAGGCCGTTGTGGGTCGGTTGTCAGAACCGAAGGAACCGATCCGGCCGCCGGGGTAATGGCAACGGCACGTGCGAAAGGTTCTCTGAGCAACGTGAGAGGCCCGACCAGCCGCTCCTCGGGGAGCGAACGCCGCGAGAGGCGGCGGGCCGGCCGGGAGTCGGACAGGCCCATAGTACCGGTGAAGCGGGTAATGACCGCGGAGGGAAGGGGCCTGACTTTTGGCATGCTTGCAAGGAAGGCGACGATCATGGGAGATTGGCGATGAGCCTGGCAACCCCCGACAAGATCAGGAATCTTCGGCGCAAGCTGTATCTCAAGGCCAAGCAGGAGCCGGCCTTCCGCTTCTACCAGCTCTACGACAAGGTCTATCGGGCGGACATTCTCGAACACGCCTACCTGCTGTGCAAAAGCAACGGCGGGAGCAGTGGCGTGGACGGGGTGACGTTCGAGCAGATCGAGGCGTCGGGGCGGGCAGGGTGGCTGGAGCGGCTCGGGAAGGAGTTGCATGACAAGTCGTACAAGCCCGACCCGGTGAGACGGGTGATGATCCCCAAGCCGGGCGGCGGCGAGCGGCCCCTGGGCATCCCGACGATTCGGGACCGGGTGGTGCAGACCGCAGCCGTGCTGGTGCTGGAGCCGATCTTCGAGGCTGACTTTCTGGACGAGGCCTACGGCTATCGTCCCAAGCGCAGTGCTCAGGATGCGGTGAAAGAGGTTCATCAGACGCTCAAGGCAGGGTACACGGACGTGGTGGACGCCGATCTGAGCAAGTACTTCGACACCATTCCGCATCGGGAGCTGATGAAGTCGGTGGCACGACGCGTCGTGGACCGGCAGATGCTGCGCCTGGTGCGGATGTGGCTGAAAGTCCCCGTTCAGGAACGGGACGAAGATGGGAACACGCGCATGAAGGGCGGCAAGCAGAGCAAGGTGGGCACGCCACAGGGCGGGGTCATCTCGCCGCTGCTGGCCAATATCTACATGCATCGGTTCCTGAAGTACTGGTATCAGTGCGGCAAGGGACGGCAGTTCTCGGCGCGGATCGTCAACTATGCCGACGACTTCGTGATCCTCTCTCGCGGCAAGGCGAAGGAGGCGATGGAGTGGACGGCGGGCGTGATGGACCGGCTGAAGCTGACGCTCAATACCACCAAGACGTGCGTGCGTGATGCCCGGAAAGAGACCTTTGACTTTCTGGGCTATACGTTCGGGCGGCAGGTGGTGTGGACGAAAGACGGCACGCGTGGCATGGACGCCCGGCCGTCGAAGAAGAGCATCGAGCGCGTGAAGGGGAAGCTGCACGAGGTGCTGAGTCCCTGGAACGTGGGCACGTGGCCGCAGGTGGCGAAACAGGTCAACCGCATACTGGCTGGCTGGTCGAACTACTTTAGCCACGGGACGTGCTACTTCGCCTATCGGGCCGTCGACAACCACCTGTACGATCGCGTGCGGCACTTTCTGCGGCGGCGGCACAAGGTCAGGTCTGGCGGCACGAGCCTCCTGCCCACGGGCAAGAGCCTGAGGGACTGGGGCCTTGTGCGACTGCTGGACGTGATGCAGAGTCGTCGTCCTGCGCATGCCCTGCGATGAAAGCCAATCGGAGAGCCGGATGCGTGAAATACGCACGTCCGGTTCGATGAGCGGCGAGTGGAAACGGAGCATGCGGCGGCTCGTGAGGCACCGGCAACCGAAAGGGCCGGCAAACAGATAGGCCACCGCTAAACCACCGCGCCACTCGTCGACTCTAC
>CAZQEN010000611.1:0-1904 GCA_964591605.1 uncultured Planctomycetales bacterium
CAGCGATTCCGCAGGGATGGCGTGTAGGCCCGATGCATGAAGGCTTTGCATTCAATTCGCGTGGGTGGCAGGTTCGCGACGTGCTTTCGGGCTGATTTGCGCGTGGAAGAGCGGCCTCGGGGCGGCGAGGTTGAGAGGCGGTGGTTGCGGGCACGGGGAATGCGCGCTGAACGTCAGGTCGGCGTGCGTGCGGGTCCTTGAGGGATAGACGCGTACAGCTCGGCGGCCATCAACTGGGCGATGTGCAGCATGGTACGCCCCGCGCGTGCCGCAGGTTTGAGATTCCGCAGATAGAAGGCGATGAAGACGTTCAGGCACCACAGGGCGAAGAGGAAGAAGACGAGCATGGCGGTGGGATGATGTTTAAAGACGTGGTTGGCATGCCAGCGGTTGACCAGTTCATTGAATCCCTGGTTCTCGATGGTCCAGCGATCGTGGCCCATGCTCACCACGGCCTTCGTCGAGGCCCGCGCGGTGGGCAGGGTGGTGACCCACATCCAGTCTGAAGTCAGTTCCTCCTCGTGTTGGTTTAACTGCCGGCGGACGGTCCAGGTTTCCAGGCTCCGGACCACCCGCACCTGCGGGGCCAACTCAGGCCAACTGGTGAAGCGGTCAACGTCCCAGCAGCGGCGCCGCCGGCTTCCCACCTCCTGGTCGAGTTCCGCCGGCAGCGCGGCAAACAGCGTCCGTGCATCGGCGATGAGATTCGGGCGGTTGTCCTTCAAAACCGCCAGAGCATGCTTGCCCCGGCCGAGCACGAACTGAAACCAGTCGGTATTGGCGTACAGGGCATCGCCGGCCACCACATCGAAGGCCCGCGGATACTGATCGATCACACGTCCGACCAGCCGACGGGAGGCGGCGAGCTCATCTTCACCTGGCTGGACCGGCTCGGCGTCCAGCATCAATCCCGGCGCGCCGGGACCGCCCACCAGTCGCAGGACCGCATAGCGGTGATAGTACTCGGTCACATCTCCGGCCTGCGTGTGGATCGTCCGCTGGCAACACCGCGGGCAGCAGCGTCTGCGGCTGGCGGTGGTCTCGTGGGCATCGACGATGGCCAGAATCAGACCATGCCCGGGCGGTTCGAGTGCCTTCATCCGTTTGAGGCGAGAATAGATTTGATGGCCCAACGCCCGCACGCCGTCCAAATCCATTTGGGAGCAGATCCGCCCGATGGAGTCAGCCGACGGCAATCCCGGCGCGCCGGGATCGAGCCAGCTTCGCCAGAACGAGCTGGGCCGGGTCTGTTCGAGTGCGTGCAGACTGCCCCGCCGGCTCAGGAACATCGTCACCACCGCCCGAACCACGGTCCGGGTGGCGATCTGCGGCCGGGGCCGGGAGTCGCGAATCGCATCCAGCGATGCTTCCCAGCACAGTACCTTGCGCCCGTAGGCCAGGATGCGCCGAAGAATGATCAGTCCCGCCGGTCGCGCACCTTGTCCCAGTGGATGCGCGAGATCTCTTCCATGAGATTCCGGGCGCGGTGGTAATCCTCCACCCACAGTCGCACGCGCGACTCCCAATCCTTGGGGACGAAAAGCTGGCGGGTTCGCCCGTTCTCCGAAATCACCAGAAGCAGGGTTTCGTGGCCTTCCCCGCGGGCACAGTGGCAATTCGCCTTGCCGCACTTGCGCTTTCGAGCGAGCAGTGTGCCGCGGATGACTCCGCGCTGACTGAGCAACTGGGCCAGTTCTGATCGGGCTGCCCTTTCGGCCGCGGACATGTGCGTGCGGGGAATGGAATCACTCTTTCCGTCGGTCATAATATAATTATGACAGATAACCGAGCCGATGTCAAGCAGATTCCGAATGCGAATCTGCTCGACACTGTCGGCAGGAACACAAATGCTCAATAGGAAACGAAGTTACGGGCGGGGCGAAAGGCTACTTACGGAATCGCTG
>CAZQEN010000612.1:0-1900 GCA_964591605.1 uncultured Planctomycetales bacterium
CGCCCGTCTCGTGCTGCTGGCCCTGGCGGACCGGGCAGACGAGGACGGGGCGTGCTGGCCCTCCGTCGCGGACGTGGCCCGGCGGACGCGGCTGACCGAGCGGCAGGTGCGGCGGTGCTTCCAGGCGCTGCGATCTATTGGGGAGCTGCACATCGATCCGGGCGGTGGGCGGCACCGACCCAACCGTTACCGCCTTACACTGACATCCACGTCAGGGTTTCCCGAGAGGAGAAACCCGGACATTTGCGACACTAAACCCGGACATTTGCGACCGAAAACCCTGACGCCCACGTCAGCCGAACCGTCAGGAATCGTCAATGAACCAAGAATACCCCCCCAACCCCCCCGGAGTACCGGGGGGGCGAGGGTGGGTACGCGCCCTACTCATCACAGCCGGAAGGAGACTCGCCTTGACAGCAACGAGCGATACCGCGACCAGCGCTGACGGGACGCTTAATGCCCGCCTCAAAGCGCCCGGCAACGGCTGCCGGCAGTGCGGCGGCTGGCGCGGCGGATGGCACTACCAGCGGCGCCCCGGTCTTTGTCCACGCTGTGACCGGGTCGCTGACTGGCGGGAAGCCGAGACCGGCGTGAGCGAGGTCGTCAACCCGGAGCACCGGCCCACGATCGCCAGTCTCTGCAGCAGCATCGGCGTGGAGCCGCTGTTCATCTGCGGTGGCAAGGCGCCGTCCTTTGACGATTCCGGGCTCTTCGAACGCCTGACTGATCAACGCCTGCCTCAAGGCGGACTCTACGTTTGCGGACCGGTGGGAAGCCATAAATCGCACCTTCTGGCTGCTCGTGCCGTTGATGCGGCCCGGCGCGGGTACACGGCACGGTTCGCCAACTGGGCGGATGTGCTGCTGCGCATTCGGGGCAGCTATGGGCAGAGCGGGTACCCCGATGGCGAGGCGCACGTGGTGAAAGAGCTGGCGGGCCTCGACTATCTCGGCATCGACGATCTGTCCCTGGCACGGCTGGGCCGGCGTGAGACTTCGTTCTCTCAGCGGGTCTGTTACGCCGTGCTGGATCGGCGATACCGACGCGGGACGGGGTGCACGACGGACATCACGAGCAACCTGCTGCTCGATGAGTTGAACAGGGCTTTCGATGAGCGGATCGTCAGACGCATCCGGGAAATGTGCACCGTCTACACGATGCTGCTCGAGGAGCCGACGTGACCGTGGTGACGAACGACCCCGAGCCGATCCACGAGGCGTATGACAAGGGCTGGCACCTGCAGGACGGCCGGGCGCTCGCGTGGCTCCTGGCCTGGTGCCGGTGGTGCGAGGCGAACGGCAAGCGGTGCAACGTGGTAGTTCGTGGCGCCCGGCAGGCCAGCATCCTGGTCGACGACCGCGAGGTGCTCCGGGTGCCACTCAAGGATCTGGAGCAGGCGGCCGGCCGCGTGGCCGATGAGCAGAACCCCAGGGGGCTTTTCCCGTGAGAGTGAGAGTGCGCCGCAAACTGAGCCGCGCCCCCCGGAGTGGGGCACGTTTTCGCGGGAAAACGCCCAGGGGCCACGGGTCAATAGCCCGCGGCCCGCCGACCGCGTACCTGCCACAGAGTTGCGAGAAACAGCGCGAAGAATCGCTTGACACACTGCCTACTCTGTTGTATATTTACCATGAGCATGGACGCCGAAGCACGCAGAGCCTTGAAAACGATCCGCCGGTGTGTGGCGGCTGGTCGGTATCGGTTGAAGAAGCACTTTACCGACCGGATGGATGAACGCGGGATGTTCTGGCCGGACCTGCTGGCGATTCTCGACGATCCCGCTGACGTGCGGGAGGGCGGACCCGAGCCATGGGGCCGCCCCAAGTGGATCATCGGCGGTACCGCCGCCGATGGGCTGCCCGTTGAAATGGTGTGCGTGCTCGATACCGACGCACGCGGTGAA
>CAZQEN010000613.1:0-1862 GCA_964591605.1 uncultured Planctomycetales bacterium
CCACTCCCACGGGCAGCGAGTATCCCGGCGCGCCGGGACCCATGCCACCCGGGAGCCGCGTCTGTGCATTCCGGATGCACCCCCCTGCTCGGCCGTGCCGGCTCGCCGCGTTCCGCTCAAATATGCTCGGTCTCCAGGCCGTACATCTGGGCGTAGGCCTGGAAATCGCGCATGTGGTCGCCGGCGATGAAGAGCTGGTGGAAGCCCTTTGTTTCGCGGACGTCGGCCGGGGCGTCGATGGCGAGCTCCACCGAAGTCCGGCAGCCGCCGGCGGGCGGGGTGTCGTGATTCTTGAGGACCTTGCCCTTCCCGAGGATGATCTTGCCGGGGCCGACCATCTGCATGATGGTCACGTCCCGGCCGGCCTCCCAGAGCACCTGGAGCGAGACGCCGATGTTCGATTCGGAGTGGCTGCGCAGGATGTACTCGGCCCGCGGTTTGTCGTAGCCGTCCAGACGGGTCGGGCTCACGCAGTGGGCGCCGATGAAGGTATTGTTCACGGTCTCGGGCACCGGATCCTGCTGGAAGCCGGGCTTGTCGAGCAGGAGGCAGCAGAGGGCGTGCGACATGACGGCGTTGACGTCGGCCTCGCAGATGGCGGGGACGCCGACGTCGAGCAGCTTCGACCAGGCCATGCACGGCGGGCAGGGGATTTTGCGATCGGTGACCAGGCCGAGGCAGTCCATGGTGATGCCCTGGCAGCCCTCCTCCTTCATGATCTGCAGGGCGGTTACGTAGTTGCGGGCGGCGTTGATCACGTCCTCCTCCGACGGCTCGACGATCTTTTTGGCGTTCTTGCGGTATTCCTGGGCCACGGCCTTCACGTCAGGCGTGTCGCCGATGGTCTTGAGCGTGTCAGGGAAGCGCTGCCGCGGGATGTAGTGCAGGGTGAGCCCGAGCGGTTCGAGTTTGCGCTCGCCCGTCTTGTCGCCGGCGATGGCGACGATCTTCATGCGCCGGATGTCGTGAGCGGTGCGGATCATCTTGAGGCCGAAGCGTGCGGGCTTGAGCGAGAAATCGCCCGAGGAGATGAGATACACGCCCGGCAGCTTCGCGACGGGGGCAAAATGCCCGGTGAAGCCCATGCCCAGGACGGAGTAGACAATCGTCGGCAGGCCGGATTTGGCGATGGCCTGCACCATGGCCCAGCGGTCCATGTGGAGGGGGAAGACGAGCAGGCCGTCGGGCTTGTCGGTCTGGGCGGAGGCGATGAATCGATCGACGGCGGCCTGGTCGTAGAGGGGTTCGGGCTCGAAGGTGACGGTGACCTTGACCTCGTCGGCGTATTTCTGGATCTGCTGACGCGATTTTTCGACGAAACCTTTCACGTCCCACGACGTTCCGGGCCAGCCGAGCCAGTAGTCGGCCTTCGGGCGCAGGTAGGCGACGCGGATCCTGGGCCACTGCTCGGGTTTCTCTTCGGGCAGGCCAACCTGCTCGGCGGTGACCCGGCCGGGCAGCACACCCGCGGCCACCGCGGCTCCGGCGGCGGTCAAGAGGACTTCGCGGCGTGAGAATCCACCCGCCGGCGCATGGCAACAGTTCTGACACATGGTGCATCTCCTGATGATGATCTGTAGGGAACCGTGGAACACGTGAGCGCCGGTTCAGACCGGCGATGAGGGCATGAACGGGCGTGAGGGGCATGTCCGTGCATCGCAGCAGCCACGCCTCTCCAACCCGCGGCGTGTATCGTCGTCCAGGCGGCGTCGTAAGTCAAGCTGCGGGAGCGTGCGTGCGCTCGGGGGGTCCGTGACAGAATCGGCGGGTGGCATGGGTCCCGGCGCGCCGGGGCCCGTGGGGAGGCCCACACGGGCAGCTTCGGCTTCGCTGAGCGAAGCCGAAGCTGCCCATGCCACCCC
>CAZQEN010000614.1:0-1679 GCA_964591605.1 uncultured Planctomycetales bacterium
TTTGACTGGGCGAGTGTGGCCGCACCTTCGCAGGGTGTTGCGTCCCACGAGCCAACGGTGATCGTGTCTTCTGTGTCCAACCTTCTCGAAACCCCACCGCACACCGTTCCCGAAACCGATACATTTCGCAGTACCCGAGAATGCCGCTTGCACGACTTCGCCCTGCGATTCGTGGATCTGCTGGAAGCACAGCCCGAGACATGTTTCGACAATGCGGTGGTCGCTGAACTGGCACGGGAGGTGTTCGGCGCTGCGGCCAGCTACGCACGCGATGCATATGACGCGGCCGAAGCGGGCATGAACATCCACCTGGACCGCGAGCGGCCGGACGTTGCGGACTTTGCGAGCACGTTGCAGATGCTCATGGCCCTGGAAGCGCGGATGCCGCGGCAGTCCCGTCGTGACGAGACACAGGTGGAACTACAGCAGTTCAGCACGCCTCCGGCCGAGGCGCTGCTGGTCGTGACGCTGGCCGGCCTGCGTAGCGGGATGCGGATCCTGGAACCGAGTGCCGGGACCGGTAACATCGCCGTGCTGGCCCGCCTGGCCGGCGCTCACGTCGATACCAACGAGATCGACGAACGCCGCCGGAGCCTCCTGGCGCTCCAGGGATTCATGCCCACCGCGTTCGACGCGGAACGGCTCGACAACCTGCTGCCCGCGGGCGGATTCTACGATGCCATCGTGATGAACCCGCCCTTCTCGGCCACGGGCGGCCGCGTGCGCGGCCACAGCACCGCGTTCGGCGCCCGGCATGTCGAGCAGGCCCTGCTGCGCCTCACACCCGGTGGGCGGCTCGTGGCGATCGTGGGGCGCGGCATGGCCCTGGACCGGCCGACATTCCGCGACTGGTGGGCCGACATTGAGCAACGCTACCGCGTCCGGGCGAACATCGGCATGGACGGCAGCGTGTACGCCCGGTTCGGCACGTTGTTCGACCACCAGGTCATCGTCATCGACAACGATGGACCCACGGCCAGCGAATCTGAGATCATCACCGGACACGGACTATCGATTCAGGAAGCATATGAACAACTGGAAGAACTCTCGAAGGAGGACATCCATGGGCGCGTTCGCAAGCGCGACGCGCAAGGCGGCAGCAACCGCCCTGCGGACGATATTTCAGCAGGCGCCAGCCTCTGGGACGGATCCGGTCATCGAGCTCATGGCGGCGCTCCTGGAGGACGGAGCCGGGGGCGTTCTCTCGCCGCCGGAAGCGCCGGTGACAACGGAACAGTGGCTCACCTGGAACCGACTGATGACGGAGCAGGCGCAGGCGGTGATGCGGATGCTGACGCGGGAACTGGAACACGAGCGGACGCCGATTCCGAGCGACCTGGAAGCGATGCGGACCTGGGCGGCGCGACTGCTGCTGGGCACGCTGGACCGGATGGGGATGCTGTAGGCCAGGTCACGCCCGACTCACAGCCGGCCGCCCTGCGGATTGAGGAGGGCACGGTCTTTGCCGCCTACCGCGTGCAGAAAGCCATCGTCCGGGGAACTGAGCCGCATCCGGCCAATGTGGTCGAATCGACCGCGATGGCGTCGGTCGAGCCGCCGGATGTCACGTACCGGCATCACCTGCCGCCCGAGGTCATCATCGAAGGCCGCATCTCCGACCTGCAGCTCGAAGATGTCATCTACGCCGGCCAGGCGACCGAGATCCTGCTGCCCGACGG
>CAZQEN010000615.1:0-1623 GCA_964591605.1 uncultured Planctomycetales bacterium
GAACATCGACTCGTCGGTTGCCGACCGCCCGCCGGACGGGCATGGGCGCATCCGTGGTGCCCTGATGCGGCTCGATGGCGAGGTGTCCATCCCGCAGCCGCTGGGGCCAGGCAGCGTTCGCGGCGTGCCCGCGGCGTGCCTGGTTCAGCGTTGAATTCAGACAGCGACTGTCCCGGCGCGGGCGAGTTGGCCCAGCCAGTCGTCGAGGCGGGTGGGGCCGAGCCGATCGGCGTTGTCGGGCGTGAGCGACCTTTCGCTCACCTTCGTGCCGTAATAGGGCGCCCGGGCATCGGTGATCACCCGCCGCGCGTCTCCGGCGGCGGTCAGGAATCTTCGGACGGCTTCATCGATGCCGAGCGGTTCGGGCCCGGCGATCTCGACGATTCGATTCGATGGCGGCCCGAGGCAATAGTCCGCCAGCGCCGCCGCGACGTCTTCGGCGGCCATGGGCTGCATGAGGGCCGGCGGCAGCCGGACCACCTGCCCGTCGGTGCCCGCCTGGGCAATGCCGGCGAGGAACTCGAAGAACTGCGTTGCGCGCACGATGGTGTAGGGGATGGCGGAGTCGGCGATCAGGCGCTCCTGAACCAGCTTCGCGCGGAAGTATCCGCTTTCCTGCAGGCGCTGCGTGCCGACGACCGAGAGCGCGACGTGATGGCGGACCGCGTGCCCGGCTTCGGCGGCCAGCAGGTGGCGCGTCGAGGTGTCAAAGAAGCTCAGCACAGCCTCGTCTTCCCAGGACGGGGCGTTCATCACATCGGCGACGACCTGGGCGCCGGCCAGCGCCTCAGGAAGGCCCTGGCCGGTCAGGGCGTTGATTCCGGTGCGGGGGGACGCGGCGATGACGTCATGGCCGCGCTGCCGCAGGTTCCTGACGAGCTTCGAGCCGATCAGACCGCTTCCGCCGAAAACGACGATCTTCATGTTCTGTCTCCTCAAAGGGCCCGATGGGGGTGGGATCCGCTGCATGTGCATATGCAGGGACTTCGTTACGAATCTTATACCTGGAAATCGCGATCAGCGCTAATCCATCCCGCTGATTTCTTGCCGGTTGACGCCGCGACGGGTATCCGTCGGCACAGGGAATTGTTTGCGACGCACGAAGCCGGGAGGGGTCAAAGCCACAGATGGACGCAGATGCACGCGGATGGAGAGGCGTGTCGCCGGGGCGCATTCGAGAGTCCGGCTACCGAGGGCACCGAGGACACAGAGAACGGGTGTGGGATGTGAGATGTGAGACGTGAGATGTGAGATGTCAGAGGTCGGGGGCCATGCCGCCGCTTCCGGGCGGAAACATCGTGGCCGAACATCGATTCGTCCGTGGCCGCCCGCCCGCCGGACGGGCACGGGCGCATCCGTGGTGCCCTGGTGCGGCTCGATGGCGAGGCGTGAATCCCGTAGCAACTCGGGTCAGGGCTACGAGTTCTGGTATTCCTCCTCGAAGAAGCGACGAGGATCAACTCCCTCAAGGTAGTACTCGGCGGCATCTCGAACGCGGAGAACGGAGAACTGTCCACCAAGTTCCGCGATATGAAGTGCCTCATGGCCTTTGAGATCAAGCCCGCACACGTCGCAGTGCAGCAGAGTTGGCAAGACAATGCTCTCCCAATACAACTCCTCTCC
>CAZQEN010000616.1:0-1619 GCA_964591605.1 uncultured Planctomycetales bacterium
AAAACCAACAGGCAGAGCGCAGCCTTTGCACGGCCGACGTGCTTCGCGCCCTGAACGGCATACCGGTGACGATACGCACGCTCGATCTCGGCGCCGACAAGACCGTCGACGGCGGCTATCAGGACCGGCCCGTGGCCGCCAACCCGGCGCTCGGCCTCAGGGCCGTGCGGCTGTGCCTGAAGGACCCGTCATTGTTCCGGCCTCAGCTCAGGGCGATCCTCCGCGCCTCGGCGCTCGGGCCGGTTCGGCTGATGATCCCGATGTTGTCCAGTCTGCACGAGGTGCAGCAGGTGATGATGCTGCTCGAGGAGGTGCGATCCGAGTTTCGCGCGCGCGGCATCGAGTTCGATGAGGGCATGCAGGTCGGAGGCATGATAGAGGTGCCGGCGGCGGCGGTCTGCGCGGATCTTTTCGTCCGGCACATGGACTTCCTCTCCATAGGCACCAATGATCTCATCCAGTACACGATGGCGATCGATCGCGTCAATGACGAGGTCAATTATCTTTACGATCCGCTGCATCCGGGCGTCCTGCGTCTCATCCGGCACACGATCGAAGCCGGCGAGAGGAGCGGCAAGGCGGTGGCCATGTGCGGGGAGATGGCCGGTGATCCTCGCTACGTGCGCCTGCTGCTGGCGTTGGGGCTGAAGGAGTTCAGCGTGCATCCCGCGGCCCTGCTCGAGATCAAGCGCATCATCAAGGACAGTCACGCCGGGGAGCTCGCCAAGCTGCGGTCCGAGATCGTGGCGTGTGCCTCTGGACACGAGGTAGCCGCGGTGTTGGACAGGATCAACTGAGCGATAGGCCCGATCGGGCACCGGCGGAACGCCGGCGGCATGGGGCGGGCTCGCCGGGGCGGGAAAAGCGGGGCCGACCGCGGGGCGACGCGGTTGCGGGCCGCGGCGGCGAGAAATGGTCGTTACAGACTCAGGCGCTGGAAGAAATCATCACCCAAATCTTCCTGCAGTGCCTCCGCGAGCCGCTTGCGTTCGAAGTACTCCTCGATGCGTTGTCGCGACGGCTTGCCGGGCCGGTTCTTCGTGGATTTCACCGCGGGGGTCTCGGAGTAGCCCTCCCCCGGTTCCTCGTCCCCTTCCCTCCACGCAGCCTCGTCCGACATTCCTACGGGCAAGGATTTCTTGCTCATTCACAGCCCCCCACACTTTCGCTGCAACTTTCTGGACGTCGATCACCAGAAGTACGACAGTGAAGATTGCGGGCAACTAATTAATCCAAACGCTGCGGCTTGTAAAGAGACGCCGCGAGCACCCGTGCGCAAATCATCGGGGCCAGCGGATGCTGCAAAGCGAAACGGGGCGGGGAGTGCAAGCCCTCATCCTCGTGGGCTGCGCGCGGGTGAACGGCACCGGGGCGGCGGGAGTTCGGGGCGAAGGAGACCTTCGCGAACGGCCCTCGACCTGCAGCCGCCGCCGCCGTGCGACTCAATCCCAGCTGAAAATCACCCAGCTCGGAACGACGAAGTTGGAATTCAGGTGGCTCATCCGCGACTCCAGCTTGCCGTCGCCGTCCGAGTCCACGAGATAGTAGGGCTTGCCGATCTTCGGGGTGCCCTTGACCATGTAGAGGCGCCCCGACACGCGGTACTCCTCGACCTGGCC
>CAZQEN010000617.1:0-1578 GCA_964591605.1 uncultured Planctomycetales bacterium
ACCAGCGAGGCCACCCAGCGCATGTTGAAATCCCGCCCGCGCGGCCCCGATTGGCCGGCCAGACATTCGTCGATGTAGCGCATCACGGCCGGTTCCCAGAATCGGCGATTCGACGCGTTGATCGCGAATTCCTTGGACACTGACGGAATACGGATGAATTGGCGGGTCAGCATGAACTCGCCGAGCCCGGGGTCGAGGGTGAACGCGTGCACTCCGGTCCCCACCGAGAGCACCAGCATGGTCGACGGCCCGTACAGCGCGTAGCCGGCACAGACCTGCTCCGTTCCGGGCTGTAGAAAGTCTTCGGGACTGGGGTCGGCGCCCGGATGAGGTGCCCGCAGGATCGAAAAGATGCTGCCCACAGAGACATTGATATCGATGTTCGACGAGCCGTCGAGCGGGTCGAAGATCAATAGGTATTTGCCTCGCGGATACTCACCAGGCAGCAGGTAGGGGTTGTCGAGCTCCTCGGACACCATCCCGGCGACCTGGCCACCCCACTCAGTGGCGCGGAGGAAGTCGTCGTTGGCCAGCACATCGAGTTTCTGCTGGACTTCACCCTGGACATTGACGGCGTCCGCGGAACCGAGGGCGCCCGCGAGTTCCCCGCGGGCGATTCGGTTCGAGATCGCCTTACAGGCGAGCGCCACACTGAGGATGAGACCGTTGAGGTCTCCACTGGCGCCGGCATGAGCTCGTCGTTCGTTGATCAGGAACTGAACCAGCGTCGTGTGCTTCGCCAGCATGAACGTTCCTCGCTTCCAGTGCGGTTACATTGGTGGCGGTTACATGGCTGCGGATGCATGGCGCGCCGCCACCTGTGACCTAGGACGTTTTCGATAGTGCTGGTGTGTCAGCCGACGGCCATCCCCCAGGTGGGTGGCGTGAGTGGGGGAATCGGATCAGGAGCTTTCCCAGCGCCACACCGCGCCTTAGCATTTGCGGCATGAGTACATGGGCGGGCGGGGTCCGGGAGCGGATACGGGTTCTGGTCTACAGCGACAACGTCGCTGCCCGGCGTCAGGTGATCACGGCCCTGGGGCCGCGACCGCACCCCGATCTCCCGCAGGTCGAGTACGTCGAAGCAGCGACGCCGGCCGCGGCGATGGCGTTGCTCCAGGCAGGCAGTCTGGCACTGGCGATTCTCGATGGCGAGGCGACGCCGGCCGGCGGCATGGGGATCGCCAAACAGGCCGGTGATGAACTCGATTCGTGCCCGCCGATCCTGCTTCTGATCGGCCGGGCCGACGACGCGTGGCTGGCCCGGTGGTCGCGCGCCGACGCAGTGGTGCCGCACCCGATCGACCCGCTGCGACTGGCCGCCGCCGTGACCGAATTACTGCTGACTGAAGTAAATGCCGCGGTATCGACCAGGAAAGCCCGATAGACACTTGACGGTCTCGCTGGCACCATTCGGAGCGTGATACAGAGCGGCTCGTCACGCATCTGACCCGTCAAGGTTGTCGAAACACGGTTCCTTGCAGCACCTTCTGGCGGAAAGCTGCGCGGCGTGCGGGTTGTCGCGGACGGAGTCCTCGCCGCCATTCGCTAGCCACCATAGACAAGGAGAATCACGTG
>CAZQEN010000618.1:0-1527 GCA_964591605.1 uncultured Planctomycetales bacterium
CGTCAAGATCTGTGGCTGCGATTCAATCGGGGCGACTGGATTTGAACCAGCGACCCCCTGGTCCCAAACCAGGTGCTCTAGCCAGGCTGAGCTACGCCCCGAGGGTCACGCGGAGAGGGCCGCGTGGCATCAGGAATGGGATTCTACCATTCGGGCGGGGGTCCGACAATTCGCGAGGGAGGGCCCGATGTGATAAAAGGCTGCGGAATCGGACGGCAATTCGCCGACATTCCCCTAGAGCCGGAGGTTCCCTGTCGATGGCGGCTGGCCGGCTGATGTTCATCGCGGACCGCACGGACGGACGGCACAGCCTATAGAAACCCCGAGCATGCGACGTACTGCACATTGGATCGCGACGGCCGCTCTGCTGGCCCTGTTCGCCGGTTGCGCTGAGCAGGCGGAGGTCACCGATTATCGACCCCCGCCTCAGAAGCCCACTCCCGCGCCGAGGGCCGTGACCCCCAAACCGCAGCCGGCCAAGCCGTCGCCACCGCCGCTGACCGCTCAGCGGCCCTCGACGGGTGGCCTGCCCCCTCTGGACGGCCGGAAAGTCGTCATCGACGCGGGTCACGGGGGCAAGGACCCGGGCACCAAGGGAGTCTCGCGGCTACCGGAGAAGTCGATCGTCCTGTCGATCGCCAATGAGGTCACGCGGCTGCTTCAGCATCGACGGGCCACGGTGATTCCTACCCGCGCGACCGACCGGTTCCTGGAGCTTGATGACCGCGCGGCCATCGCTCAGCGCAATGGCGTGCACCTGTTCGTTTCGATCCACGCCGATTCCGCGCCGCGCCGCAGCGCTTCGGGCTCGACGATTTACATCGCCCGGGGCGCCTCTTCACAGAGCTTCTCCGCCGCCCGCATGATTCAGCGGGCGCTGACGGCCGCGGGGATCGCCTGCCGCGGCATCCAGCGTGCCAATTACCGCGTGCTGGTCGCGCACTCGCGCCCGGCCGTCCTGGTCGAGTGCGGCTTTCTGACCAACTCGAGCGACGCCGCCAAGCTCAACACGCAGCAGTACCGCTCCAAGATGGCCGCGGCCATCGCCCGGGGCGTGGCGGATTACCTGGCATCAACCCGGTAGAGCCGGGCTCTGTGAGCCCGGTATTTCGGGCTCTGTGAGCCTGCTACTGTCCAGATACACTCGGAACAAGCAATCCCAAGTTATGCTTTGCCTTCGGCGGTCAATCGCTGTTCCTCAATGTATCGAAACGCTTCGTTGAAGTATCGCTCATCCCAGATGTGCCTGACACTGCCGCCTTTGGCGAACCACGTCTGGCGCTGCGGCCAACACTCCGTCAACGACTGCGTCGTCCAACGCTTGAGCCACTTTCGAACGGCTTTGCCTTCAAAATCGGCCGTCAACAGAACGTGCACATGGTCGGGTTGGCAGGCCGCGATATGGTACAACCATCCCCCTCTTCGGCAGATCTCAGGCATTACGTGCTCCACGTGAGTACGCTGCGCCTCATCCAGATTGACCGCCGGCGCCCGAAGAAGCTGCCGCTCACGGAGTTGTCTGCCCGG